>JAZSIW010000064.1:0-11920 GCA_045534025.1 Eubacteriales bacterium | reverse complement strand
GTCGCCGAGGTCGAGAACAGTGGTACCAACGGTGGTAGCTCTGAAGGTAAGGTCAACGGTACAAGTATCGTCAACTGCTACGAGGGTTTCGTCAAAGTTGTTATAACCAAGACGGAAGAACTGGTTGTTAGGAACGGACTTATCGGTTGCTTCTACTGCTGCAAGGCCCTGGCCGTTGCCGTAGTCAGAAGAGTCGTCCCAGGTTGTTATGTCGCATTCTCTGATGCTGATGGTAGAGTTATCATCTGCATTAAGAACAACGTATCTGGTATCGATTGTCATAGGAATTTCGAAAACGCCGATACAACCGGTAACGATTTCGAGGTCGGTCCATGCGAAGGTTACGGTGAAGGTATCGCCAACGTTAACCTTTGTGGGAGCGGTGATGGTAAGAGCACCCTGGGAGGTACTACTTGCTTCTGCGTTAAGAGTGGTGTTAATTGTCTGTGTTTCGCCTGCAGCGCTTGCGCTTACAAAGGGATACGCAACCAACAAAGACACCATCATCATAACCGAAAGGATAAGAGCTATTGCGCGTCTTTTCATTAGGTTTCCTCCTAATTCAAAATTTTTTTGTTCGCTTTCCCAAAATTAAGCAAAACATACCCTCCTCCGTGCCTTTAACGCACGGAGCAGGAAATAATGAACGACCGTACAGGCTAAAATGCAGAAAACCCGACGGTTATACACTTGTATGTATACTAATAATACCTTAAAAGTGCCGTTTTGTCAAGGGGTTTTGCGCCTATTTGTTGACTTTAGGGACTTTGGGCCATTAATTTTTGTGCAAATTGACGTTTTTACTTTTCTGCAATAGTGCACAATATATAGCATCGATTTTTGTACAATATCACAAAACATCAGAGGCGTTTTGACAAAATGCGCGCTTATTTATTCAGCATCACTACATGTTGTACTACCATAGCGACGATTCCTCTATGCAAAATTAATAATGTGCAAAAAATAATTGTTGCTTTGCACAACTTTCCCGCACAAATGGTATGTTTTTCCGCGGATTTTCCACACGAGAATTCATAGTTTTCCACCGCAACACCGCATTATGCCTCGCTTTACCCACAACGAAAGAGGGTTTCAATGTGTGAAACCCTTTTGTTTTCTTACAGCCGGCTATTATTTATTACCTAATCCCCGGAGAATCACCCCAAGAAATCTGACGATTTCTTGGGGACACCGACAAAAAAGCGCCCCTGCCGAAGCAGGGGCGCAAAATGCTAAATTATACTATTTAACGTGCCGTGATTATTTAACAGCGGTAGAGAACTTAGCAAGCTTACCGGAAGCAACGTTCTTAACAACGCCGTAGTCAGCAGCGGTAATGGAGTCGGTAGTGGGCTGCATTACGTTAGCTGCTATGCGCTTAGCGCCGCTGAGAGCGAGCTTGTTCTTAGCGCAGTTCCAAACCTGACCGTAGTCAGCAGAAGTAACCTTGCCGTCGCCGTTGATATCGCCGAGAACAACAACGGTACGGGTTGCGGTAGAGTTACCGATGGTGGAAGTGATAACGCAAGTGGTGCCAACCAAACTGGTGCCGGAAACTGCAGCGCCGGTAGCCTTAGCTACTGTAATGCTGTCATCTGCGAAGAGAGCAGCTACTGCGTTTGCACTGTAGTTGGGAGCCTTGAAGAAGATGGTCTGGCCATCGGTGCTTACAACTACGTTACTTGTGTCAGCGCCGGCAGCGAAGGTGAAGTGGTCAACAGCTACTGCAACTTCCTTGAAGGAAGCGGTAACGGTGGTGTCAACCTTGATAGCGCCGCTGGTTGCGGACCAAGCGTCAAATTCAAAGCCGTCAGCAGCTACTGCTTCGGGGAAGGTTACGGTGCTGAGGTCGGTACCGTAAGCAACAGAAACAGAAGTGGTGCCGTTGAGGCTGCCGTTTGCGCCTGCTACGAAGGTTACGGTTACCATAATCTGTTCGTACTGAGCAGTTACGGTCATATCGCCTGCAACAGCGGTGAAGTCCTTATCCCAACCGGTGAAGTTGAAGCCTTCTACTGCGGGAGCTTCGGGAGCTGTAGCAGCGGTGCCTGCTTCTACGGTTTCGGTCTTGAGTTCTGCGCCGTCCTTGTCAACGAAGGTTACTGTGTAGTAAACGGTTTCTGCAGGAACGGTAAAGGTAACGGGAGTAGACTTACCAACAACGGTAGTGTAGGAAGGCATAGCGTTGGGGCCGAGGTAGGTAGCACCAAAGAGCTGTGCGTCGCCTATCCAGTCGGACTTCTGGCTATCATCAACGTCGAAGGTGAAGGTTTCGCCTGCGTCGAAGGAACCGTCCTTAGCGGTGAAGTAATATCTGAATATGATGTTATCCTTTACATATACGCCTTCTGCGATATGGTCATAGTTTTCGGTCAAGTAAGCAATGCTGGTGTAGCCCTTACCGATGGTGTATGCGGAAGCAGCAGCTTCGGTATCGGTGGAGGGAACGCCTTCCTTACCAACGAGAGTACCGTCAGAAAGAACGTATGCATAAGCGGTAGCAGCGCCGGAAACAGCGAACTTTTCTACTTCGAAAGTGCCAACATTGGGGATGGTAGTGGTTTCGGTGTAGGTAGGCCAGCTGTAAACAGGACCGGGCTTGGGGTTAGCGGTTGTGCCGTTGAGTTGATCGTAAGTAACGAAGAGAGGAACGAGGTTTGCTTCGTCGAAGTAAAGCTTACCTTCGAAAGAGGTCAAACCGTAAGGATACTTAGCTTCGTCAAAGTCAACGAGAGTGATATCAACTGCAAGGTATTCGCCTTCAGCATAATCGTTATAATCGGGGCCGTCGGGATCGAAGTTGCCTATTTGTGCACTGAGTTCGAACTCGAAAGCGGGCTCAAAGTAAGGATAGGGGTTAGCGGGATCTTCAGAAGTGGAAGGATCGGGTTCAGAACTGGAAGGATCGGGTTCAACGGGTTCTTCGCCCTTAATGTTGTAACCGGAAGCGCCGATGATTTCGATTTCGTCAATAACAAGTCTGTAAACAGTCTTGGGGATAACGATCTTAACGAAACGAACGTTGCCGGTGAGATCGCCAACAGCGTACTGGTTCTTATAGATAGCATAGCTGTTAACGGTTTCGGTAACGGTACCTGCATAAACGGTGGATTCTGCACCGTAAACGCCGTCATAGTCACCAAAGCTTACCTTGATGCCGTTAACCTTAGCGTATTCGGGGGAGTAGCCGTCTTCGCCGTCGCCAGCGTGACGGTAATAGTTGATAACGATTTGGTCGATGTCGCCGTAAACTGCAGCGAGATCGTAAATAAGTTCAACCTGGTTGATGGTGTTGTATGCTTCGGAACCGAGGATAGCAACCCATGCCTGGTCGTTGTTTACATTGTCAGCAGCGTATGCGCCGTCGTTGAGTTCGCCCTTGCCGTACTTACCTGCTTCGGTGAAGTTGGGGTCACCGTTGGTGCTGGAAGTCCAAGGATATGCGCTGGTGTTTGCACCGTACTGGTAGTAACCGTTGGGTGCATAGTTGGTAGCGGTGGGAGAAGTGATAACTGTAGGATCAGCAGTGATGCTGGATTCGGGTTCAGAAGAAGAAACTTCTACGGAAGGAGCTGTAGCAGCGCCGCCTACCCAGAATTCGTCGAGACCTATCAAGTACTTAACCTGAGTCCACTTGAACTGAATGTACTGAGCGGAAACAGCAGAGTTGAATACGTAGGAAATGTCATAATCGGTTGCGTCAGCATTAGCGGTCATAACTTCGGTGAAGGTAACATCGCTGTAGGTGATACCGTCGGAAGAAACCTTAATGGAAACGTCTGTAGGATAGCAGAAGGATGTGCCTTCTACGGGAACGTTGTAAAGAGTGATGTACTTAACATCAGACTTTGCAGCGCTCATGGAAAGGGTAATCATGTGGGACAAGCCAGTGCCTGCATAAGAAACTGTCTTATAAGCAGTACCGTCTTTGCCGCCTGCGCCTTCAATACCGTCGGTAAGCTGGCTGCCGGAGTCGGTCTGAGTAGCACCTCTGTAAACAACAGCGGATTCAGTACCGTCTGCAGCTACTCTAACTGCGGTGTAGGAGCCGCCGTAAGCATAGTTGCCGTCAACGAGGGTAGGAGTTTCGGTGGAAGCAGCGATATCTGCAGCGTCACCGGTGGAAGCGTAGTTACGGATTTCGATTTCTGCCAAAGAAGTGATGTACTTTTCGGTGATAATGGAAACCTTAACGTACTGTGCGGAAGTAGCAGCAAAGTTGAATGCATAACCCTTGAGGCCGTTAGCAGCATCTGCAAGAGTGTAGCCTGTGGTATTGGAGTAAACGGAGTTGTAGGTAGAACCGTCGGTAGAAACTTCAACAGAAGCACCGTTGATAAGACCTATGGAACCGCCGGATACTGCAAAAATGCTAAGGTACACGCTTTGTACGTCAGTCTTAACGGAACCGAGGTTGAATACGAAGTTAAACTGTGCGCCGGTACCGAGGTAACGGGAAGCTTCGCCTTCAGCAGTGGGGTATACGCCGTCGGTAAGAGCTGCGATCGTACCTGTGTTAGGGGTATAATCAGCAGTACCCTTGGTAACGGTAGGGGTCAAGCCGAGAGCATAGTTAGTGTCAGCAGCACTTGCCATCATAGGGAACGCAGCGAGAAGGCTGAGAACCATCATAACAGCAAGAAACATAGACACGCGACGAGTAGAATTTTTCATGCATCTTCCTCCTGATTTCATGATTTTTTCTGCATTTTTTCGGTCAGTACACGCCCTGCGATTTCCTGCGGTTCGGGAAAGCGTTTTACGAGCCCGCGGGAGCACACAAGATATATACCGACCACCCGAGGATGCCACCCTTTGTGGACAAACCCGAGCGCTGGGGACAATATTCTATTCTTGCTTTCAATTATAGAGCAAAAATGAAGGCGTGTCAATACCTTTTTGTAAAAAATGCGATACGGATAAGCTATTATTTTGACCCTTGTGTACAAAGTGCACAATAACAAAACTGCCGTTTTGTGCAACACACCAAAAGCCCCTTTTTTATGCACGAACGGAGAGGTTTTTATGCCCTCTCCGTTCAAAATGCTTACTGTTAAATTGACACGCTTACATCCTCCGACCAAGGCTTGACCTCGCTCAGCGCCTTTAATTTGTAGAACTTGCCCTGTTTTGCCATAAGCTCGTCATAGGTGCCCATTTCCACAGCCACACCGTCCTCCATAACGATAATTCTGTCGGCGTTTCTAATGGTGGAAAGCCTGTGAGCCACCACAAAGGTCGTACGGTTTTTTACAAGACCGTTTATTGCCTGCTGCACCAGATACTCGGAATAATTGTCCAGTGCGCTGGTAGCTTCGTCAAGTATAAGTATCTCGGGGTCACGGATTATTGCACGGGCGATGGAGATACGCTGTTTTTGGCCGCCGGACAGCTTGTCGCCGTGCTCGCCTATAACGGTTTCTACACCTTGGGAAAGGCGGGGCAGAAATTCATCGATATTGGCAAGCCCCGTTACACGTGCCAGCTCCTTGGGGCTGACATGTGCCATACCGTAGGTTATGTTGTCCTTTACAGTACCCGTAAACAGTATACTGCTTTGGGGAACAACGGAGATGTGGTGGCGGTACGATGAAAGGTTAAGGGTCTTTATGTCCTTACCGTCGATAAGCACCTGCCCCTCGGTGGCGAGAAGGAAGCCGATGATCATATTCATCACCGTGCTTTTGCCGGAGCCGGATGCTCCGACGAAGGCGATGCATTCCCCTGCTTTAGCGGTAAACGAAAGGTTTTTGACCACATCTTCGTCGCCGTCGGGGTAACGGAAGGATACGTTTTTGAATTCTATGTCGCCCTTCAGCTCTTTTATCCTTTGCTTGCCTCGGTTGTCCTCCACCTTATCGGACAGGACTATTTCGGACACGCTCTTTATAGACTCCAGTCCTTTGGTAAGCTGTGGATAGATATTAACAAGGTTTTGGACGCTGTTGCTTATGGAAGTGAAATAGGTCTGGAAGATTACTATGTCGCCTACAGGCAGATAGCCGTTTATGGCCAGGAATGCGGTGAACAGCAGACACAGGGCGCTGAGCAGGTGACTTATTACCCAGGTGATAGAGCCGAAATAGGCGTTGGTCTTATCCAGCATCAGCCCGCTTAGCTTAAGCTTGGTTATGTTTTCCTCTAAGTTATGTATCTCCAAAGACTCCAGCCCGTGGGCTTTGGTTACGGGTATCATCTCCAGCATTGTGGCAACCTTGGCGGAGATATCCTCTGACTCTTTACGGAAATGCCTGTTGGTCTCCCTCATGCGCTTATTAAACACACGGACAAGGACAACGTTGACAGGCACCACGGCCAAAAAGAACAGAGCCACGAGGGGGCTTTTGTAAACAGTTATGCCCATGGACACCGCTATGCCGATAATGCTGGGCAGCACGCTTTTTATAAGCTGGCTGTTAAGAAACTCTATTGCCTCCACGTCCCGCATAAACTTGGACTGGACTCTGCCCGATTCTATCTCCTTGTGATAAGAGATGGAAAGGTGCTGCAGTTTTTTAATTAGAGTGTTGCGAAGGCCCGCGCCTACAGTGCGAAGCATAGAGTCGGTATATCGGGCGTACAGCACATGCATGGGGATGTTTTGCAAGAGAAGCACCAGCAGAATGCCCATATACAGCCAGACCTTACCCATTACTCCGTCTCCGCCGCCCGTAACGGCGTTAATGATGGATGCGGTTATTACGGGGATGACCCAAACGGGACTTGCCTTTATTATATAGTATAAGGAAGAAATATATATCTTACGGCGGTTTTCCTTAAGCAGTTTTCTTAAAACTCTGCCACCGCCGCCCGTATGATTTGGGTCGTCCTCAAACAGGCTTTGATAATCGGGTATATAGCTTTCGTCCGTTTTTTTGTGTTCCATGGCATTTTATCCTTTGCCCGTAAGCTTTTTATGATATTCAAGGGCGGCAGACTCGGTTTTGTTGTTGCCGTATTCGTAATACACACGGTCCTTTATTCCGTCGGGTAGATACTGCTGTTTTACGTAGTGGTTCGGATAATCGTGGGGGTACTTATAACCCTGTGCGCGCTTCTCCCCCTCGCCGTCGGCGTGTACGTTTTGCAAATGACGGGGGATGGGGCCCGCAAGCCCTGCGGATATATCCCTGTACGCCCTGTCATAAGCCATATAGGCGGAGTTGGACTTGGGCAGGGTTGCCAAATATATCGCCGCCTCCACCAAGGGCAGGCGTGCTTCGGGCATACCAAGGCGGTGCGCCGACTCTACACAGGCGTTGACAACCGCCACCGCCATGGGTGCGGCAAGTCCTATATCCTCGCTGGCGGCACAGAGAAGTCTGCGGCACACGGCGGCAAGGTCGCCCCCCGTAAGGGCACGGCAGAGGTAGTGAACTGCGGCGTCGGGGTCGCTTCCCCTTATAGATTTGTGCAGAGCGGAAAGACAGTCAAAGTGCTGGTCGCCGCCTCTGTCAAAGTACAGACCTGCCATTGCGGCAAGCTCCTCCGCCACGGACTGCTCCAGCTTTTCACCGCAGGAAAAATAGACGCTTTCCAAAAGGCCCAGCGATTTGCGCACATCACCGCCTGAAGAGCGTGCAATATTCAAAAGCAGCTCGTCGTCTGCGGTCTTTTCCTCATACTCCTCACAAAGAAGCTTAAGCCCGCGCCTTAGCACGGGAACTATATCCTCGGCGGAAACGCTTTTAAACTCGAAAACCGCAGAGCGGGAGAGCAATGCGGGATATATGCAAAAAAAGGGATTATCCGTGGTGGAGCAGATAAGGGTTACTCTGCCGTCCTCCACGTATTCCAACAAAGACTGCTGTTGCTTTTTATTAAAGTACTGTATTTCATCGATATACAGCAGGATGCCGCCCTGTCCTGCCAGAGTGCCGCCTGCGGCAAGTGCCGCTTTTACGTCGCTTAGCGAGGCGGTAGTGGCGTTTATGCGTTGCAAAAACTTGTCGCTTTTATGGGCGATGATGTCCGCAACCGTGGTTTTGCCCGTACCGGGCGGGCCGTAAAACACCATAGAAGGTAAGTGCCCTGCGGCAAGCATACGGCGCAGGGGGCTGTTCTCACCAAGCAGGTGGCGCTGACCTGCAACACCGTCAAAATCCTTTGGGCGGGCTTTATCTGCCAATGGCATGGGGCACGCCTCCTTTCTGTGTGTAGTATATCACTTTGCACGGAGGATTGTCAATACTAATAAAAGGTTGACAAAAGCCGCAGGAGCTGTTAAAATACACCCTGTAAAGGGGTGTTTTTCAGAAAATGACAGCTTTGGTTACAAAACAGGTTATCTCTTTGTTTTTAATAATGGTAATTGGCTATTTTACCGCAGGCATCGGTTTTTTTGACAAGCGCACTGCCGACGGGATAAGCAAGCTGGTTGTGTATGTTACCAACCCCCTTGTTATTTTTATGGCCTTTATGCAAAGCGGCGGCGGCAAAGTGGGCGTTATGCTTACCATTGTGGGCTGCAGTGCCGCCATTCATATTGTTGCCACTGTGCTGGCATCCTTCCTGTTTAAGGGCAGCCCCGCAAAGGAGGCAAAGGCCCTTAGGTTTTCCGTTATTTTCTCCAACTGCGGTTATATGGGGTACCCCTTGCTTAGCGCCATGTTCCCGCAAAACGGCATGTTTTACGGTGCGTGCTACGTGCTTTTCTTTACGGTTTATATGTGGACGGTCGGAGTGTTTATGCTTTCCTCAGGTAGGCAAAGCTCTACCGTCAGCAGTTTGCGCAAAGCGCTTATCAACCCCGGTATTTTAGCGGCGGCTTTGGGACTTGTGTTCAGCTGGCTGGGCATAGGCCTGCCTGCGGCACTAAGCACCGCTTTAAGCTCTACAGCAAATCTTACCTTCCCTTTGGCAATGCTGGTTTTGGGCTGTATGCTTAAAAACGCGCCTTTGGGACAGCTTATCGGCAATGTGGCGGCTTATGTTACCGCCTTTGTAAAGCTTATACTTATACCCCTTGGTGTACTGCTTGTTTGCGGCATATTCAAGGTTGCCGCAGGCACAACCTACATCTGCGTTATTATGGCATCCACACCCGTTGCCGCAAAAGCGCCCCTGCTTGCAAGCAACTACGGGGCTGACAAGAATGCAAGCCTTGCGGCGGTGGCAATATCCACCGTGGCTTGCGTGTTCACCATACCCCTTATGCTTTGGATAACCAAAGCCGTGGTGGGTGCGTGATTAAGGAGGGATACAAATGGGTATTATAGTCGGTATAGACGTAGGCGGCAGCACCACAAAGATAGCGGGCGTTAAGGACGGGGCGGTAATCTCCCCCATGATGACCCGTGCCACCGACCCTGTTGCCTCCCTTTACGGGGCGTTTGGCAAGTTCACCTCTGCCAACGGAATAGCACTTAGCGACATAGACAAGCTGGTTGTAACAGGGGTTGGCAGCGTTTTTGCAGGGAGCGAGATTTTCGGGCTGCCTGCGGTGCACGCAACGGAATTTGTGGCAATAGGAAAGGGCGGCAGTTACCTTTCCGCACTTGATAAGGGCATTGTTGTAAGCATGGGCACCGGCACGGCGCTTGTGTATTTTGATAAAAACGGTGCGGCACATTTGGGCGGCACGGGCGTTGGCGGCGGCACGCTGGTGGGGCTTTCCAAAAAGCTTATAGGCACCACGGACGTTAAGGCTATAGAGGAATTGGCGGAAAAGGGCAACGTAAACCTTATTGACCTTTCCGTTAACGACCTTACGGCAAAGGATATAGGGCCTACCCTTTCCGCATCAATGACGGCGTCCAACTTCGGCAAGATAGGTGACCTTGTACGCAGCGAGGACATTGCGGCAGGTATAATCAATATGATATACGAGACCGTGGCGGTAGTTGCCCGATTTGCGGCAAGCGCACGGGATGTGAAGGATATTGTGCTGACAGGAAGACTTTCCGCCCTTAAAAGCGCAAAAGAGGCGTTTAAAATATTGGGTGAAACTTTTGGGGTTAACTTTGTTATTCCCGAAAACAGTGAGTACGCCACCGTAATAGGTGCGGCGCTGACCTGTTATGAAAGGTGAAAAATATGATAAATGTAGGATACAGCAAAAAGCTGTTTGCCCTGCTGTTGGATATGGCAAAAGGTAATCGTGACATTAATGAATACGCCGCCGAAAGCGGAATAAGCCGCGTACAGCTTAAAAAGTTCAGCCTTTGCAAGCAAAACGGGCCACCCACGCCCAAGCTTTTGGCAAAGCTGGCATCGGTAGCCCAAAACGGTGTTACTTATGAGGATTTTCTTTCCATTTGCGGGTACAGAGAAGATGAGGTGCTGACCTCACGCATTGACCCCGTAGCGTTCAAGGCGGAAAAGCTTAGTCCGGCAAAGCACAAGCTTTTGGAGGACTTTGCGGACTTTTTGGCAAACAGGGGTTAAAAAAACAGAATAAGCGCCAAGGCTATAAGTATAATATCGTTGTCCGGGTCCCCGTCCATAAGTATAAGTATGGCGATGGCGATAATAAGCAAGTCTTCCGTATCAAAGTGGGCAAAAAGTCCCTTTTTACCCTTGGCAAGGGTGGGCACTGCCTCTTCCTCGTGAGGGGGCGGCGCTTGAAGGCGGTTTTCCTCAAAGCTGCGCTCCAGCTCTCTTAGGCTGCCGTCGGACTCTATACCACGGTCGTAGCCACGGCTATACATGGAGGTCGCTCCTTTCATATTTTTTTGATGGTTTTGTAGGCGTTAGCTACGGAGATGGCACTGCGTGCCGCATCCAGCTTTTTTCTGCGGCTTTCCTTTAAGAAGGGCGCCAACGCTGCCAGCAAAGCCAAGCCCTTATCCCCCTGCATGGGCACGGTTTGAGGGGTAAAAACGGGTTGCGGTTCGGGCACTTGCGGTGTCTGTGCGCCCTGCACAAGGGCGGCTATCTGCTCCATAAGCTCCTTGTTACCAAGGACGCTTTGCAGTTTATCATCCATTGTTGCCCCGCCTTTCCAAGGTTTTGTATATTTGTTCCGATTTTTCCTTACCCGCACGGTTGATAAGGGCTTCTATATCCTTGCTGTCCATACCCGTTATAAGCTTTTTAAGTTTTTCCGGGTTTTCTGTCAGATGAGCGGTGCGTTTGGGGTCTGCGCCGAGGACGTCGGTAATTTGGCTGACCAGCCCGCACAGCTCTTTGTCGCTTAGTTGGTTAAGGTCTTTGTATTTGCTCATAAATTGCTCCTTTTTATTAGTTTATGCCCGACAGTCAGGCTTTATTACGGAGGTTAGTATGAATTTGTGTAAACCCTACAGAAGCACTTTGCAAGCCATATTTATTATAGCGTTTACAGCTGCGTTCACATTACTTTCGGCACTTATGGCAGGGTTTTACCCCCAAATTTCCCTGCTTTTCAAGGTGCTTGCGGGGGTGGCTATCGGCGTTGGATTTTTGCTTATATACCGCTACACTGTTATGGAGTTTGAGTATTGCCTTGAGGGGGATATTCTGTCGGTGCGCCGCTCCGGCGGATTCGGTTGGCGCACGGTATTTTCTTTAAAGCTGACAAAAGATGTATTTATCACCACCAAAAAAAAGATGTGCAAAACCGAAAAGGCAAGGGGCGTAAGCCACAGACAGAACCTTTCTGCCGCCTGCGCTTACGTGATATACGAACAGGCAGGCAAAAAGCGTTACTTGGAATTTGAGCCAAACCGAATTTTCTATAAACTTGTGCGTGACAGGATAAATAAAGATAATAAGCAATAGCGAACCGTAAAATAAGCATGGAGGCTTTTTGGTGCAAAACGCACCGAAAAGCTTCTTTTTTCTTGCTTATTAATCTTAGCCTAGCCAAAGCATTGAAATCCGAACCGGCCCAAAAGGTCTGAAACGCAATGCTTTTCGGCAAATTTCAATTTTTCGTCCTTGCAATACGGAAAGTATTGCTTCGTCCTCAAACCGCTAACGCTATTGAAATTTTCTCAAA
>JAZSIW010000083.1:0-10554 GCA_045534025.1 Eubacteriales bacterium | reverse complement strand
GTATCACCTAATTCATCGGTAAGCACGCCGTCAGCGTATGTGAATGTGCCTTCACCATCGCCCATATCCGCAACACCCGTGCCGTCTGCTTTGAATTCAATGTAGTAGCCGCTAAAGCCAAGTTCTTCAACATATTCTTTTCCTACTATTTCGTTGTCAATTATCGCACCGTCTAAAATGTACTTGCCTGCGATAGAAGCATTAGCATCGTTATCGGTGTTACCACCGTTGTTGGCATTAGCATCGTTATTGGTGTTACCACCGTTGTTGGCATTAGCATCGTTATTGGTGTTACCGCCGTTATTGGTGTTACCGCCGTTATTGGTGTTAGCATCGTTATTGGTGTCGGTAGCAGCGCTGTTGGTATTTTCCTTCTTTTCGGGTTCACTGCCGCAAGCGGTGAAAACGGTCGCAACCATAAGTACTGCTAAAAGAATGACTAAAAGCTTTTTCATTGTTTTGTCTCCTTGTAATTTAGTATTTCGCAAAATGTAAAGAATTACACTCGCTCTGTACAGTATACCACAACCTAAAGTTGTTGTCAATAACTAATTCAAGGTGTTTTACAAAACAACGGCGTGTTGTTAAAATATAAGTGGTGATTAGCAATGGTAAAAAATTTAAAGCTTTTAAGGCAAGATTCTGGCGTTAGTCAGCAACAGCTTGCTACGGCGCTGGGTATAAGTCAACAATCCGTAAATAAATATGAAAATCATGGGGTAGAGCCGGATATAAGCATTCTTATAGGCATGGCGAATTTTTTCAATACCACGGTGGACCATCTTGTAGGCAATGCGGTGGAGTGCGGGGACGACAACAACGTTAAATTGTCTGCAAACGAGATACAGCTTGTAAAAGCATACCGCAGTCTTGACGATAGAGGAAAGCGGTGCGTACTTGGTGTTATTACTGCGTACAAGGGAGAAGAGAAAAAACAGTATAATTAAAAAACATCGTGATGTGCGAAACAAGTGCACATCACGATGCTCTGTTTTAAGACAGCAAAAATGTCTTCTGCCTTAAAAAATAACTTTTCGTTTTATTGGTTATGCCGCAGTAAATATTATTTCTTCACCATCGGTGGTCAAGGAAAGGCCTTCACGGGTGAATTCATATTCAAAGGAAGCCAAAGGCTCGTTAATCTCAACACCGTCCATTTCGGTTATTGTGGTTTCAAGCACTCCGTTTTCGGTGTACCAGTCGATATAGAAAGAAACTTCTTCTCCGTTTTCTATGTTGGTTACAAAACCCACACCTTCTTCTTCAAAGGTGAATGTCATTTCCACTCCGTTTGCCACTGCGGTCCAAGAGCCAAGTAATGCGCTGTCATAGCCTTTGCCTGTGCTTACAATTTGGCTTTCCTCCGTGCTGTTATCGGTATTATCGTCGGTGGTATCCTTAGCAAATACCAAAACCTCGTCTTCAACGGTAATAAACAGCTTGTTAACATCAACACTGTATTCGGCATCGGCAAAAAGCTCGCCCATAACAGATGCGTTTACGGTAAGCTTTTCGTCTGCGGTGAACCAATCAAGGGACAGGGTCATACCTTCTGTTCTTATTTTTCCCTTGCCGTTTTCCTCAAAAGTAACAAGAAGCGCTATGCCGTCTTCAAAATAACCCCATGTGCCGAAAAGAATGCTGTCGTATTCTTTTTCTACGGGAACGACGGTGGCAGAGCTGTCTTCTTCTCCGTTATCTTCTAACTTGGTAAGTGTAATGAGGTCACCCTCGTAAGTTACGGTAAGACTGTCGCCGTCAACGCTGTAGTCGGTATCGGTAAAAAGGTTGTCTTCAACTCCGTAGTATGACATATTGGCAGTAAGCTTGCCGTCGGATACAAACCAAGTAATATCAAATTCAAGGCCTTCCATAGACATAGAGCCCACACCGCCGTCTTCAAAGCTAAACATCAATACAGAGCCTTCTACTTCCGCAGACCAAGAACCGAAAAGCGCGCTGTCGTATTCCGCAACAACGGTGCTGTCTTCGGCATCGGCACTGCTTTCTTCGGCAGATTCGCTGTTCATAATGAAGGAAGGCTCTTCCTCGGTTTCCTCAACATTGCTGTCTTCGCCGATTTGGGAAACGTCCACGGTTTCTTCGTCACTTGTATCTTCTGTAATATCTGCTGTTACTTCGTCGCTTGTATTTTCTGAAACGTCCTCGCTGCCGTTTGCATTATCTGTGCTCGTTGCAGGTGCGTTGCTTTCGGTTTTCTTGTCAGAGGCTTTTTCTTTGTTACAGGAAACAAAAACCGTCAAAGTCATCATAAGTGCCATAAGAAGGGCAATAACTTTCTTCATAAATTTTCTCCTTTGTTCTAAATAAGTTTATTGGATTATTATATAGCCAAGCTGTAATTTTGTCAAGCATTTCGACCTTGTGTTCAAAGTAAAGGCTTAGGTTTTAGAAAAACGCATACTGTGGCAAAGGACATGCTCTTTGCCGCCGTCAAGGGCAACGCTGCCTCTTTTGTGTTCTAAAATACGGTCGCTGTCCGCATAATCGTCTATTCCGCAATTAAGCTCTATACACAAATAAGTCGCACCTTGCTTTGTCCACAACAAAACATACTCAAAGCCGTCAAACTCTACATCAATGCGTCTGCCCTTACCAACAAGGCTGACACGTTTGGAAAGTATGTTTTGGAAGCACAGCGCATCTATCTTAAAATAATCGTAGCTCATAGGAAGCACGCTTATATTTTCGCCTATAAGCGTTCTGCCGTTTTGCACCAAGTTGTCTGCTATTTCAAGACTTATAAGCTTTTCGGGCTTTTCAAACTCTATGCTGTAGGATTCTATGCCTTCGGGGCAGGCGTATGCCTCGTGGGAACCCACGGAAAAATACATGGTATTTTCCCCAAGGTTCTTAACGCGGTATATAACCTGCAAAGCCCCGTCTTCTACCTTGTACTCTATTCTGAACTCAAAACGGAAAGGGAACAGCTTGTATCGCTCCTCGTTGTCCTTTATGAGATACACTGCACGGTTGGGTTCGGCAGTTTCAAGCTCGAACTCCGCATCTCTGCAAAAGCCGTGCTTGGGCATGGAATATTCCTTGCCTTCATAAATATAACCGTCACCTATCATGCCGCCGCATATAGGGAACAGGGTAGGGGCACGCCTGCCCCAAAAAGCGCTGTCGCCGTTCCAAAGGTAGTCTGTGCCTTGGGTGTCGTATATTCGCCAAAGCTCCGCACCCTTAGAGTTTATTTCTACAAAAAGCTTGCCGTCGTTTATTGTCGTAATCAAGTTTTAACACTCCTAAAATATATTTTAAATTTTATTGTTTTTTTAAGCAAACGGTGTTATAATGCTTCTTTAGAGGGAGGTTTTTTATTTTATGAATGTACTTATGCTTCTAAAACCTAAAAAAGATGTGGCTTATATATACGAAAACAGCACCCTCCGTCAAGGGCTTGAAAAAATGCGTTATCACGGTTATGCCGCTATCCCCGTGCTTGCAGAGGACGGCACTTATGTCGGCTCTATAAGCGAGGGTGACTTCCTTTGGTATTTGGTTGACGAAGAATGCGTTTCCGTCAAAGAGCAGGAAAAGCATTGTGTAAAAGAGCTTGTACGTCCCGACTTCAGCCCTGCCGTACGCATAAACGTTACTATGGAGGAGCTGCTTGAGCACGCTATGAAGCAAAACTTCATCTGCGTTACTGATGACAGCGATGCCTTTATAGGCATAGTAACCCGTAGGGATATTATACGCAATATGCCTCAGCTTACAAAGGGGATTTCTGCAAACGGTCAATAAGTGCGGGCAACTCCTCTACGGTTTTAAGTTGCAGCTGTGCGCTTTCCACATCGGGAAGCTTACACTCTGTTGTAAGTATCTCTACAGGGGTATAGCCTGCCTTGCGTGATGCGTCTACGTCACAAACAGGGTTGTCCCCCACAAACAAAAGCTTTTCAGCCGGTATGCCCAAAACCTTAACCATGTGGTCAAAGGGCGCTCTGTCGGGCTTTTGTACTCCAAACTCGCCGCAAAGCAGGGCATAGTCAAAGGCATCTCTAAGCTTTAAAAGTTCTAACTTTCTCGCTTGTATATACCCCTTTCCGTTGGTTATAAGGCCAAGTTTAAGCCCACGGTTGCGTATTTCTTCAAGTACGCTGTAGGTGAATGGGAAGGGGACGGCGTGACGTTGAAACAGAGTAAGCATTACGTCCCTGTATCTTTCGTAGGCAGGTACGGGGTTAAACATTCCTTTGTTGCAAAGGTCTTCAAAAATCTTGCTCCAGCCGTAGTATATGTATTTTCTGTCGCTGTCTCCAAGCTGTTCGCCTACCTTTTCCGCATCCATGTGGGGGGATAGGCAATCATCAAACAGCATGCAAAATTCGGGTGACAGGGCTTTTAGTGTGGCATATCTGTCAAAAAGAGTGTGGTCAAGGTCAAATACCACGCCTTCATATCTCATAAAAATTACACCTCCGCTGACACAATTATAACGCTATGTTTAGGTTTTGTCAACGGAAAACAAGCAGGGGGGAGGCTAAATCGTGGCTTTCGGTAAAGAATACGGCCTTGTCGCGTTTGGTGAGGCGCTTATTGATTTTATATCTAAGGGAGAGGGGCTGTATAAGGCCAACCCCGGCGGCGCACCCTTTAACCTTGCGGTTTGCGCTACAAAAGGCGGCGTAAAAACGGCATTTATCGGCAAAGTGGGCAATGATTATTTCGGAAAAATGCTTGTAGATACCGCCCGTAAACACGGCGTTGACACAAAGGGGATGGTGTTTGACTGTGCCCGACCTACTACCCACGCCTTTGTTACCGTTAATTCGGACGGCGAAAACAGCTTTGCTTTTTGCAGGGACGGCTGTGCCGACGCTTCGATCACCGTTGAGGAAGCGGATGCGGGGCTTGTGCGTTCTTCATCCCTTTTTCATTTCGGAGGGCTGTCTTTAGCCGCAGAGCCATGCAAAAGCACCCTGATGTATTTGCTTTCCATTGCGGCGGAGGAGGGGGTAAGCATAAGTTTTGACCCAAATTATCGCCCTTTTTTGTGGCAGGGGGCAAAAGCTTTTGTAAACGCTTGCCTTTCTTTACCTGTTAAAGTACAGCTTTTGAAGGTGTCCGAAAACGAGGCTCGCTTGCTTTCCGATAGCTCAGACCTTGATAAAGCTATGGATTTCCTTTTAAATCATGCCGATACAGTGCTTATAACACTGGGACCGGACGGCGCTATGTGGGGTAAGGGCGAAAAGCGTGGCAGAGTATACGGTTTTCCTGCAGTCGTTAAGGATACAACCGGTGCAGGTGATATATTTTTTGGCAGCTTTATTGCGGGCGCTGTCACTTCAGGCAGAGATGTTTCACGGCTTTCCCCGGAGGAAATAGAACGTCTTGCGGTAAAAGCCTGTGCCATTGCCGCCAAAAGCACCGAAAAAGAGGGCGCAATACCTTCAATTCCCGAAATTTCTTTTTGAAAATTGCCGCTATCGCTTGACAAAGAGGGCGGCTTTGGTATAGAATATACATGCAGTTAAAGAATTATAAATTACGGAGGATTTTTACTATGCTTAAAGTTATCGTATGTGACAGTTATGAAGAAATGTCCAAAGAGGGCGCAAAGGTTATCGCTGACCAGCTTAAAGCAAAGCCCGACTCTGTTCTCGGCTTGGCAACAGGCAGCACTCCCGTTGGTATGTACAAGTGCCTTCAGGAGATGAACAAGGCAGGCGAAATCAGCTTCAAGGACGTTACCAGCTATAACTTGGATGAATATTATCCTTTGGCACCTACTCATGACCAGAGCTACAGATATTTTATGAACGTTAACCTTTTCGATCATGTTGATATAGACAAGGCAAGAACTCATGTTCCCAACGGTCTTGCAAAGGATCCCGCAGCAGAAGGTAAGGCTTACGACGAAGCAGTTGCAGCAGCAGGCGGCATCGATGTTCAGGTTCTCGGCGTTGGTCAGAACGGTCATATCGGTTTCAATGAACCCGAAGCAGAGCTTTATGCAAGCACTCACCTTACTAACCTTACCGATAACACTATCGAAGCTAACGCACGTTTCTTTGCTTCCAAGGAAGACGTTCCCACCCAGGCAATAACCATGGGTCTTGCAACCATTATGCAGGCAAAGAAGATACTTGTTCTTGCAAGCGGCGCAAACAAGCATGCGGTTGTTAAGAAGATGGTTGATGATGACAGAATCACCACCGAAATTCCTTGTACCGTCCTTAAGGCGCACAAGGATGTTATACTTATCTGCGACAAGGCTGCTTACAACGGTTAATTTTATAATTGATTTTCCCAAAAACAACGGGACTGCTGCAACTGCAACAGCCCCGTTGTTGGTCTCTTATTGTTTTTTGTTGCGCAAAGCGTCGGTGATGGCGGTTACCAGCAGTCCGCTTGCAACGCCTGCGGCGAAAAGGAATACATTGTCCTTAAACCAAAGGAGAACCGTGGTGGCGGAAATAGCATAAAGCAGCAGTTTTATCGCTATTATGCCAATCGCTCCGCTGCGCTTTTCCGCCGTGTATTTTGCAAGCATTTTTATAAGCCCGTATTGCAAAAGTCCGACAATTAATCCTATAATAATAAAAACAGTTTTAACCAACATAATTATCGCTCCTTGAATTTATTGCCTGTGATTATATCACAAATTTTCGCCGGCGTCAACATTTCATAATAACGGAGGTATTAGGTTTTATGAAAAGAATACTGTCATTGCTTCTGTCTTTTGCCTTGGTGTTTGGTTTGACACCTCTCGCCGTTTCCGCAACAGAACCTCTCGTGCCGCGCTCCTTTGCTTTGGATATGCGTGCAAGCCTTGGCACTTATAAGGGTACAGAGTATATTGTTTTGGATATCGAGGTTGTGGATATAACGGATCCCTACGGAATTATATCCATAGAATTTAATATAGAGTTTGACGGCGATAAGCTTGTTCCTCTGTGGCAGACCGATGTAGAGCTTAACGGTGATGCTTTAGGCAACGTGGACGGCGTAAACATTCCTCAAATGGTAGTGGCTTGGCCTACCATGGAAAAAACAACATATATCCCGGGTGAAGGTGTGTATACCTACGATATATTTGCAGCCATGGGACTTTGTACAGAGTATTCTATTACGGGCAACGGCGTTCTTAACGTAGATTTGCTTATGCTTGACGGTACCGATGCAGTGGCTAAGGAAGACGGAGAAATAGCATTACGGCTTTATTTTACGCCCGTTGACGGATTTGACAACGGCGCAACCTATACATTTGTCGTGGATGGTCAGTATGACGTTCCCTCTTATAATTCGGCGGACATTACTTTGGCAGCAACAAGCGGTATAATCAACGTAGGCAATTTTCAAGATCACCTTGAATTGCTTCGTATTTTCGGATACGGTGCTGAAGCAAGCGTTACTGTAAGAGAAGCGGAGAGTGAAACATCTGAACCGGAAGAAGATTATGACTCTTCTTTTACGGAGTCGGAAGAAAGCAACTTGGAATTTTCTTCTGAGGAGGAACCTTCGGAACAAGAGTCTGAGCTTTCGGAAGTTTCCGAGGAAATTTCGGAAAGCGAGGAGACGACTGAAGAAGAGAGCTCCGATCCGAGCTTTCACAGACCTTCCATTGACGGAAAGGGCGATGCCAACGGTGATGGGCTTACCGATAATTTGGATGCGGCCTTTATTCTCCGCCACGATGCCAGAATAATAAGTTTTACGGAAGAACAGTTGGAAAACTGTGATGTTAACGGAGACGGTACCGTTAATAATTTGGATGCTGCTTTGGTTTTGAAATACGATGTAGGCCTTATCCAAAATTTCTTTTAAAGAGCTTAGTATAGGCACATAACAAAAGGCTGTCTTAAATGCATTACCTGCATTTAAGACAGCTTTTTATTTGTTTTCATCTTCAAGGATTCTGTAATCTATTTTGTTAAGCTTGGTTTTTGGCAGTTCTTTGCGAAACTCAATGTCGTACGGCAGGGCATATTTTGCTATATGTTTTTTGCAATAGATAAAAAGTTCGGCTTTAAGTGTGTCGTCGGCAGCTACTCCCTCCTCCGGCACGGCATACACTTTAACTCTTTGTATCTTTTGCGGATCGGGTATGCCTATAGCACAGCTTTGCCTGATTTTTGGGTGTTCGTCAAATATCTGTTCTATTCTGGCGGGGTATACATTGTATCCGTTGGTTATTATCATACGCTTTATCCGTTGACGGAAGTATACACAGCCTTCCTCGTCCATGCAGCCCATGTCGCCCGTGTGCATCCATGTTCTGCCGTCGGCGTGTATTCTTAATACCTTTTCGTTTTCTTCCCTGTGTCCAAGATATCCAAGCATAACCGTGGGACCGCTTATGCAAATTTCGCCGTCTGTACCATAGGGTAGCTCGTTTGTTGTGTCCGGTTGACAAATTTTAAAAAGCATATCGGGCAGAGGAAACCCTATTCCTTCTTCCTTGGTGCTGAAATAAGGGGTAAGACAGCTGGCGGCAAAACATTCTGTTGCTCCGTAGCCTTCTTGCACCCGTATTTTCGCCCCGCAGTCTTTAAGGTATGCGTTAAGCTTTTGCTTTAGGTTTACGCTCATACTGTCGCCGCCGCTGTATACAGCCAACAGCCCTGATAAATCGGGCTTGTATTTGTTTCTTGTAAGCGCTTCTAACAGGGAAGGCACTGCCGCCAACACGTTGGTTTTTGTGCTTTCCAATAGCTTTGCAAACTCTGCAGGATTAGCCCTCGGAACAAGCACCGACGTACCGCAGTTGTAAAGAGGGGAGTGTATGCAAACACCCAAGCCAAAACCATGGAATATGGGAAGTATTGCCAAGGTGCGGTTGCCGCGCATATTGTTGCGGTCTACTGTGTTTATCTGCGCCGCCATTGCGTTAACATTAAAGTCCGAAAGGGCAATGGCTTTGGGCACGCCCGTGGTGCCGCCGGAGAATAGTATAACCGCAGGCCTGTCTTTTTCGGCAGTAGAAGCTGCAGGTAAAGCCGTACCTTTGCCGCATTTGATAAACTCTTTCCATAGCACCGCATTTTCGGGATAATCGCCCTTGAACTTTCTGCCCTTAAGCAGTTTGTAAAGGGTGGATTTGGGTCCTAAGCATTCAGCTGCGTCGGTAATTATATACTTTACGTGGGGCAGTTGTCTTTGTGAATCGGAAAATTTCGCTGCAAAGCTGTCCATTATAACCGCAAAAGAGCAGTCTGCCTCCCTTAACAGCTCCGTCAGCTCCTTTTCCGCCGAAAGCGGATGAATCATACATGCGGCTGCGCCAAGTCTGTTCAAAGCATAAAGACAGTATATTGCCTGCGGTATATTGGGTAAACATATCGCAACACGAGTGCCTTTATGTACACCCAATGCAGCAAAACTGCGTGCGGCGCTTTCAATGGCGGATTTAACGCCGGCGTAGCTGTATTCCTTGCCCATGTAAGACAGAGCAGGAAAATCGGGCACGGCATTGGCTGACTTTAAAAAGCAGTCCCACATTGTACCGTCGGTATATTCAAGCTTTGCGGGTATATCCCCGTAGTTCTTTATCCACGGTGTTTTCGTTTCCATCGGTCACGCTCCTGTTATTATGCTGATGATTTTAACAGAAAACCTCCGCTATGTCAATATCAATGAACAATGATTAAAAACTCGATGGCTAAAGTGCACAAATTTGCGGTGGATATAATTGCAAAACTGCACAAAATTACCACTTGTAAAAAAAGCCGGATAAATGTATAATAATTTGTATAATTATTTAGTATGCAGGAGGTTAACCATGGCTATAAAAAAACAGCTTACTACCGTAAGTGCTCTTTGTGCTTCCCCCGCGGAATATGAGGGTAAAACCGTTACTGTAGGCGGTTGGATAAAGAATATGCGTTGTTCCAATATGTTTGGCTTTATTTCTCTTAACGACGGTACCTGCTTTACCAATTTGCAGATAGTTGTGGAGGAAAATCTCCTGGATAACTATAAGGAAATAGCTTCTCAAAACATCGGCGCGGCTATAACGGTTACCGGTACTTTTGTGCTTACTCCGGAAGCTAAGCAGCCCTTTGAGCTTAAGGCGGCAAGTGTAGCAATAGAGGGTGCTTCCACCCCCAACTATCCCTTGCAGAACAAAAAGCACAGTTTGGAATTTTTAAGGTCTATCGGTCACCTTCGTCCCCGTGCAAACACCTTTTCCGCAGTATTCAGGGTTCGTTCCGTTGCTGCACAGGCGCTTCACAGCTTCTTTGCGGAAAACGGCTTTGTGTACGTTAACACCCCCATAATCACCACCAGCGACTGCGAAGGTGCGGGTGAGATGTTCCGTGTTACCACACTTGACGTAAACGACCCTCCAAAGAATGAAGACGGCAGTGTTGATTTCAGTAAGGACTTTTTCGGCAAGGCGGCAAACCTCACCGTTAGCGGCCAGCTGCAGGCGGAGTGCTTTGCATTGGCGTTTAACAAGGTTTACACCTTTGGTCCCACCTTCCGTGCCGAAAACTCCAATACCACTCGCGCTGCGGCAGAGTTTTGGATGATAGAGACTGAGATGGCGTTTGCAGACCTGGATGGTTATATGGACAC
>JAZSIW010000074.1:0-3281 GCA_045534025.1 Eubacteriales bacterium | reverse complement strand
ATGCTGAAAGAAAAAGGGTGCAAAAACATAAGGCTTATGTGCCTTGTTTCCGCACCTGAGGGCGTAAAGAAGGTTCAGGAAGACCATCCCGATGTGGATATATATACCGCGGGACTTGACGAAAAGCTTAACGAACGTTGCTACATTGTTCCGGGCTTGGGTGATGCAGGCGACCGTCTTTTCGGTACCAAGTAAACAAATATTAAAATTAAACGCCGTTGCGGTTAAGCAACGGCGTTCAAGCTGATGACAAACCTTGTCATCAGCTTGGCAGACTGCTGAGAAAGAGTGCAGACAAGACGAACTGAGGCGAAAAAACACCCCATTGCTCACTTTGTTCGCAACGGGGACCCCGAAAACTGTACAAAGGTACTGTGAGCCGAGGTTCGTTTTGAACGAAAAATATAACAAAATGTAGAAACTTCGGGGATAAAAGCCCCGAAGTTTCCTCTTTGGTATAGCGATTATTTTGTCTTTTCGTGTTCTGTGCCTTTGTCAGTGGTCTGAACGTCGTTGCGGTTAAGCAACGGCGTTAATTTATTATGTAAACAACAAACTGTTTTCTTCGGGATCGGTAAGCTTAAGCACGTGCGGCTTAAGCTTAAGCAGGTCTAGGCTGAACTTACGGCACACACCGTCATCTTTTATAAGCCCTTTGGTGTCGCATATACAAGTACCGCTGTTTCCTAAAGAGCGGGCGTGTTCGCAGTATGCGCAAATTCTGTTTTCGGGCAGACATTCGCTCTTGTTTTTCTTAAACATATCAGTCCTCCGTCCAATCGATCATATATTTAAGCATATCTGCAGTATAACCGTTAATATCCGCAGTGCCGCATATATAAAGCTCTTTGTCCAAATACTTAAAGCCGGGAACCTCTGTAAGGTCGGTGGTACCGTCGACGGCAAGGGAAGAAAGCTTTCTACCGAACTTTTCGTCGCTGCCGTCGTTCTCTATCCCCAACGTCTCGAAGGAGGCAAGCTTCCCGTTATCACGCAGATAAACAAAGACTTCCTCGCTGACGATAAGAATTTTACTGTCTTTCGCCAACTCCAACGCCGCCGCCTGTTCTTCTTTACCAAACACGGGTACACCCTGGCTGTTGGTAAGTATCTTTTGTTCACCGTAATTCATTACAGCAACATGCTCTCTGTCGTACTCTCTGCCGATGTTATAAACGCTGTACTCTATAGAATAAACCGTGTCCTTGTGCAGGCTTTGCTTGCCTATGCAAACCAAATCAACCGCAACACGCTCGTTTTCGTTTTCGTATTTAAGCAGTGTTTTGAAAAATTCACGGTTGTTTTTGTGCAGCTTGTCGTTCGTATCGCCTGCCCTAAGGCAAAGTATGTGGTTGCGGTCAAATTCTTTAAATCCATGGGTCTCGGCGATATCAAGATACTTAAGCTTAATGCCGTAGCCGTTGCCCTCGGTGTTTTGAAGTTCGTAGCCAAGAACTTCTTTTATGGGGGTCAGTGCATTAGAAATTAAAAGTTTTTCAAAATACTCATCATTTACAATGTAAATCTGGTGCTCACCCGCCATAAGCTCTGTGTTAAAGCGCGAAGGGGTAGTGGTGTCATTAACATTAAAAAAAGCAAGAGAAAGGTCGATTTTTCCGTTGTTATTAAGGTCTGTGACGCTATATCCGAAATCGGCTATCATGCTGTCTCTTGCAGACCCCACATCCACCAAGCCGATGTGTAAAACGGTAATGTCGGGGTCACTTTTTCGCATGCACTGCACCGTTGCAATACTTAAAAATACCAGCACCATCGCACCTATAAGTATGTGCCATTTATAATAAAACCACAGATTTTCAAAAAAGCCTTTTATACCTTTTCTCTTTTCTTTGTTGTTTTGTCTCATTGCGGATTACCTCCATACAATATTATTATAGCACACAATTTGCTCTTTTACAATAGAAAACCCCGGAAAATATACCCTTGCATTTATTTTACAAATGTGTTATCCTAAATATAACATTAAAAAAGGAGGGCGTTTATGGCAGTACAGGAATCCGGTGAAATGTATTTAGAGGCAATATACGTACTTTCTCGCTGTGGCGCTGTCCGTGCCATTGATGTTGGCGAATATTTAGGTTACTCTAAACCCAGCGTTAGTCGTGCCATGGGTATACTTAAGTCCGGTGGATATATTACCGTGGCAAAGGACGGTTTTATTGCGCTTACCGATGCCGGTTTGGAGATAGCGCGAGATATTTATGAAAAACACACTATTATCACAAAAGTTCTCGTCAGTTTGGGTGTGGATAAGGAAACCGCTGCAAAGGACGCTTGCCGCATAGAGCATCATATAAGCGATGTGTCTTTTAAGGCATTAAAACGGTATATAGAGAATATATAAAGGAAAAAGCTCCGTGCGTATTTTCGCACGGAGCTTTGTTGAATAACGCTTATTTTTCAAGTTTTCTTTGAATGAATTTTACAATTTCTATAATTGGCAAAATGGTTATGGCAAGTCCCAATGCAATTGCGTATTCTTCAAAGGTAATGGAAGAAAAACTAAAAGCATTTCTTAACGGTTCGAAAAATACAACCAAAGTGGTAAGGGACAAGGAAAGCGCCATCGCACCCCAAAGAACAGTGTTGTGACCTTTTATTGCAAAAACGCTCTTTCTTCTGGAACGCATATTGAAGGAGTGTACTATCTCAACCATAGACAGGGTAAGGAACGCCATTGTGATGCCTTGTTCGCTTCCGTCCATATTGTCGCCTATAAAGTAAGAAATAAGGGTAAGAGCAGCCACAACCGCTCCCTGGAATACCACGTCAAAGCCCATGCCGCCGGCAAAGATGCCGTCGTTAGCGTTACGTGGCTTGCGGCGCATAATATCACCCTCGGCTTTTTCCATACCTAAGGCCAAAGCGGGGATGGAGTCGGTCACCAGGTTTATCCACAAAAGGTGAGGTGCTTCAAGAATAACAAAACCAAGCAGAGTAGCGGTGAATATGGCAAACACCTCCGCCAAATTGGAGGAGAGAAGGAACTGTATGGCCTTGCGGATATTGTCGTATATACGTCTGCCTTCCTCAACGGCGGAAACAATGGTGGCAAAATTGTCATCCGCTAAAACCATGTCCGCAACATTCTTTGTAACGTCGGTACCTGTAATACCCATGCCAACGCCTATGTCAGCGCTCTTGATGGAGGGAGCATCGTTGACGCCGTCACCGGTCATAGCGGTGATCATGCCCTTAGAGCGCCATGCGTTGACGATTCTTGTCTTATGCTCAGGCTGTACACGGGCGTATACAGAGTA
>JAZSIW010000006.1:0-8155 GCA_045534025.1 Eubacteriales bacterium | reverse complement strand
ATATATCGACACAATGCTTATCGATGCCGGCTGCGTTGAGGGCAAGAATTGGTATAACGAATATGAACTTTACGGTATGCCCAACAAGAGCGAGGTGGGCTATGCCGATTATGTCCTCTTTGGTGATGACGGCAAACCTTTGGCGGTTATCGAAGCAAAGCGAACCTGCAAGGATGTTGCAATAGGTCGCCAGCAGGCGAAATTATATGCCGACCTTTTGGAAGAAAAGTTCGGTCGCCGCCCCATAATCTTCCTTACCAACGGGTTCGATACCCGAATCTGGAACGACAGATATTATCCTGAACATAAAGTCAGCGGTTTCTATTCCAAGCGAGATTTGGAAAAGGAATTCAACAAGCTGACAATGCGAACACATCTTAACAATGTTCGCATCAGCGATGATATTTCGGGCAGATATTACCAAAAAGAAGCGATAAAAGCCGTTTGCCGTACCTTTGACGAGGAAAACCGCCGCAGGGCATTGCTCGTTATGGCGACAGGTTCCGGCAAGACAAGAACGGTCATTTCAATCGTTGATGTGCTTCTCCGACACGGCTGGGTCAAGAACATTCTTTTCCTTGCCGACAGAAATTCCCTTGTTACACAGGCAAAGAGGTCTTTCGTGAACCTTTTGCCCAACCTTTCGGTTGTGAACCTCTGCGAGGACAAGGAGAATTATAATGCCCGTGGTGTGTTCTCCACCTACCAAACGATGATGCATGTTATCGATGCGGCCAAAGACGAGGACGGCAAGAAACTTTACACCGTCGGACATTTTGACCTTATTATCTGCGACGAAGCACACAGAAGTATTTATAACAAGTACAAGGATATTTTCAACTATTTCGATGCTCACCTTGTGGGCTTGACCGCCACACCCAAAGACGAGGTGGACAAGAATACATACAAGATTTTTGAACTTGGCGACGGCGACCCCACTTATGCCTACGACCTTGCCCAAGCGGTTGCCGATGGTTATCTTGTTGATTTTATGAGTGTGGAAACCAAACTTAAATTTTTGGAACACGGCATTGTTTACGATGAACTTTCCGACGAGGATAAGGAAGAATATGAAAATCAGTTCGCCAATGAAAACGGAGAGATTCCCGAATCAATTGATTCGTCGGCTCTGAACCAATACATATTTAACGAAGATACAATCCGTGAAGTCCTCGCCGTACTTATGGAAAAGGGCATTCGTGTTGATTACGGCAACAAAATCGGCAAGACGATTATTTTTGCAAAGAACCACCGCCATGCCGAAAAGATTTATGAGATTTTCGGAAAGGAATATCCTAATTTCCCGCCTAACTTCTGCCGTGTTATTGATAACTATACAAACTATGCTCAATCGCTTATTGACGAGTTTTCTTCTCCCAATAAATTGCCTCAAATCGTCGTATCGGTTGATATGATGGACACAGGCATTGATGTTCCCGAAGTTGTGAACCTTGTTTTCTTCAAAAAGGTAATGAGCAAGGCGAAGTTCTGGCAGATGATTGGTCGTGGAACCCGACTTTGCAAAGGTCTTATCGACGGCAAGGATAAGGACATTTTCTATATTTTCGATTTCTGCGGCAACTTTGAATTCTTCCGTGTCAACAGCAAGGGCAGAAATGCGGCTGTAACTACATCCGTGCAGGAAAGAATCTTCGACCTTAAAGTCGATATGATATTCAAATTGCAGGATTTAGTATATCAAACCGAAGAACTTTCTGCATTCCGTAAGTTGCTTATATCGGATATTACACACAAAATCGGCGAACTTAACCGTGAAAACTTCTCGGTTAAACAGCATTTGAAGTTCGTTGATTTGTATTCTGACGAAAAGGTTTACGATATATTAACTCCTCTTGATGTGCAACAGTTAAAGGAAGAAATAGCACCCCTTGTTTTGCCCTATGACGACGAAATTTGTGCGGTTCGCTTCGATGCTTTGATGTATGCGGTAGAACTGGGCTGTCTTGCAGGATCTCCCTATTCAAAGGGCATTAAAGACCTTATGGGCAAGGTTCGTGCATTATCGAGAGTTGGAACAATTCCTGCGGTAACGGCAGAAAAGGAATTTATAAACCAAATACTTAACACAACTTATGTTGAAACGGCATCGATAAGCGAATTTGAACTAATTCGTGCCAAACTCCGCGATTTGATTAAATATATTCCGCATACAGATGTTCCCTTGTTCAATACTGATTTTGATGATGAAATTCTTTCAATGGAATGGAAAGAATCCGAACTCGATACAAACGATTTGCAGAACTATAAAATGAAGGTGAATTCCTATATCCGCAATCATCCGGATAATCCTGCAATCGCAAAACTTCACACAAACCAACCGTTGAACTCGGAGGATATTAAGTCGCTTGAATCCATACTTTGGTCGGAACTCGGCACAAAGGCGGATTATCAAAGCGAATATAATGATAAACCCCTTGGAGAATTGGTTCGTGAAATTGTCGGGCTGGATATGAATTCTGCAAAAGAAGCATTTTCTAAATATCTAAACGATGTCAACCTTGATGACAGGCAGATTTATTTTGTAAACCAAATTGTAGGTTATATTATTCAAAACGGTATGATGAAGAATTTTGCGGTTATGCAAGAATCTCCTTTTACCGATAAAGGCGATGTGGGCGATATCTTCACCGATGCTGTTGTTTGGGCGGATATTCTTAAAATTATAAAAACCATTAACTCGAATGCATTAGCAGCATAAAGAAAAAACACCTCAAAGGATGTTGACGCTCGATAATATGATTGTTATAATAAGGTGAAACAAGGCACACCGTATAGACTTAGTCCTTAATTTTTGTTAAAAAATAACCGCATCATTTGGACGAGGGCGGTTATTTCTTTTTTATAGGCTCTACTTGGTTACCCCAACTTTTATTATAGAGCCTATAAACACAAAAACAGAGAGTTCTATCCATACGATAAGAACTCTCTGTTTTTTCTTGCTATAAATTGCGAAACGTTTTGTGGGAGAAAAAACTCCACCGTTACTCCAAGTCCGCCGCAAGGCTTTTTGACAGTCACTATCCCTGTGTTTTTTGCCGTGCCTTTGTTGCTCGATTTAAATTTTGCGGTATTATTCTATCCATTCAAAGTTATTAAGCAAATCAGAAGTGGTATCTTCAAAATATGTTGTTACACTCATGCATGCTAAATATCCGGTACATTTTGTTTGGGTCAATGTTTGATACATCTTTACGCCGTTGATTTCTGCAGAAGTGTGCAAAGCGTCAAGCGTTTTTCCGTCAACCGTAACTTTGATAATTTCGCAGTTGATATTTTCGTATCCCATGTTTTTAAAGCTTTCTTTAAGCAGAGGGATTAAGGCTTTATAATTTTCTGCAATATCTAAAGTCACAAGTTGAAGGGCGCTTGCCTTTTCAAGGTTTACGATTACATTATTAAGCTGGTCGCCGTCGGTTGCATACATATCATATACGACAGATGCGTTTTTAAGTATCTCTTCTACTTCGTCTCCTGCCAAATCCATAGCCAATTGGTTTAATTCTTTAATTTTGTCGTCATCATAGAAAGTCCAACCGCTATCCAATTTAAAACGAATACCTATAAAATCGTTTACATAAACGTTACCCGCTATATTGCCCATGGAAAAATCTTTTGACGTTGAAGAGGTGTCGTCGGGAACGGTGTTTTCTACAGATAAGTCAGCGGCATCGGAAAATTCGCCCTTGTCGGTGGCGGCGGTATCTTTGGACACATCGGAATCAACGGGTTTAGAGTTTTCGTATCTGCCCCTGACATTCTCTTTTTCACATCCGCAAAAAGAAAGCGTTAAAGCAAACAACAACAAAAATGCAATTGCCTTTTTCATAATATGTGCTCCTTTTATTTTAATTATTTACATCATACCACATCAAATCGTCAAAAGCAAGGCATTCGCGAAAAAACGCATCTATTTGCTTTTCCTGCAAAACAACGCTTTTGTCAGGTGGGGAAGGCCGATATCGTCACGGCAGAGCTTATCCGACGCTGTTTTTCAGGTGCAAAAAGCTTTCGGCATGTCATTGACTTTTGCCAAGGCTTGTGATAATATAATCTTATGCTATTAAATGTTTAAAAAGGGGGAAAAGGTTATGAGGAAGCTTATGCTTTTACTGGTACTTGCGTGCTTACTTGTTCTCTCGGGATGTGGTGAAAGCCGTGGAGCAAGCAGGATAAACCTATTGGAAAAAACGCAAAGCGTTTCTACCGAAGGGGCACCTTCCGCAACGTTGACTGTGCCCGATGTTTTCGAGACGGACGAGCTTACCGCAAAAAACGTTCTTTCGGCAAACGCTTTGATACCTGTAATAAAATACGAGTATAACGATACCGTTGCCAAAGGTAACGTAATAAGGACGGAGCCTGAGATAGGCTCTGCCGTAGAAAAAAACGGCAAGGTTATTGTTTATGTTTCCAACGGACCTACCTATATAGAGGCAAAGAGCTCTTATATTGAGTGGGAGAACTTATCGTTTTATGAAGACAGTTGGGAGTTTTACGCTCCTTTCATAGAAAACGGAGTTTTGTATATCTATTGCCACAATGTGGTTTTCGGTTGCGATATGGAGTGGATGGATTCTTACGGCGAGGGCAGAATAGGAGGTTTGGTTGCTGTTACCGACGGCTTTGAAAAAACCATTCCCCTTTCGGCAAAATACCAAAAGCAGTCATGGCGTGAAGGTGAAGCACAGTCGTTTGTTTTGGAAATTCCTCTTAGCGATTTAGAAACGGAACGCCCGACGGATATTTACATTGTTTTGTATACCAACAACTATTATGACGTGTACATTAATTTTTATATGACTTGGTAACCGGATAACAGGAAAGAGGTGCTGAATATGGACAAAAACCCAACGCATATCCACACATTTAAAGAGGTGGTTGTGCCGCCCACGTGTAAAGACAGCGGTTACACCTTGCACAGCTGCGATTGCGGCTATCAACACAAGGACAACTTTACGCCTGCAGGCAACCATAACTTTCAACTGCTGGAGGAGACACAGCCCACTTGCACCGAGGAAGGACACCAAAAGCTGCAGTGCAGTATCTGCGGCGAGCTTGCGGTAAACACAGTCCCCGCCCTTGACCACGAATGGGGAGAAGGCAGCGTGCAAACCTTTGCTACCTGCACCGAGGATGGGACCGAGCTTTATATATGTCACCGTTGCGGGCAGGCAGGCGTACTCCCCATACCGGCAACAGGCCACAAGCTTAGCCTTATGGGTCCTTCTGCAACCGAAACCGATATGATGGAATATTTTTGCGAAAATTGCGGACAGACGGTACTTATGCCATCTGCTCCTCCAAAGCCTACAGGGTTCTTTGCCGCTCATAAAAAGCTTGTCATAGGGTTGGCCGCAACAGCGGCGCTTGTTTCCGTGCTGTTGGTTTTGACCTTTACCCTGTTTATTCCAAGCTACCGCTATAACCGTGCCCAAGAGCTGATAAAGGAGGGCAACTACACCGAGGCATATCGGCTTCTTAATGACTGCAATGGCTATAAGGACAGCGAAGAACAGCTTAAGGATTTCAGCTACACGTTCCGAACGGCGGAAATTATAGATTATGGCGAAAACGACGAGTCTGAAAAAATAGTGATAAAGGCGGACCGTTACGGTAACATTACACTTATTTCGCAATACGATGAAGACGAAAATCCGGTGAAAGTGGGAATAGAATACAAATACGACGACTGCGGCAACCCTATACATGTTACGAGTAGGTGGGATGGGGAATTGCGCAGCACAACGGAATTAGAGTATGATAAAAACGATAATGTGGTTCTTAGACTTGATTATTATGACGGTACGGATAAAATAAGGAAAAAAAGCGAATTTGAATATGACGCCAACGGTAAAACAAAAGAAATGATCGTTTCATACAGGGAAAACGGCGCTGTTGATGATAAGTACGAGAATAGATATGATAAAAGCGGGAACCTTATTTTCACGTCGAGCACCCATTATGACGATTACGGTAACGTAGAGTACGCATACAAACATAACTACGAATACGATGACAAGGGCAACGAAATCTATGGGAATGTAATTCGTTATGACAAGTATGGCAGCATAGATTATAAGTCTGAAGACAGATACAAATATGATGACAAGGGTAACGAAACTTGGAAGCTGACGGTTTCCTATGACCAAAACGGTTTGGAAAAAAGCAGAAGCGAAAGCACTTTTGTCAACGAGTATGATGAAAAAGGCAACCTGTCCCGCCAGACGGAATACGACGAAGATGGAAATGCTGAATATATAACAGAATATCGTTATGATGAAGAGGGCAATTGTATAGGAACGCATGGTTACAGTGTGGGTTATTACGATGATGGCCTTGTAACGGACACTGCTTCCCCCGGCACAGCATCAGACACCTTGACTTACAAACGGGAATACGACGACAATGGCAACTTGATTTATATAGCGGGATATAACAAACACGGGGACATGGTGGGGGAGGTTAAATTTTCCGATTATGTGTTGGTGTATCGCTTGAAAGAGAGCGACTACAGCATTAGAAGGCTTGTTGAACAATCTAACATAACATAAAATCACCATAAGAAGTTAAAAGGCTGTTTGGGAACTCCGGCAAATAAAAACCGCTCACTGCAAAAGCAGTGGGCGGTTTGTTGTATATAAGGCTGTGTATAAATCACCAAGAGCATTTTGTGCCACATTTTGTGCAAAACCGATATTCGCATTTGTTGTTGCTGTCGCAGTCAGCGCAAAGCCACACCGTTGCCTCCACATCATCTTTAAACGTGCAGGTGGCAGATTTGTCCTCAACTTTCTTTCCGCAATAGGGACAAAAAGAACAGTCGGCGGGTATTGGTTTGTTGCAACAAGGCACAACAATCCCTGCAACTTCACGCATGATCGGTTCGAAGCTTGTGGCGGTTTGGAGTGGTGGCTGATAGTTTGCGGGCGAAGGTTTGGGTAAAGGAGCGGCTCCTACAAACGGAGCTATAATATTGACAATTGCAGCAAAAGCAGAAGAAGAGGGAGAAATACATGTGAAAACCTTACCGTTTGAAAAGCAGCACCTGAATGTATCAGATGGGCAGAAACCGGGCGCAAATAAGTTTTTGAAAACGCTTAGTGGGGTTACAAGCGAGCAAAAATCTATGGCTTCCAGCTTTTTATACAAATCAAGCTTTTCTTTTTTTGACAATTCGATTATCTTTTTCGCAAAAAAACCTTCCGGGAAACGCATCCACCCATCGCGGCTTCCGTTGATCTTGTTTTCAAGAACCATCTCATTCCCTTCGTATGTAATGTTTATTATCGGCAAATTCCCATACGAAAGTTCAAAGCTTGTAATGTCGGCAACATTCATAGTGTTTGCATCCCACTTGTATGAAACGCCGTTTACGTAACTGCCGTAATATTTTAAATTGACCTTATGGGGAAAACGCTCCAAAACCTCTAAGCCGCATTTGTCACATTTGTACAGAGTGTCGGTTTCTTCTTTAACGAAAATAAAGTTGTGTTTGTCGACTGAACATGTCATATCATTATCCTCCATAGTTCATATTGTCAACGCTCATTGCTTAATTTAAGGGTTTTCCTCGCTTGCAGCAAGGGGAGACACAACAAAATGAATTATCGTTATTCTGCGCTTTATTATTATTCTTCTTCGTTGACTATGGCGTCGGAGGATTCGATAACGGAAAGCTCTTCACTGCTTTCTTCCTCTGCCGTGTTTTCAACAGGGAAGTTGTTTATAAGAAGTGCGTCATATTTAAGTATTTGTGCGGCATCAAGGCTGTTAACCACTCCGTCGCCGTTTACGTCGCCCGTAACAAGTGCTTCGCCTTCAAGCGTAATAAGAAGTGCGTCGTGCTTAAGAACTTGTGCAGCGTCAAGGCTGTTAGCCACGCCGTCCACATTTACGTCACCGTAAAGAACGTCTGCTACGTCTTCGGAAGATTCGTCATCAGAGCTTTCTTCGGAGGAAACGTCTTCAGAGAGTTCTTCGGAAAGCTCCTCGGAAGGTTCGCTTTCGGAAGGCTCCTCAGAGGGTTCGCTTTCGGAAGGTTCCTCAGAAGGTTCGCTTTCGGAAGGCTCCTCAGAGGGTTCGCTTTCGGAAGGCTCCTCAGAAGGTTCGCTTTCGGAAGGCTCCTCAGAAGGTT
>JAZSIW010000027.1:0-3381 GCA_045534025.1 Eubacteriales bacterium | reverse complement strand
GCCCTTAACGATTTCCTTAACAACGCCCTGAAGGATAGCGTGTTCGCTTTCAGCTTCAACAATGCTGCTCCAATTCTTGGAACAATCAAGGCGCTTCTTGGAAAGCATAACGGTGCCTTCTGCATCGTTAAACTTGATGGGAACTACTTCGATCTGGTCGCCAACCTTGAACATATCGCTAAGGTTCAAACCGCCCTCGTCGGTAATTTCGTCATACGGAAGAATGCCGGTATGCTTCGTTCCGAGATCAACGTGAATTTCGGCGGGAGTTACGGCTGAAATAACACCGCATACCCTTTCTCCTGTATGTAAAGTTTTGAAGCTTTGATCAAGCATTTCCTGGAAAGAAAGCTCGTTCATTTCTTCAGCGCTGTTTTGAATGATGTCTGCCATGTGTTCTATTACCTCCTGAATTATACTGGACGGGGTCGATGCCCCGGCAGTTATTGCAATATTATTACAGGCGCATATATCTGCGCCGAAGGGCGCAAGCTCTTCCGCCCTTTCTATGTGCAAGGCACGGGTACGTGTCGTTGCCAGCTCCCAAAGTTTGGCGGTGTTGGAGCTGTTACGCCCGCCGACCACCACAACAAGGGCGCTTTTCTCCGCCAAGGCAAGAACCTCCTCCTGCCTTTTTTCGGTTACACTGCATATTGTATCAAAAAAAATTGCGTTTGTATATAGTTTTTTTATAATTTTTTGACTTTTTTTCCATTCCGGCATAGAAAATGTGGTTTGCGCCACCATTACAAAGCCTTTTTCGCCAAAAACTGCGCCTTCGTCAGAGCTCAAAAACGCCAAAAGCTCCTCTGCGCTGCTTGCAACGGCAGTTTTACCGCCTGCAAAAGAGCGTATGCCTGCCACCTCGGGATGTTTGGGGTCGCCCATTATAACAAGCGGAGTGCCGTTTGACGTATGCTCCGACACTATGCCGTGTATCTTTTTAACAAAAGGACAGGTAGCGTCAAGCACGGAAAGTCCCGCATTTGCAAGAGCATCCATAATTTGCCTTGGTATACCGTGAGTACGCGCCACCACACGGGTGCCCTTCGAAAGCTTTAATGCCTCTTCGGCGGAAAGAGCAAAAACGCCCTTTTCTTCCAAACTTCTTATATAATTTTTGTTGTGTATAAGCTCGCCTATAGTATACAGAGGCTTGCCCTCTGCCGCCTCAGCCTCTATAAGCTTAGCCGCACGGTCTACGCCGAAGCAAAAGCCCGCGCTTTTTGCAACTTTAATTTCCTTCATTATTTATAATGTCACAAACCTTGCCGAATATATATTGTGATTGTGCCGTCCTATCTCCGGCCGACGCAAACTCTTGAAGTGAGATAGGCTTACCCACAATCAGGCGACTTTTTCTAAACAGCTTGGGTTTACCCTTTGTGTAAACAACAGCCACAGGCAGCGCCTGCGCTTTCCCCAAGGTGCATATCATTGATATACCCTCAAGCCCTTGGGTCGCCTCCGCCTTCCCCTTTACACGGGTGCCCTGGGGAAAAATGCCCACACTGCCGCCGTTTTTAAGCACATCTACGCATTGACGTATTGCGCCGAGGTCCGCCTGCTGACGGTTTACAAAAATCATACCCGCTTTTTTAAGAATCTTGCCCAAAACACCCTTGTTAAGCTCGGTCTTTGCCATAAAGCTTAACTTGGGTTTGAATGCACATACCAAACACACGGGGTCAAGCAAAGACACGTGGTTTGCGCAAAGAACAAAGGGGCCTTCCGGTATATTCTCCTTGCCCTCCAGCTTGTACCTGAAAAGCAATTTTACAAAGGGCCTGGCAACAGCTCTTGCAAAACCGTAAAAAGACATTACGCAAGCACCCCGTCTATAATTTCTTTAGCCTTCAAAAAAGTTTCCTCGGGCGTAAGTGCGCTGTTATCAAACAAAACAGCATCCTCTGCCGCAACAGCAGGTGCGATTTCCCTACCGCTGTCGTTATTATCCCTGCGGCGCATATCCGCAAGCACCTCTTCCTCGGTAACTTCCTGCCCTTTTTCCAAAAGCTCTATGTAACGGCGCTTTGCCCTTACCGTATCATTTGCAACCAAATAAAGCTTTACCTGTGCGTCGGGCAGAATAACCGTACCGATATCTCTGCCGTCCATAACCGTGCTGTTGCGCTTTGCAATATCGCGCTGAAGGCTGAGAAGGAAGGCACGCACCTCAGGTATCTTAGAAACATCCGAGGCATACATAGAGGATTTAGGAGTGCGTATCTCGTCCCCGACGGGCACACCGTCAAGAGTTACAACGCCCCTGCCCCCCTCAAGACGCATATCAATATTAATGTGGGGCAAAGAAGCAACTATATTTTCCACATCGTCGGAGGCAAAGCCCTGCCTTTGTATATACAAGCCGACAGTGCGATAAAGCGCACCCGTGTCTATATAGATAAAGCCGTAATGCTTTGCTATGGCAGAAGCCAATGTACTTTTGCCCGAACCGGAAGGGCCGTCAATTGCTATATTTATAATTTTTTCCAAAGCACATCCTCCAAAGGTTACAATCGCTCTCATTATAATTTACTACATTTTTTTATTTTTTGCAATAGAAAACGCAAAAATTTATTATCTTTTTAATAAATATAAGGGCATCAAAAAGAAAAAAAGCTTTATTTTTAAAAAACTATTGCAAATTTTCTTGTTTGGTGTTATGATATGTAATTGAATAAATCGCGAATTTGGAGGTTCACCTATAATGAGTTCCGTTCTTGGCAGAAAATCCTTGAGAAATAGGATTATAGCTTTTACTATCGCTTGCTTATTGGTAATAGGCGGCATAGTAGCTGTTTTTTGGGATTACCACAAAAACACCAACAAAATTTTTAATGACGACAGCTTTGCACAGGCTATCGCTAAGGCTTTGTCCGACAAAACCGGCGAAAAGATTAATGCAATAGACATTGATAAGGACATGCTCAGCAAGTACACTTCCTTCATCTACACCGTTTACGAAGACCGCACGGGCCTTGCTGAAGATTTTCAGGGCAACGGTCCCTACTACCCTGCAGATATTTTGGGTACTCCCGAATTTACGGAGTATTATATAACCCAAAACTACCTTACCGACCTTCCCAAGGAAGACGATAATAAGGAAGAAGACAAAAAAGAAGACGAATCTTCTAAGCCCGAGTCCTCTATAGAAGAAGCATCTTCCGATGTTTCTGCTGAATCCGCTGAAAGCGAAGAAACTTCCGTTGTTGAAAGCAGCGAAGAAACTTCCGTTGTTGAAAGCAGTGAAGAAACTTCCGTTGTTGAAAGCAGCGAAGAAACTTCCGTTGTTGAAAGCAGCGAAGAAACTTCCGTTGTTGAAAGCAGCGAAGAAACTTCCGTTGTTGAAAGCAGTGAAGAAACTTCCGTTGTTGAAAG
>JAZSIW010000084.1:0-2255 GCA_045534025.1 Eubacteriales bacterium | reverse complement strand
ACCGCCCCCCTTTACGGCGACGACCCCGAATTCATACGCTTGGGCACACGACTTGCGGCAAGTGCCCTGCACCCCTCTTTTGCACCCGTGTTGGCTGACGAAAATTACGTTGCCACCGCCCACGCCGCAGGGCTTAGAGTTCATCCCTACACCCCCAACAGCAAGGAAGACCTGAAGGCGCTGATGGATGCAGGCGTGGACGCAGTTATCACCAATTACCCCGACCGAGCAATTGATACAAGAACAAAAATACTTAGGAGGTTTTAAGAAATGGCAAAGAACAAAAAAAAGGGATTTATTACAGAGTTTAAGGAATTTATAACCAAGGGTAACATACTTGATATGGCTGTCGGCGTTATCATCGGTAATTCCTTCAAGGCAATCGTTACCGCACTTACCGACAAGGTGATTATGCCTTTAGTTACTGCAGTAATAGGTGATGGCGGCGTTTCCGATATTAAAACCGTAATTTCCCCCGCAAAAGACGCAGTTGTTGATGCGAACGGCAACGTGGTTACCGAAGCTGTTGCAGAAAACGCAATCGAATGGGGCTTGTTTATACAAAGCATAATCGACTTCCTGTTGGTAGCAGTGGTTCTTTTCGTTATCATCAAGTCTGCTATGACATTCCAGAAGAAGCGTGAAGAGCTAATGAAGAAGCTTCGCAAGGAAGAAGAAGCTGTTGAAGAAGCAGCTGCAGCTCCTGCTGAACCCACCATTGAAGAAAAGAACGCAGAAGTTCTTAAGGAAATCCGCGACCTTTTGGCGAAAAATGTTAAGAAACAATAAATTATACATAATTTAATCAAGGAGGCTTAAAATCCAAATGTCCTATAAAAGAGTTTTAACCGTGCAGGATATATCCTGCGTGGGGCAATGCTCCCTTACGGTAGCGCTGCCCATTATTTCCGCCTGCGGTGTTGAAACCGCCGTGTTACCCTCTGCCGTGTTGTCTACACATACGGCGGGCTTTACAGGCTTTACCTTCCGTGACCTTACGGAGGATATCCCTCCCATTATGGCGCACTGGCAAAAGGAAGGCATAAGCTTTGACGGCATTTATACGGGCTATTTGGGCAGTACAGAGCAAATCGACCACGTAGCGGCGCTGTTTGAAAACTGTGCCAAAGAGGGTGCGGCAATAATCGTTGACCCTGCCATGGCTGATAACGGCAAGCTTTACCCCGCCTTTGACGGTGAGTACGTTAAAGCTATGAAGAAACTGTGCGGCAAGGCAGACTTTATTTTGCCTAATATAACCGAGGCCTGCTTCCTTACGGAGACCGAGTACAAAACCACCTACGACAAGGCGTACATAGACGGCTTGCTTGAAAAGCTCTCTGCCCTTGGCGCAAAGAGCGTAGTGCTTACCGGTGTATCCTATGAGGAAGGCAAGACCGGCGTTGTTGTATTTGAAAACGGCGCATACAGTTATTACAAGCACGATTTCTTGCCGAATAGCTGTCACGGTACGGGCGATATTTACGCAAGTGCGTTTACCGGCGCATTGCTTAGAGGTAAGACCCCTTACCAAAGCGCACAGATAGCCGCCGACTACACGGTAGAGTGCATTAAAGCCACCGCCGAGCTTGATAACCATTGGTACGGCGCCGCCTTTGAGGTAGTGCTGGGCAAGCTTATCGAAATGCTTAAATAAAACGCAATAAATTACGGTAGGAAAGGAGAACGCTCCTTTCCTACCGTTTTGTTTTAGCTTTATTGTTTTGTACGAGCGATATATGGCTTTGCCATTCGATATTTTTGCCTGAAGGCAAATATACCTCAAAGGCGCTTTCTGCGCCTTTAAAGCATATCCGCAATATCGTAGATAAGTCTTTCCGTCTTTTCCCAGCCAAGGCAGGGGTCGGTAATGGACTTACCTAAAATTTCATCCTCGCTTATCTTCTGGCAGCCGTCGTAGATATAGCTTTCTATCATCAGACCCTTGACAAGCTTTCTTATATCTGCACTGCAGTTGCAGCTGTGAAGTACGTCCTTTGCAATACGGGGCTGCTCCAGATACTTTTTGCCGGAGTTTGCGTGATTGGTGTCCACGATAACGGCAGGGTTGCTCTGACCGCCTGCGGCGTACAGATCGTGCAATGTTATAAGATCTTCGTAGTGATAGTTGGGATGAGAAACGCCCCTCTTATCCACATAGCCCCTGAGTATTGCGTGGGCGAAGGGGTTGCCGTCACTTTTAACCTCCCAGCCACGGTACAGGAAGGTGTGGGAGCCTTGTGCGGCGGTAATGG
>JAZSIW010000139.1:0-4442 GCA_045534025.1 Eubacteriales bacterium | reverse complement strand
CTTGGTGGACAGCGACCCTCAGGGCAACGCCACCAGCGGGCTTGGCATAAGCAAGCGCAGTACCGCCAACTCGGTTTACGACCTGTTCATACGCAGGGCTACCGCTAAGGAGACCTTGCAAAAAACCCGCTTTGATAACCTTTACGTCATCCCTTCGGGTATGAACCTTGTTGGTGCGGAGATAGAGCTGGTTGAGGAAGAAAGGCGTGAGTATCGCCTTAAGGACGCACTTGCCGAGATAAAGGACGAGTTTGATTACATAATTATAGACAGCCCACCCTCTTTGGGGCTTATCACGATAAATGCGCTTACTGCGGCGGACGGCGTGGTTGTGCCCTTGCTTTGTGAGTATTATTCGCTGGAGGGGCTCAGTCAGCTTACCCAGACCATAAAGCAGATACAAAAGCGTTACAACCCCGAGCTTAGCCTGCTTGGCGTGCTTGTTAATATGTACGACGGCAGACTTAACCTAACACTTCAGGTTATAAGTGAGATAAAGAAATACTTTGGCGAAAAGCTGTTTAAGGTGCCCGTACCCAGAAACGTGCGCCTTAGTGAGGCACCCAGCTATGGTGAGCCGATTTGTGTTTATGACAAACGCTCTAAGGGTGCTGTTGCCTACGACGGCATAGCGGCAGAGCTTGCCGAAAGATGCGGAGGTGCTTATGGCAGTTAAGAAAAAAGGTCTGGGCAGAGGACTTGATGCCCTTTTGTCCGACAATAATATAGAGGTAGGCGGCGAAAACAGCGGTGTTACCCTTCTTCGGGTAATGGATATCGAGCCAAACCCAAAGCAGGCACGCCGCAAGTTTGAGCGTGAACAGCTTGAGGAGCTGGCGGCATCCATATCCCGCCACGGCATACTTCAGCCCATAGTGGTGCGCAGTAAGCCAAACGGTTTTTACGAGATAATAGCAGGCGAGCGTCGCTGGCGTGCAAGCAAGCTTTTGGGACTTACGGAAGTGCCCGTAATAGTCAAAGAGGTTTCCGAGGGCGATGCGGCAGAGCTTTCTTTGATAGAAAATTTGCAAAGGGAAAACCTTAACCCCGTTGAAGAAGCAAACGGCTATAAAGCATTGACGGAGACCTACGGACTGACCCAGGAAGAGGCGGCATCCCGTGTAGGCAAGTCTCGTACGGCGGTTGCCAACGTAATGCGTATACTTAAACTGCCTCAGTCTGTGCTTGCGCTGGTTGAGGAAGGAGCTTTGAGCTACGGCCACGCAAGAACACTGCTTCCCCTTTGCGATAAGCTTACCGAGGACGAGGTGCTGGCAAAGGCACAGTTCGTTATAAAAGAACAGCTTTCCGTAAGAGATACGGAAAAGCTGGTTAAGTTAGTTTTGGAAGCGCCCGCACCTAAGGAAAAGGACAGGGTGGCGGAAAGCTATTATAAACAGTTGGAGCGCAAAATTTCCGAAACCATGGGCAGGCGTGTTTCCATCAGCCGTGACGGTAAGGGCGGCGGCAAGCTGGCGCTTTCCTACGGCGGCACTGAGGATTTGGAAGCATTGCTTAAAAAGCTTTGCGGCAAAAACTTTTTTGAAGAGAATGAATAAATTTAAGGAGAATTTAAAATGCTTGATATTAAATTTGTAAGAGAAAACCCCGATATAGTTAAACAAAACATCAAAAACAAGTTTCAGGACAGCAAGCTTCCCTTGGTTGACGAGGTTATCGAGCTTGACAAGCGCCTCCGTGCCATTAAGCAGGAAGTAGAAGCTTTGCGTGCAGAGCGCAATAAGGCAAGCAAGCAGATAGGTGCGCTTATGGGTCAGGGCAAGAAGGACGAGGCAGAAGCACTTAAGGCAGAGATAGCCGCTAAGGGCGCACGCACCGCCGAGCTTGACATAGAAGAGAAGGAAACCGAGGAGAAGGTTAGGGATATCATGATGCGTATCCCCAACATTATAGACCCCTCCGTGCCCATCGGCAAGGACGACAGCGAAAACGTAGAGGTTAAGCGCTATGGCGAGCCTGTAGTGCCCGATTTTGATATCCCTTACCACGCAGAGATAATGGAAAAATTTGGAGGTCTTGACCTGGACAGCGCAAGACGTGTGGCAGGTAACGGCTTTTACTATCTTATGGGCGACATTGCAAGACTGCACTCCGCAGTTATCAGCTATGCCCGTGACTTTATGATAGACCGCGGATTTACCTACTGCATCCCTCCTTATATGATAAGAAGCAACGTTGTTTCCGGCGTTATGAGCTTTGCGGAAATGGATAGTATGATGTATAAGATAGAGGGCGAGGATCTGTTCCTTATCGGCACCAGCGAGCATTCTATGATAGGTAAGTTTATCGACACCATCCTTCCCGAAAAATCTCTTCCTCAGACCCTTACCAGCTACAGCCCCTGGTTCCGTAAGGAAAAGGACGCCCACGGTATAGAGAAAAGAGGCGTTTACAGAATACATCAGTTTGAAAAGCAAGAGATGATAGTTGTTTGTAAGCCCGAGGACAGTATGGAGTGGTTTGATAAGCTTTGGCAGAACACCGTTGATTTGTTCCGCAGCCTTGATATTCCCGTACGCACTCTTGAATGTTGCAGCGGCGACCTTGCAGACCTTAAGGTTAAGAGTGTTGACGTAGAGGCTTGGTCCCCCAGACAGCAGAAATACTTTGAGGTTGGCAGTTGCTCTAACCTTGGTGACGCACAGGCAAGACGTCTTAAGATACGTGTGGACGGCGACGGCAAGAAATATTACGCACATACCCTTAACAACACCGTTGTTGCGCCTCCTCGTATGCTTATCGCATTCCTTGAGAATAATTTGCGTGCAGACGGCAGTGTAGCTATCCCTGTTGCACTCAGACCCTATATGGGCGGCAAGGAAGAAATACGCTAATCGCTTTGTTTTAAAGAAAGACGGTTTTATTATGCCCTTTATCAACTCTGTCGAAACACTTATATGGTGCGGCGCCATCAGCGCAGCATTGGCTTTGGTTTTCGCTTTTTACAACAAAAACATTGTGGGAAAAATAGTGTCCGCCCTGTTAAGGGCTGACGCTTTAAGTGCCGAAAACGCAAAGACTTTAAAGGAGCTTGGTTGTGACACCACGCTTTGTCGCTTTGCCCTTCGCAAGGGGACTATACAGGGCGGTGCGGTGCTTTCCGCAGGCGATGGATATTATATCGTTTCGGAAAAGGCAGAAAAGATGAAGGCAAAATACAGCAAGGCAGAAGCGTCCGTATGGGTACTTGTAACGGCACTTGTCGTGGTGGTAATAGCAGCGGCGTTACTTATTGCAGTGTATCCCTCGGTGGCAAGACTTTTAGGCATAGCATAACGGTTAATGGAAAGGCAGGCACAAAATGAAACGTAAAATGAACCCTATTTATACGGTGATAATATGCTCTTTGGTATTGGTGCTGATAACCGTTGTGGCTTTTTTGCTTATGGGTTATCGCATTACCTCCGATAACGGCATAAAATTTATAGGCAAGTTTGAAAACGGTCAGCCTGTAAAGGGCTACCTTAACTATCCGGGCGACAACGACGGGTATCTGGATAAGGCTAACAACACCATTACCTTTGACGACGGCAGTAAGTATGTGGGCGACATAGATTATCTTTGCCGCCACGGCGACGGGAAGATGACCTTTGCCAACGACGACGTATACCAGGGAGAGTGGGAGGACGACAGCATCGACGGTGAAGGTGTGCGTTATTACTCTAACGGCGATGTTTACACGGGTCAGTTTAAAGACGGCGTAGCCCACGGCAAGGGCAAAACGGTTGTAAAAGCTACCGAAACCCGCGACGGTATTACCTATGAGGGTGAGTATAAGGACGGTCTTATCCATGGTCAGGGCACTTGTATATGGGAGGACGGCTCTATATACACGGGTGCTTTTGCAGAGGGTGCGCGCCACGGCTATGGCGAACTTTCTTTGGCAAGCGGGGAACAATATAAGGGTTATTTTGTTAACGACAAAAAAGAGGGAGCCGACGGTGAACTTCACTATAAAAACGGCGATAAGTATTTCGGTCCCTTTATTAACGATAAGCCCGACACCCGCGCTAAGGACAGCGCAGGCAATTTTGTGATTTTAGAAAACGGCAAGTACTCTCACAACGTAAGAGGTATGTATTTTTATGCCGACGGCAGGACATACACAGGCTATTTTGAAGAAGGTAAGATAGTTACTGCAGAAGGCGAGCTTGTGGAAAATACCACGCCCGATTATATCTTTTCCGGCGAAGAGAGCTCTGAGGCGGAATAAAGCTTTACAGGTAATAAAAAAGCTTTTCGGTACAGGACAATACCGAAAAGCTTTTTTTATCGGGGTCCCCAAGAAGTCGTCAGACTTATTGGGGTGATTGTTGGGGTGATTTTACCGTGTTATTTCCTCGTGTCGCTTAATTTTTGCGGTGGAGGTTTTTACCATGGGGGTGGTTTGCGTGTCTATGTGCTTTATGTGCTTGTAGGGG
>JAZSIW010000054.1:0-11171 GCA_045534025.1 Eubacteriales bacterium | reverse complement strand
CATTAAAGCGTTCACACTCGTTTAAAGCATGGTAATCAAAATAGTTCAAATAATAGTCTTGTAAATAATCACCATTTATTTCTATCTTTGAATATTTTTTGTGGTCATCTATGATTTTTTGCAAGAGCTTTTTACAATCTTCATAAGTCAAATAATCATTTTCCATAAGCAACTTCTCCTTTTCGGCGTTTCCATACATTTCCTTCAACTTTTTTGTTAGAAACAACATTTACAGACACCTCAGGATGAACCTCTTTGAACTGCGCCATAACCCCTTTGCAACTATCACACATACCTCTTTCTGACAACATCGTAACACTTTCAAAGGGCGTTTTTTCGTACAAACAGTGTAAATGCTCGAAAAGTTTAGCTTCTGTATCATAGAATGTCATATCTCGTATCTTTCCGTCACTTTGCTTTACATCTATGTACTGAAAGAGACGGTTGCTTTTTAACAAAACTAATTCGCAGTTACCTTTGTATGCGCTCGCATCGTTGTCTATTTGGCTATGTGCGAGATAAAGTTGGTTAATATTATTGTCAATATACGCACCTGCAATATTTCCTCCTTTACGATATTCGCTTTTGAACATGGTGCGTTTTTCGGAGAAAACAACATTATCAAGCTCTAAAATTTCTTTTGCTGTTAGTTCTCCGGAATTTATTTCATACTGATTTAGTATACGATATTTATGCTTTAAATCTGCCCACTCAAAAGAGTTGTCATCTTTTATGGCTACAAATTCTTCAAGTGTTTTTGGTGCGAACTCCTGAACAACAGCAGAATACCGCTCGTACATTTCTATATCTGCTTTTTCATTATAGTGCATTTTACGCTTTTTGTCAACTGTTCCTGCGCCGTGGCGTTCATCCTGGAGGGCTTTCCATTGCTCGTATGTCATATTGGCGGGCACTTCAAAGTGCTCTCCAGTTTCTGCATCGCGGGCGATACGCTCGGGCGTTATGCCGAATTCTTCCCAGTCGTCATAGTGAGGAACGGTGGTGCAACGGCAGCGGGGATGAAAAGGCGGAGCCGTTACGCCAACCTTGCAATCGGAAAGCTTAAGAACAGTGCCGTCTACCGCTCCGCAATGCTCACAGGTGGCGGTATCGAGGGTGCCGTCTATGCGGCACAGCTCTACGCCCAGCTCTTTATAGCAGTCGTTCCTTGCCGATTCTGCAAAGGCGGCGGATTCGGTATATACAAGGGTAGCGGCACGGTTTTGAGCAACGCCAAAGCGGTCGGCTACGGCTTTGGCGGTTTCAAGGGGACCCTCACCACGCATTATCATTTGAGTAAGTGCGGTTTCAAGCTCTGAAATTAGTGCCTGTTGGTTTTTCCATATTCGGTCGGAGAAGGTATTACCGTCAGCTGTCCAGGGAGAAGAAAGCACTTTTCTTATCCGTGCTTCGTCCACACCGCTTAGAGACCAACCTATACCCAGGGCGCTTTGAAATTCAAAGGCGGTGCGATAATACCCATCTTTATATACCGTTTCAAGAACCTTTTTTATGCCTGTTTTTTGGGCTTGTCCTATGATTTGTGCGCTTTGTTTAAGCTCAAGCTTAAGTGCATCCAAGCGGTTTATGTGCACCTTTGCGGAGGCGTTTTCAAGCTCCTTTGTCCATCGAGGGTCAAACTCGTTTTTCTCGGCGTATTCTATGTACTCTTCAACGGTCCACTTAAGTTCTTTAAGCTCAGATGCTGTGAGCCATCGTTTTGCCTCTGCCAAAGATATATTGTTATTCTTTGCAAAACGTTTATACCAAAGGGCTATTTCCGCTTCGGTTCTCCTTATTGCTTTTGCCGTTTCTCTGCCAAGCCGTTTCAAATATTCATCGCCTGTATTAAGCAGGGCTTCCTCAAGCTCTGCCATGCGGCGAGACCAATACTGTGCGTTATTCATTGCCTTTAGGTACCGTTACGGGAACAGAAGAAAAAGCAGAACCGTAGACATCGGCGGCTTCAGCTTTCTCTTTCTTTATGCGCTCCAGCTCCGCTGCAGGATTGTTTACATACGGATGGTTTTTAAGCAAGGTTTCATCCGATATCATACCGACAGATTGGCTGCAATTTTTTATGGCTTCACTTTCATTAACGAGGATATCACGGTTAAAGATAACATCTACCGAACAGTCGGTGTAATTGCCGAATCCACGGTTTGCCAAATCCTGATTTATAAACCACAAAAGGTCTTGCATTGCGGCTTTAAACTCTGTTTCCATACCGTTGGCATCCAAATCCATATCGCTGTACATAGACTGAATATTCATCTGATTAGGAGAGTTACCAAGCCTGTCGTCTTTGGCATCATGCCCGCGTGCGTTATCGATAATGGACTGCTTAAGGTGATCTATTGCTTTTTTATAAGAGTCGGAGTCAACATCCAGCTTTAATATCCTTGCATCGCCCTTAACGCCGTCGAAGGTGCGTACTTTTATAACGCCTGAAGACATTATGTTCTTTCGTACACTTTCGGTATCTTCCCCGTCGTAGTTTTCCAACACTATAACAGAGTTATATACAGTCGCATCCAAAGCATTCATAAAGTCAGAAGTTTTAAGGTTAAGCTGGTCTTGCAAGCCTCTTACTTTGTTAAGCAACGGTTGTTCTGCCTCGCTGTATTTGAAACACACAAGAGGAATGCGCTTCCAATTGTACGGCTTGCCGTCTGCCGTAATATAAGCTCCGCTTGGCGCATCAGGATCACGCACAAGAGCTCCCTCGCGATACACGAAGCGGTCAATACCTCCGCCATGCAACACTTCGACCTTTGTTGTTATCTGTTTTTTACGCTCCTGCGTATATTCTTCGATACGATACAAATGGATGGCACAGTCAAGCTTTGTGTGTGCGGCATCAGCCCAAAACGGACGGACGGACGAAGCGGAAAGCACGGAAAATTCAAGCTTGCCGCCCTCTCCGTAATAAGGCATTATCCAAGCTTTACCGCCTATTACAGCTTCACGGGCGGCGGTTTTAAGCTTTTGGCGTAAGCCGCTGTCGAACACTGTTTCCAAAACTTTCTCGTGTTTTTTATCCGAACAGTCAAACACAAAGGGCTTGCCCATAAGGTAGTTTGTTTTTTGGTCCACGCATTTTGCGTATTGATTATCAACAATTTTGTTGTTGGGCAAATATGGTATTTCCACCTCTTTACCCGCTTCATCGACCATGGTTATACGACGGTCCAGAATGTCGTGTTTGCCGTCGTAATAGCGTTCGCTGTCAAGCTGGTCAGCCAACTGCGGCGACGTGAGCCAGTCGGCAATTTCACATTGCAAAAACTCCAAATCGCTCATACCGTGCACAAAAGTACCGCCCGTAGGCAACGGAAACGCGCCGCCGGCGGTGTCAAGATTTAATGTTACCAAATTTGTTTACCTCCCATTATCCAAAGCTGAAGCGTGTGCCGCCGCCTATTCGCTCTGCTATTCCCGTTGTGGCGTCGGGAGCATCGTCGTGGGCGTTTTTGCCTTCACGCTGATACCTTGTCATAGCCTCATAGTATTCGGGCCATCTATCTTTCCAATTAGCAGGAAAATATATGTGGTCCATAACCCAAGTGGCGTTGGACAAAATGCGTGCCTGCTTGTTTTTGCTTTGGAAGAACCACTCCACACGGCACCTGTTGGAGCCCATAGCTTTAAGGTTTCTGTCCACAGCGCGGGCAAATCCTCTGCCGCCGTTGTTGCTTTCGATATCGGCAACGCCTATACCGTCTTTTATAAGCATTTTTGCGGTGGCAGGCTCCGTAACCTCCATAGGTGCTTTGGTGTACAGCACATCCAAAATATAAGCCTCTTTGTTGTAAACCCCGTAATTGATACTGCAAAGGTAATCTTCGCCTGTATCTGCAGTATCTGTATAGTTTTTATACTCTGTGAACAGCGGATTGCCGCTGTCGTCGGCAGGAAGTTTGCTGTAGGTCTTAAAGCTGCTGTACAAGCGTCCCTTCAAATCAATAGGCTCTTGCTGATAGTTGGCGGAGGCTATATCATCGCCCATAGCTTTTATCTTGGTCTTGTATGACTGCAGGGATAAAATTTGCGGGCAAAGCATTGTGCCGTCATCCTGCAATGCCTTGTACAGCACATGACGCACCTTTATGCCGTTTTCTCTGTAAAAATCCAAGACCCGCCCGGCAAGGTCCATACTATGCCAGCGGGTCATTATAATTATAATTTTGCCTCCCTCTTCAAGACGGGAGAGCATAGTGTTTGTAAACCAGTCCCAGTGCTTTTGCAGCACATCTGCATTGTTTGCTTCCTGCGCTGACTTTATAAGGTCGTCGATGAGAAGAAGTGTGGCGCCAAAGCCGGTGGCTGTACCCGTGGGAGAAGTAGCAAGGAAATTATTATATCCGCCCTCAAGGCTCCACAGGTTCATTGCCCCGTCGCCGCTTTTGATTTTAACGCCGGGAAAAATATCGCTGTATACTATTTTGTCTGCATCTGCTTTCTTTTCGGCTATGGTGTTACGGACATTCTTAGCAAAGTTGGTGGAAAGCGTTTCGTTATATGAGCCGGTCATTACCTTCTCTTGCCGGTTATTGCCGAAGACCCATTCAACAAAGTTGCCCGCCGTGCGGCTTTTTCCGTGTCGGGGCGGTTCGTTAATTATTAGTATCTGCTCATCGCTTTCGTAAAAGTCTTGCAGCTCACGGCACAAGTCAATTAAGAATTTCCTGTCTTTGGTATAAAATTTCGGCGCTTTAAGATGGCAATACCACCACAAATCCCGCCTGGCAAGCTCTATTTGTGCACCGCGTAAAATCGTTTTGTAATCAACCGACATTGTTCTCCGCTATCTGTACAAGCGTAGTCAGCTCATCGGTTGACAAGCCTTCAAAAGGATTTGCGCTAACCTCCCCCGAAAGCTCTACATTTTGCTTTTCACGCCACAGATCTGGGCGGCGGTTCTTAAGCCAAAATATTTGCGCTGTTGTATCAGGCGGAATTTCTTTTGTTGTTCGCTTTACAACCGTAAGCTCTGTTTTTCCGGTATCCGGATTTTTTACAAGCTCTTCTACCGTTTCTGTGCAGGTGCAGCCTAAGGCTTTTTTAAACAGCGCATTTTCAACTTTTACATCCGCTATCTCTTTCCCGTTTTTTAAGGCGTCCGAAATGTCCGGATATTTATTTTTCCAATCTGCAAGGGTGCTTCTCGATATTCCCATCTTTTTTACGGCAATTTCTTCATCGCTCAGCCCCTCTCTTGCCCAAGCTTCAAGCAACAGCAAATTGTCTGCCTCAAGCCATTTTGCGTATTTTCCTTTTGCCACAGGCTACCTCCTTTCACAAAATGCAAAAAAGCCGCCGCAGGGTGCAAAAAATGCACTCCGCAACAGCTTTTCTCGGTCTGCTACAATACCATTATAGCACGGATTTTATGACAAGTATGACAAGTTTTAAGAAGCGTTGCTTCGGTTTATGTATCTGATAACGGCTTGCGCTACGGTGTTTGCACTATTGCCTTTCCCGTATTTAATCGACACCTTTATCCAGCTTAAGCCCTCTTGGTACCTGCCTTCCGCCCAAAGCCTTAATAGCGGGTCTTCTATGGAAGATATAAAGGCTTCTATAGTTTTTTTCAAAGCAGAAAGTTGTTTAATTCTTTCCTGCAAGCTCTCTTTCTTAAGCAATGCCGCTTCTACGGTACTGCAAGAGACCGAGGATTTAGGCATACCCGTCAGCTTTGCGGCGGAGGCACCGGCGCTTTTTATTTCAAGCTTTTTTAGCTCCTCTTTGTACTTCTTTAAGCAAAAGCAAATCTTGGTATATTGCAACAGCTCTTTGTTTGTCATACTTCCTCCTTGTCATAAATCAATATCATGATATCAAAACGGTAAATCGTCGTCCGGGGCTAATTCCTCGTAATTGTCTGATGTATTGCCGGCAGAGAATTGATTTGCCTGCGTCGGTTTGCTCATGAACACTACCTGTTCGGCGTGCAGTTCTACCTCTCTATGCTTACCGCCTTTTGTGTCCGTCCATGTACGAGTGCGAAGGCAACCTATCACCGTTATCTTTTGCCCCTTGGAAAGATGCCGGGCGGACAGCTCGGCGATGCCGTCCCAGGTGACTATTTCAAACCAGTCTGCCTCTGCAGACTCAGCACCTTTGGCTTTCGGACGGGTAACCGCTATGCGGAAGTTACAAACAGCTTTCCCGTTTGTCGTTTGTTTCAGTTCGGGGTCTGCACCCAGCCGCCCCATCAATACGCACTTGTTAATATCTGCCATTGCCCTCTCCCTTCTATTCGCAAAGCTTGCACTGCAGGTTTTCGGTATCGGGCAAAGCAAAACGGGCAAGGTTTACTATATGCTCAAGCTCTTGCACAAACTCTTCTCCGATAATTCGCAAGGGCATTATTACCCCTGCAAGAGAGTGCCCCGTTTTTACCGCTATGTAAACGCCTGTCTTTCTGCTTATGCGTTCATACAGCTCAAAGCCTTCGGGCTCGCCCTGGAACGGTTTAAGGTATTTACCGTCGAGGCATACAAGCCCGACATCGGTTTCTATCAATTCCACGGTGCGGCCGCCTATAACAAAGGACAGTCTAAACCGCTTGACAAGCCTTTCGTGGTCTGAAAAGTCTTTAAGGTCTATGTGGGCGGGCGGCTCCTGTTCGCCAAAGAAAAACTTATTGCGTTTATCTTCGGGTACATCGAAGATAGTAAATATATGTTCCCGTGTCAGCTTGGGCAGGTTGTAAACAGGATAGAACGCCATACCGTCACCAAGCCATTGACAGCCCCTCTCCGTAAACAGCTCTATATGCTTTGCTGCCTTCAGCAAAGACTCAACTTGTTTTATTTTCATTTTTTACCTCCCCTTGTTCAAGGTCTATAATTCCAGTTATCACCTCAACCGCCCCATAAACAAGGCTTTGAGCCAATTGCGGGAGTTGGCAAGCCGCTCCTTCAATTATCCCGAGGCTTCTTTGTATTGTGATAATGTCTTTAGTCGTCATTGCTTCTCTCCCTCTTTCTCGGTGTGCGTTCACCGCACGGCAATATGCTAATTCTCCTTCATCACCTTGAATAAACATATATCGGCTGCGATATTCATTGTGAATACAATGCTTACCTCTTGCCACTTCCACAAAGTCAACTATGTTTTTAAATACTATGAGTTCTTCAAAACTTTCTTTTATAGATTTAAGAATCTTTGCGCTCAATGTAATCGTATCACTTTCATCGTGACACCCTTCCAAAAAAACACTCATATCCTTAACTGCCGTTTTTAGTGTTTCTACTGTCATCACTCCTCACCCCCCTTTCATTTTTTGCTCAAGTTCAAATATCCTACGGTCAAAATCCCAAAATTTTCCCTCTAATTGACCTAATCTTTCAAGTAAAATTCCATTCATTTCCGCTTTTGTTCTCAACTCAAAATATTCGTCAATGGGAATGTTTATAGTTTTCACTTCGATTTCCATTATTCTCCACCGCCTTTCTCTGCATCTACCATTTTCCAAACCTTGTGCAAGGCATAAGCAAGAGGATTGCGGATATATTCAAGCTTCTTCGCCTTCTCATATTCGGCTTCAACAAGCTTTATTACCTTAAGCTCTTTTGTTGTTCCTCTTTGTGGTTGTTGCGTTGTTTGTAATAACCTCTCAATCTCTGCCCTTTGGCGGTTGATTAGGTCAAGGATATCTTTTCCGCTTTCGGCATAGCAATTCGGTGTGTTAGCATAAGGGCAAATTGTACAGGAACCATCGCCACCCTCGATACAAAGTTCTAAAGCCTTTATAATATCGTTATCTGTCATACTATCTCTTCCACATAACACCAACTCTGAGGCGGTCTTGTTATTGGGATATTATAGTTCAAAAACTCGCAATCGTAATCCAGCTCATTTGCGTTGATGTGCTGATATTTAAGGTGTTCACACCCTTCGCACTTAACCGCTTCACATTTTCTGTAAAACTCGCTCAACTCCTTCGGCTTGTCATAAATAACAAGGTCGGATATTTGCCAAGCGTAACAGTTTTTGCCTTTTGCGTATTCGTGCATTTCTTTTTCGGTCAAATGAGCCTTTCTAACAAGCCCTTTTGCATATTCGTGAATATTTCCTGCTAATAAGTTCCACGGTGTTGTTGCAACATTAAACAAAGGTGTTATCTCGTCACAAATAAACTCGCCTACGACTTTTCCGTTACCCCAATCTTCACCGCATAAAAACTTTTCGCCGCTATGATATAAAGGTTCGTCCTTGGTGCAATAGATATAGCACTTAAACGGTGGTTGTAGCTTCGGTCGTGTTTTTCTAACCTCGACCGTCTTTTTGCCGCTTGCTATTAACTCGCACCATTTGGGCTGTATGCTTATCAAAACTGCTTTGCTCATTATGTTTTCTCCTTTAATCACTGGTTCAACATTGTGCGCTGTGCTCATTTTTTGAATATCGGGTGAGTGCCGTCCATTAGCATTCGCTCATCGTCGCTCATCTCGTAGCCGCAGGATATAAGCCACGCATAAAGCTGGGAAAGTCGTTTGTTTTCTTTATGCTGCGGATACTCGCTTTTCCACTTTGTGTAGAAGCACTCGGTATTCGTATCCCCAAAGGCAACGTAAATAATCAAAGGCAAAGTGTGCTTTGGGTTCGTGCGATAGGCCGTCAACGCTTTCTCGAGCAAAATGTTGCAGTCATAAACGGTCTCAATTCCTTCGACGCCTATATTATTCACGTATATCTCGCGCTTGTTTAAATGGCTATTATATAAGTTTTGCTCGCATACCAGCGCCGCAATTGCGCCCTCTCGGATCGCTTCCGCATTTGCCTTCGTCAGCTTTAATTCCTTTACGAACTTGTAACGAAGCTCGTACGCCTCAGCTGTAAGAGCCTCAAGAGTAGCATGTGCCTCCTTGATGCGCTTCTCCTTTTCAAGTTCTTCTTTGGACCGTTTAACCGGCGACGCCTTTGGTGCAAGTATGTATACCTTCAGCTCGCCCCAGCTTTCATTAAGATAATAAAAGAGCTTTTGCCCCTCGTGTTTTTTTGGAATTTTAAGCACATCTCCGTCTTTGAAGTCTTCAAGCTTCACTTCAAGAATTTTTGTGTGTTTTCCATCGTAGGTCTCGTGGCGCTCAATTTTCTTTCCCTTCAAAGCTTTTATTGCATTCTTTACAAAAGGCATTGCACGGGCTATCTTCTGCTGTTTTAGCGCACGTGTAAATGATTGCTCAAAATTATTCGTGCCGATATCACGCAAAAGCTCATTACGCTTGCCGACATCCTCGATTTGCGCTATTTTGTCGAAGTCACCAATAGAGAGTTGGCGCTGTGCCGATACTTGCCGCAAGGTTTCCGCATCAAGTTCAGCCATTTTAAGCCTACGCTTTACCGTGCTTCGAGAAAATCCCGTCTTTTCGGAAATGCTTTCTACGCTCTCGCCCAGGTTCATCATCATTTGAAAGCCCTGGGCTTGCTCATAGGCAGTAAGATCCACACGCTGCATATTTTCAAGCAGCATTGTCGCCACCTGCTCACGCTCTGACATTTCCACTACAACGCACGGCACCCGCTCAAACCCTGCGACCTTAGCCGCCGCGCTCCTCCTGTGGCCGATAATAACCGTGTAGCCGCCCTCTGACCGAGGCACTACGGTCAAATTCTGCATAATACCTTTAGACTTAATGCTTTCCGCAAGCTCGGTAAGTTCACCAAGCTCCTTTCGCGGGTTATCGGGATGAGGATATAGCTCCTCCACTGATATGTATACAAGATTGCTGCTGTTCATTTTTCTGTCCTTTCTGATTTTATTGAAGAATTGTTTTCATTACTTGACACCTTAGCTGGACCGAAAATCCGTATTATACCGTTATCAAAGGGGACACGGTAGTTATTTATCTCGGCTTCGGTAACATACATGTGCCCGAAAATCTTTTTCATATCTTTCCAAATGCCCCAAGGGATACGGTAGAAGCGGTCGGTACCGAAGCACAAAAGCACAAAGCACAGCGCACCTAATTTTTGATGTGCATCTAAGTCATCCTGCTGTGTTTTGGTAAGACGGCTGTAAGCAACCTTTTCGGTATCGGTTTGTTTGGCTTCAAAGCGCACCGAGCGGCCGTCCCGCATCGTCCCCGTATAATCCGCCTGGGCTTGCTTTGTAAAACAGGCAAGAAACTGCCCTCTCCCGTTAGGCTTGCTGAGTGGCCTCATAGGCTCAGGCGTTTTCTCAACCTTGGCAATGCCCTTGGCTTCGTACCACCCTAAGGCAGTCTGTATAAGGTCTTCAAACACCGCACCTGCCTCACGGTTGCGGTATCCCCTATATGCTGCATTAAGCTTTGCCATATTAAGCTCCGTCCTCCGTAATCCAGTCGGGTACATCCCATTGAGGCGGTAAGTCTTCCGTGCGGTACATTACTACCGACACATACCAATGCCCGTTATATTCGTTATATCTGCTGTAGCAGCGTACAAAGCGGTAACCTTTGTACCGCTTTTCCCAGTATTCACTATCATCAACACGCTGAGTTGCCATTTTGCACACGGAGCCTTTGCTTACCCTGCCTGTCTTCACTTTTTCCACAGGCTTTTCCAGGTTGCGGGAATAGCTGAACCGTGCCGCACCCACAGCTTCCTTGCACATATAGCTGGCGGCAGCTCCCGGACCGAACTTATCGGGACGGTAATTGTTACAGTTGACGCGTATGCCCTTGGGCCACATATCCTCAAGCAAGCGAGCGGAAAGCCCCCCTGTGATAAAAAGGTGAAAATGCCAATTAACGCGCCCTTTGCGTACACCGGTCTTGTATATCTGCTTTTCAATTCGGTAAGCGTATTTTAAAGGTTGGCGTAGTTTGGCAAGCTTTGACTCGAACCCCTTTATGGCGTTATTGATAAATTTGCTGCCGGGGTTCTTTTCTGCCCTCTCCTTCAGCTCGCTTAAGCCTTCTTCCAACTGTATTGCTTCTTTATCGCGTCTTGCCTTAACACGGCGCATATAGTTTACTATGTCCCGCCGTGCCGCCTTCTCATCCTGAGGAGCAAGGTGCGCTTCGTATGTAGGGTGCATAAAGTAATCCGTTGTGTCAAAGTTAGCATTGATAAGCCGTATCAGCTTCTTTAACGCCATTGTGTGGTTATATTTCTCCTGTTCTGCCGTGGAGGGTTTTGTCTTGGGCGCACGGGCAGGCATCTTTTTGCCGTCT
>JAZSIW010000104.1:0-8431 GCA_045534025.1 Eubacteriales bacterium | reverse complement strand
CCTTACAAAAGCGGACTTGCGTGATGCATATCCTTACGGACTTTTGGCAAAGCCGGTTGATGACTGTGTTCGCATACAGTCCACTTCGGGCACAACAGGTCGCCGCGTAGTTGCTTTCTATACACAGCACGATGTTGTTTTGTGGGAGGATTGTTGCGCACGTGCAATCGTAGCAGTAGGCGGAAGCAAGCAAGACGTTTGTCAGGTTGCATACGGTTACGGACTTTTTACGGGCGGCCCCGGTCTTAACGGCGGCTCTCATAAAGTAGGCTGTCTTACCCTTCCCATGTCCTCCGGTAATACCGAGCGTCAAATTCAGTTTATGAAGGATTTAGGTGCAACCATCCTTTGCTGTACTCCTTCCTATGCCGCATATATTGGCGAAACCTTGAAAGAACAAGGATACAAGCCGGAGGATATCCCCTTGAAAGCGGGTATTTTCGGTGCGGAGCCTTGGACCGAGGAAATGCGCAGAAATATTGAAGAAGTGCTTGGTATTAAAGCCTATGATATTTACGGTCTTACCGAAACAAGCGGTCCCGGTGTTGCTTTTGAGTGCTGCGAACAGACAGGTATGCACATAAACGAAGACCACTTCCTTGCGGAAATTATCAACCCCGATACGGGCGAAGTTCTTCCCGAGGGCGAAAAGGGTGAACTTGTATTCACCTCGTTAGATAAAGAGGCCTTCCCTCTGCTGCGTTATCGAACCCGTGATATTTGCGTGCTTTCCCGCAAGAAGTGCTCCTGCGGACGTACGCTTATCAAAATGGCAAAGCCCATGGGCCGAACCGACGATATGCTTATTATTCGCGGTGTAAACGTCTTCCCCAGCCAAATAGAAGCAGTGCTTCTTAACGAAGGGTATCAGCCAAACTATCAAATCGTAGTAGACAGAGTAAGAAACAACGACACGTTTGACGTGAATGTGGAAATGACGCCCGAGCAGTTTACCGATAAGGTAAGCGACGTGCTTGCTATGGAAAAATCCCTTGCAAACGCGATGAAAACAATGCTTGGAATAAATCCTTCCGTTCACCTGGTTCCTCCCAAGAGCATTACAAGAAGTGAGGGTAAGGCGGTTCGCGTTATTGACAAGAGAAAACTTATATAATGCAAGAAAGGTGTTTTTAGCATGGCTATCAAACAATTAACAGTATTCATTCAAAACAAAAAAGGGTCCGTAGCATCGGTTACAGACATACTCTCGAAGAACAACGTTAATTTAAGAGCGCTTTCTATTGCAGAAACCCAAGATTTTGGTATTCTACGTATGGTTGTCAACGACAATACAACTGCGGAAAATGTACTTAAGGAAAGCGGCTACCTTATTAGAAGCATTGATGTTGTAGGCGTGAAAATAGGAGACGAGCCCGGTCAGCTTACCTCTGCTCTTAACGTGCTTGACTGCGCAGGGATAAATGTTGAATATCTTTATGCTTTCATGACACGTACAGAAAAACATGCTTACGTCGTTTTAAGGGTCGAAAAGAACGAAGAAGCTGAAAACGCGCTTGTAAACGCAGGGTTTAAGCTTATTAAAGATTCGGATGTAAGCAAGCTTTAATCTTATATTTTCCTGTATCAAAGCCCCTTTTCGGGGCTTTGTTTTTTAATCACCCACAACAAACCGTTACAGTTAAACTCAACCAAAGGTTTATAAACCATCAACAAACAGGTTATTGATTTAACTGCTTTTGCTGCTATAATAAAGTTGATGAAAGCTTTCAAATTACAATAACGAAAGGTTGTTTGAATTATGAACAAACCGATATCCGAAAAAATTTGTCAGTTAAGAAAACTTAAATCTCTTACACAGGCAGAGCTTGGTGAAAAGCTTGGGGTATCCCCGCAAGCGGTTTCAAAATGGGAAAACGGTGAAAGCTTGCCCGATATAATGCTGTTGCCTACCCTGTGTCAAGTCCTTGGCGTAAGCACCGACACACTTTTGGAAGTACCGGATACAGCAAGAAAAGAAAGCTGTTTGGCCGCCGTGACAAGATATGCAAAAGCAGTCGGCTGTGTAAACGCCGTTGCCGATACAATGGACGCCTGCGCAAGGGCCCTTGACGACAGGATGGTAAGTGGATCGGCACGGATGTGTGAGGACGGCATTTGCCTGTACTCTACAGCCGGAATTGGCTTTGTGGTAAAGGGCAGCGCCATGATTGAGCGTTTAAAGAGCATAGACGGGGACGAGGTGACAAAGCTTTGCGCTTTGCTTTCCGACAAGGACACCTTAAAGCTTATATCCGCCCTTGAATTTTTTAAGGGAGCAAGTGCGGAAGCCCTCAGCTCTGATACGGGCATAAGCATTGAAAAGACGGAAAGTGTATTACTTAAGCTTTTAAGCCGTGGGTATTGCGAATGCGACCCCAACGGTGATTATATGCTGGGCAACCGAGCCTACGCGCTTACAGCTTTGCTGTGCGGAATGTATTTGTGCACGGCAAACGGCTGTAAAGACGTGAACAGTGTAAATAAAAGCTATCCTTTTTAAAAAAACTATTGCAAAAACTAAAACACTGTGGTATAATGCCGAAGAACTGAATATTATGTATGACGCTTGCAGGAAAGTGCAGTTATCTGCCGCCGAAGGAGCAACACTCTCAGGTTTCCGTTTTACGGATGAGGACTGCAAGCTGACATAACTTTGGAGAATCTCATTAAATTGAGTGCCGAAGGTGCAAAGCGTATATCGCTAATCTCTCAGGCAAAAGGACAAAGTCAACTTTTCTTTACGGTTAAAGAATGTCTTTACCCCTTTGTTTTTTGGCGGTTTGTGCTTTGCGCAAACCGCTGTTTTTATATTTTTAAGGAGGATTTTATGAAAAGATTTCTTGATGCGTTGGAAGCAGCCAACGGAAAGGTCAACGATGTTGTATGGGGTATCCCCGGACTTATATTGCTTATAGGTACGGGCGTTTTGCTTACCTTTGCAACAAAGTTTTTTCAGGTCAGCCACATAGGTCATTGGTTTAAAGAAACCGTAGGTACGCTGTTTAAAAAGAACAGCAAGTCCACAAAGAACACGGATAAAAACGCTATTTCTCAATTCCAAGCTCTTTGTACGGCTCTTGCCGCAACTGTGGGCACAGGCAACATTGCAGGCGTTGCCGCCGCTATTGTTACCGGTGGCCCCGGCGCTGTTTTTTGGATGTGGGTTGCAGCGTTCTTCGGTATGATGACAAACTATTCCGAAAACGTTTTGGGTATATACTTCCGCCGCCGCAACAAAGACGGCGAGTGGTCCGGCGGTGCCATGTACTATCTTAAGGACGGTCTTGGTAAAAAGAAGGGCTTTAAGGGTATTGCTTCTGTGTTGGCTATCCTGTTTGCCAGCTTTGCCATCCTTGCTTCCTTCGGCATAGGTAATATGGGACAGGTTAACAAAATAACCCTTAATATTCAATCCGCATTCTTTGCAAAAACCGACCTTGGCTCTATTGGCGGTATTTCCGTTTTGGGACTTATTATAGGTGTGTCCTTGGTGGTGCTGGGCGGTCTTATAATCATCGGCGGTCTGCAAAGAATTGCTTCTTTTGCAGAGCGTGTAGTGCCTTTTATGGCTATTACCTACATCATAGGTGCGCTTATTGTAATGTTTATTAACATTGAAAACGTAGGAGCAATGTTTGGTTCCATATTCAAATTTGCCTTTACCTCCCGTGCAGTGGGCGGCGGCGTTGTGGGTACGGTTATTCTGGCAATGACGCAGGGCTTCAAGCGCGGTGTGTTCTCTAACGAGGCGGGTCTCGGTTCCTCCGTTATGGTACACAGCGCCTCCAATGTTAAAGAGCCTGTGCGTCAGGGTATGTGGGGTATCTTTGAAGTGTTCTTTGACACGATGATAGTTTGTACCATGACCGCAATAGTTGTACTTTCTTCCGGCTACATCAATCTTAAAACGGGTGTGCCCTTTGATGCCAAATTGGAGGACTCCACCCTGGTTTCCAAGGTGTTTGGCGACACCTTCGGCATAGGCGGCGAGTGGTTTATTGCCATAGCAATGCTTTTGTTTGCCTTTACCACGGTGCTTGGTTGGTCCCAATACGGCTCTAAAGCAGTGGAGTATCTGTTTGGCGAAAAGGCGGTAAAGGTATACAAGATAATATTTGTGCTTATGATTGTTTCCGGCGCTGTAATGAAGTCCTCCCTGGCTTGGGACATCTCCGACACCTTCAACGGTCTTATGATGATACCTAACCTTATAGGCGTTGTAGCATTGTTCCCATTGGTTATAAAGATTACCAAAAACTACGTAAGACGCAAAATAAAAGGCGAGGATATTGAGCCGCTTATTTCCTATAAAACGAAGCAACAATAAAAAACAAGCAAAATTAAAGGGGCTGTCTCAAATGCAAGAATTGAGCATTTGAGACAGCTCCTTTGATTTTTGTAATACTAAAACATAAAACCGTAATTCTTTTTAAGCTTTGCGGTTGCTATAAAGAACCATACCGTAGCGGCTGCCGTCAATATACAAAGTACAAGCGTAAAGTTGAACCATGTGAACAAGCTGAAATCCTTGTTGAATACTACCTCTCCGTTAGATTTTCTCTTTACACTGTAGCCCCTGTCACGGTCGGTTGCAAGGTCGTCAAATATCATTTCCGTTATAACGGTTGAGTTTTGCTCTACCTTTACAAGATTTTCTATGGTCTCGCTTAATGCGGTAACCTTTTCGTCCACAAGGCTTCTTTTTGCCAGCGTTTCCCAACAGGGGGCACCGAAGCCCGTGCAATACAGAATGTAGTAATTACCTTTCATTTCTACAATCCCTATATCGCCAACATCCCTGCCGCTTTCAAACAGCCAATCCTCGCACTTATAGTTAAGGTCAGCGGGCACAACGCCCTCATAATCGCCACCGTAGGCAGCAGAAGAGTCACGGCTGTACTCCTTAACAAGCTTTACAAAGTTTTCCTCAGTGGGGTCTGCCACAGCAAGGCCGTAAACCTTTTCTGCCGCTGCCTGCACCCCCTCAGCTTCCTTGTATTCGTCAGCAGGCATATATATAACCTTCAGGTTAACAGAGGGGAACATATACTTGCCGCTGGGACGCATTATCCAGAACACACAGCAGAAGTTACCGTCGGTGTATACATAGCTGTCGCCGCGCTTTCTGTCATAATGGAAAATCCAATCGTCAACGTATCCTTTAGAAAAATCGCCCACCTTAGCCGTGCCTATCAAGTTGTCCAAAGCTTCATTTATCTCCTTTTCGGAAACATCAAAGCTTTCAAGGTGCTGTCTTGCTATTGCCAAAAACTCGTCTTCGTTTTTGCTGGCACAAAGTCTGTCCGCCAGCGCCTTATCGTCACCCGTAAGGTTGCCATCCTCATCGGTCTCAACCTCAAATTCATATCTCACGATATTTGCGGTGGTAAGCTCGTCCTTATGCTCGGTATAATACGCGGCAACCTCTTCATCGGTGCAGTTGTATGCCTCTTCTATACCCTTTTCATACTGCTTCATCGCCAGCTGATACAGCTCCAAGATATACACAGCATCTTTTTCGGTCATACCGGGACAATAGCGATAATCCAAAAAATCGTCAATCTCCATCCCTTCCGCCTTTGCCGCCGCTTTAAGCTTATTAAGCTCCTCGGCTACAAGTTTACGCTCTTCTTCCTCAAGGGTAAGACCGTTTTCCTTAGCCAGCTCGTAATACTGCAAGGTGGTAAGCGCCCCTGCGGAGGCGGTATTCATAAACTCGTCAAAAAAGCTTCTCAGTTCCGTATACTTCTGGTCCTTAAGAGGCTGCTTGGGGTCAAGCCCGTAGGTGCCGTAGCCGTCAATACGGAAGTTTTCGTCTGCTATCATAGCATAAAACTCACTGTAAAACAAATAGGAAAGATCCATTGCGCTGATATTGTATTTTTCACCGTACAAGGCAATAAGGTCACGGCTGACACCGGACTTCGCCATACTGAAACGCTCATCATCATTGATACTGCCTTTTTTGGGGTTGCCGTTGTACAGATCATAAACAAGACTTTGTGCTTCTTCAGAGGAGCCGTAAGTCAAGCCTTTGTTAACACCGGACTGCTTTATGCCTGCAAATACGCTAAGTCCCACACACAGCACCAAAACACACGCCGCCCATATCCTAAGCTCTTTATATGCACGGTATCTTTTTTTTGCTTTTTCTTTTTCAAAGCTTGTTACATTTTTTGCCATAATGTCCTCTTTCTTCTGTCACCTCGTTTTTTAAATCAGGTTGACAGTTAGCCCCTTGTATGATATAATCCCGTAAGGCGGTGTAATTACTGCTTATTATTATACTTTTAAGTGGCATGTATGTCAAGGAAAAGGTGAAAAACTATGGATTTAAAAAGCAAAATTTTAGGCAAGCTTTTATCAAATACAAAAGGAATGTTCTCCGCCGCAGAGCTTTCTGAAGGTACAGTAAGCCGCAATGCGGTCTGGAAGGCAGTACACGCCTTGCAGGAGGAGGGCTATCCCATAAAGAACATTGCCGGCAAGGGTTATACCTTCGGCGGGGCGGTGGATTTTCCCCACGCCGAGGAGATAAAACGGCTCACAGGGGGACGCTTTTGTCCCGCCGTGGTTTGGAAGACTGCTTCTACCAACACCGACCTTCGCCGTATGGCAGAAGAAGGCGCACCCCACGGCACGGTTCTTATCGCTTGCTGCCAAAACGGCGGCAGGGGCAGAATGGGCAGAAGTTTTTATTCGGGGACGGGCGGTTTATATCTTAGCCTGCTGTTGCGTCCCAAAACCGCCGCAGAGCGAGGCGGAGATATTACGGGCGTTGCCGCCGTTGCCGTTGCCGAAGCTATAGAAGCTGTCACAGGTAAACAAAGCTACATCAAATGGGTCAACGACGTGTTCTGTGACGGCAAAAAGGTCTGCGGAATACTTACTGATGCGGCTGTTTCCTTGGAGGGCGGGCAGTTCACCTATGCGGTGGTGGGCATAGGGCTTAACGTATACAGTCCGAAGGAGGGATTTCCCGAAGAGCTTGCGGATATTGCAGGCAGTTTGTATCCCTGCGATGAAATGCAGTCGGGACTTATAAACAGACTTGCCGCCGAAATCCTGTGCCGTTTTGACACTCTGTACCAAACGCCCGATAGAGCGCTTGCAGGCTATAAGAAACGCTGTTTTCTTATAGGAAAGCAGGTAACGGCGGTGCGAGGGACAGAGGAAAGGTGCGTAAAAGCGCTGGATGTGGCAGAGGATTACTGTTTGATAGTTGAGGACGAAAGCGGCAACAAACATCTTCTTAATTCAGGAGAGGTGCGTGTGCGTCCAAACGAGGTGCCGAGATGAGCAAAGCGTATACCGTAGCGGCAGTGGGAGCGCTTGCCGCTTTGTTTTGCGCCGCCGCTTTTATAACCATACCCTTCCCTTTTATGCCCCTTACCCTGCAATGCTTTGCTATCGCTTTGGGTTCTTACATTTTCGGCGCAAAATCGTCGGTGGCAGCTGTTATCATATACGGCGCGGCAGGTGCCGTAGGTCTGCCCGTATTTGCAGGTGCGCAGGGCGGCGCACAGGTGCTTTTTGGACCTACAGGGGGCTTTGTTTGGGGCTTTTTGGCTCTTGCTTTGTGTTGCGGCATTGCCAAGGGCAAAGGCAAAACATGTTCCGTTCTTTTGGGTCTTTTGGGGCTTACACTTTGTTATACGGCAGGAGTCGCACAATATGCTGCAGTTACGGGCATAAGTTTCGGTGCATCGTTTTTTGCGGTCGGTGCCCTGTATCTTATTAAAGATATACTTCTTGTTCTGTTGGCACAGCCCTTGTCTGTCTCTGTAATCACAGCGCTTAACAAGGCCGAAAAGCGCCGTTGACGGCGTTTTTCGGCAAGGCATAGCAAAAAGCAAAAAAGTTTTTTGCAAAACTTTAAAAAACATCTTGACAAAGGAGGTTTACTGTGCTATAATCTCCCTTGCTGGCCGTGATTGCGGCTGCTGTTACAAACAAAATGCTGGTGTAGCTCAATGGCAGAGCAGCTGATTTGTAATCAGCAGGTTGGGGGTTCGACTCCCTTCACCAGCTCCATAAATGGGGGAGTGTTCCCGAGTGGCCAAAGGGGGCAGACTGTAAATCTGTTGTCAACGACTTCGGTGGTTCGAATCCACCCGCTCCCACCAGAGTAAACAAAAAGCTTTGTCTTGAACAAAGCTTTTTGTTTTATCAACTAAATCCTTACGCACGAGATAAATCACCCTGCCGTGGGATGAAATCACTTCGTGATGAAATTCCCACTCCTTCGGAAAGAGGTAATATATTATGGAAAATGATTATTTGACTTATAAAGATTGTAAAAAGCTCTTGCAAAAAATCATAGATGACCACAAAAAATATTCAAAGATAGAAATAAATGGTGATTATTTACAAGACTATTATTTGAACTATTTTGATTACCATGCTTTAAACGAGTGTGAACGCTTTAATG
>JAZSIW010000098.1:0-12792 GCA_045534025.1 Eubacteriales bacterium | reverse complement strand
GTGAATATGAGGTAATATACAATTAAATAAGCGTACAAATTATCTTTCCGTCCCTTGTGTCTGTTACGCGACAATTTACTATGTCGCCCACCGCAACGGGACGCTTTGCTGTTATTACAGCTTCACAAAAATCGTCGCTGTGACCTACAGCGCATCCCTCGGCGAGCTTTTCCACCAACACAGAGGTTTTTGTGCCAATCTTGGAAGTTAGTATGCTATTCTTAATGTTGTCGCAGACGTTTAAAAAATGAGCCATGCGTCGGCGCTTATCATCCTCAGGTATTTGTCCGTCCATACCAGCCGCCTCCGTATCGGGGCGTTTGGAATAAGGAAAAGCGTGGATATGCAAAAAGCCAATATCTTCTATAAATTTCAGGGTTTCGTTGTACTCCTCTTCCGTTTCGCCGGGGAAGGCGCAAATAATATCTGCGGAAAGCATAATATGGGGTCTTGCTTTTTTTAATGCACCAATGCGTTCTTTTGCCGATTCCGCTGTGTAAGGACGTTTCATCCTTTTAAGCACGCTACTGCTTCCCGATTGTATGGAAAGATGAAAGTGGGGCATAAGCTTAGGCGTTTCAGCCACCGTTTTTATAAAAGAATCGTTCAAAACGTTGGGGTCAAGAGAACCAAGGCGTAACCTCTCAAGCCCATCTATCTCCGCAACTTTTTTTATCAGCTCGTAAAGCGGCATAAAGTTGTATGCGGCAGTCTCTATCCCTGTAAGAATTATCTCCTTGTAACCTAAACCCACAAGCCGTTTCGCCTCGGAAATAATTTCTTCCGCAGGTCGGGAGCGACTTTTGCCCCTTAGCTTGGGGATTATACAGTATGTACATTTACCGTTGCAACCATCTTGTATCTTTAAATACGCTCTGGTTTTGGATACGCCTATCAGCTTGTCGGGATGGGTGTGGCCTATATTCAGCAGTTCATAGCCGCGGTCGGTTTTTTTATGTATACAAAAGTCCTGCAAAGCCCCTTTGTCAAAGCACCCTGTTATGCACTTTACCCCTTCAAACTCACCGCAAAGCTGTGTATAGCATCCGCAAACCCGCACGTCGGCGCAGTTTTTTAAGGCACGGCGTATCATCTGTGCGCTTTTGCGCTGGCTTTCTTCGGTAACGGCACAGGTGTTTACAATACAAACGTCGCATTTCTCACCAAAATTAACAGCTTTGTAGCCGTTGTTTATAAACAGTTCTGCCAACGCTCTGGTTTCGTATTGATTTACACGACAACCAAGGGTGCAAAAGGATACGGTTTTCATTTAAACTTCTCCATTACTTTAGTAAAATATGCCTTGCCGCCCAATATGTTTATTGCTTCTCGCAGTGCCTTTGGACTAAGGCTCGGCGGCAAGGATGCCGCAAGGCAAAATTCATTTCGTTTTGCTTCGCTGCCCTCGCATCCGACAAGTCCGTAGTTGTAAAGCTCTGCTGCGGTTACATCTTCCGTGGATTTTGCTTCTTCGTTTGCAGAGTAGGGAAGCAGTAACTTGTATAAAACATCATCACTCATACCCTCAACGCCCAAAAGCCCTTCTTTTGACGGGGACTTTTTGCGTTTTTCCTTACCCTCCAGGGCGGGGGTGTAAATGTTTATAATGCTCTCCGCATCTAAATAACCTTTAATCTTGTTCCTTATAAGTCGACCTGCGTTGTCGCTGTCGGTTAATATCAAAAGCTTTCCGTTTTCCGTAATCCGCCTAAGCAACGCAAGTTTTTCCTTTGCGTTGAATATTCCAAAGCCGCCGCCTGTTATAATCATACCTTCTGCAACGGCATTTACACGCTTTTTGTCATAGCTTCCTTCCACAAACAAAGGGTATTTAAGATTAATTCTTTTCATAAGCCGCAAGCCTCAACAAAAAGATTTCTACCGTACAAGCAGGGTCGTTTTTGTAGCTTTTTAAGGCCATTGCGCATTCGTTGCACTTATCCGCGGCGTAATCCAAAAACTCAAAACTGACCTTGCGTGCGTATGGTGCATAGTTTCGCACTGCCCACTCGAAGCTTTTAAGGGCCTTTGCAATGTCACCTATTGATTTGCCGTCCTCCAGCCCTGCCTTGGTTACCGTTATGTCCGTAATACAAGAAGAAAGCATGTTTATAAGCATATAAGGGGAAACTCCGCTGTTTATTAAAAAGTTATATATGTCGTGCACTCTTGCGCTGTTACCTGCGGTTAAAGCCTTTGTTAGGTCAAATACCCTAAAACTTTTGTTAGAACAGCAAACATTAATAACGTCATCGTCGCTAACTTTGCGTCCTTTGCAATAAGCTATAAGTTTTAAAGCCTCGCCTTTAAGGGTATACATGTCCTCGCCGCATACGTTAATCATGGTTTCGGGTACGCTTTCCGCAATCTCGGTGTTTGCCGCATCAAAATGGCGCTTAATCCATTTCTTAAGCTTTGCCCCAGTTTCTTTTTCAAAAACGGTAAACACGCCGTTCTTTTCTGCAAAATCTATTAATGCGCTTATCGGCGCTTTTTCTTTTTTGCCTATTATCTTTGCGGATAGTTCATTGCTTTTAGCTACGAATAAAACGTTAACATATTCGGGCATGGATTCCAATGCTGCAACGATATCGGATATGGTATTTTCGTTAAGCTTGCCGTAATCAAGCTCCTCTACCATAACCAACTTGTAATCAGACATATAAGGCAATTCTTCCAAGGCGGTTGCAAAAGAATACGTATTAAAATCTTTCCCGCTGTATCTTATTAAATTAAACTCGGGCATAGGGGCAACCTCCACCCGTTTAAGCAAAAGCTTTACATAATGGTCCTTGGTGTACTCTTCTTCTCCGCAAAGGAAAAAGAACTTTCCGCATGCCTCGGATTTGATGCAAGATTTTAACAAATCCTCGTTCATTCCTCTACCTCCCACAAACCGTCTTCTCCGAATCTAAGCTCAACGCTCTTTTCATGCTCTTCAACTGTTTCAGCTTTGGCCTTTAAAGATTCGGTAAAATAGGTGTCGCCTGCTTTGTTAATATATAAATTTCTGTATTCTGTCGGCACTAACTGTTTGGCCAGCTCTTTTTCTATGCACCGTGCGGTTACAACAAGTCCGTCACATGGCTCAAAAAAGCCCGTTTTATTACCGCCCAGCACACACAAACATATATCGTTGTTTTTAAATTGCAGGGAATAATGACCGTTACTTTCTTTAAGCACTATTTCAAATTCGGTCAAGGTTTTATCATAGTATAACACATTGCAGCCGGTTTTAGCAATACGTGTTTCAAAACTTCCGCCTGCATATCTCTCGGGAATATATACAGTATCGATACTGATATAGCCTGTGGTTTGATAAAACCGTTCTTCGGAGTTTTTTGTGCAATCGGTCATTATGTATGCGTCTAAATGTGTAACGCACCTTTCAAGTATTACTCCGCTGCATTTTTCTGTTCCGTAGCCGTCTATAAGTATAGTGTGTTTACCGTTGTTGTAAAAAACGTAGCTGTTATTCTCGTTGTCACACACATATACGAGATTGTTGGATTTAAGCGCAGAGTTATGTCCCAAAACACAAAGCGAAATTATAAGAACAATTACAAGCAAGCACCCGCTTGTCGCTTTTAAAATGTGCTTACGCTTAAGACTAAGCGCACATACTATAGCCGTTATAGCAGGTAATATTATAAGTTTAATGTACGGTAGGGACGCAGAAAAAGTAGCAAAAGAAAGAGACGAAGCAAAATCGGATATAGATTTAATGGATTTGAATATGAAGTCGTTAACGGATACAAGCTCTTTTAGACTTGGGAAAAACGCAAATATCGGCAACGACAAAACAGCTACAGCCAGGGACGGCCCTATTATGATGTTTACAGCTAAATTGCTGAAGGGCGCAATAATAGATACGAAGTCAAAACTGCAAAGCAAAACGGGCAAGCAGAACAAATTTGCAGCAAATGTTATAAGCGCGGGAGTTACTATCAACGCAATAAGCTTTGAGCGGATAATGCTTTTTTTCTTGCGTTTTGTAATTTCACTTAATGTCAAAATACCCAAAGTGGCTAAAAACGAAAGCTGTAAGCCTACGCTCGCAGTAGCGTAAGGAGAAACCATCACTATCCCGGCAAGAGCGCCGCAAAGCACAGTTATACTGTCAAGGTATATGCCGGCAATGTTAGCGGCGAAAACCGCACAGCACATTATGCATGCCCTAAGTATGGGCGGTGTTGCCCCCACCAGCAGGGTATAAAACACCGCAAGAATAATACATATACCGCTGGACAGTTTTTTTCGCTGTATTGTCAGCATAAGTATACTGTATATACTGTAAACCAATATGGAAAAATGTTGACCTGAAATTGCAAGTATGTGAGAAAGACCCGACCTTGCAAAACTTCCGTTTAGATTGTCATCGATACCGCTTCTGTCACCTGTGATTATTGCGTTGTAAAAACCTGAAGATTCATTGCTGAAATTTCTGTATATTGTATCGGAAACACCTTTTCGCATTTCTAAAAGTTCATATTTGAAACCCTTGGGATGAATTTTGTCGCTTTTGTATACGGAGCCGAAGGCGTTGTAATCAATACCGTTGCCTTTAGATGTAATGTTGGCTTCTCTCAGCGTTGCCTCCACATAGACACCGTCACCTGCTTTTAACGGAACATCTGTGTAGATATACAGCGTTTTCCCCTGAAGTCCGTCATCACTTTCTATTATGTCTACTGTGGCTCTGTTTCCGTTTTCAGTGGCACGGGCTTCTGTAATTACGCCTGTAAGAAAATAGCCCTTTTCGGGGTCTATTTCAGATTTTACAAGAAAATTTTGATATATCGTGCCGTAAAGCGAAGCAGCGCCGAAGAAAAGCGTAGCCATTATCAAGACGATTCTAAATCGTCGTGCAGGACGGATAAGCATAGTCAATGACCACGCTAAGGACATAACGACAAGGGGTACCCAAAAATCAAAATACAGACCCACCGCAATGCCTGCAGAAACCGCAAGGCACACTAAAGCGGCAGGTCTGTATCTCAACATACCCGATTACCCGTTATGCCATATTCTCGTTCAGCTTTTTGCCGCCGAGTATATGAAAATGCAAATGCTTAACGGATTGGCATCCGTCATCGCCGCAATTGGAAATTACTCTGTACCCATTATCAAGACCTAAGCTTTTTGCTATCTGAGGAATCATCACAAAAATGTGTTTTACACTTTCTGCGTTGCCTGCATTAACCTCGTCCATAGAGCTTATGTGAAGCTTGGGTATAACCAACACGTGCACAGGTGCTTGAGGGTTTATATCCTTAAAAGCATAGATCTTATCGTCCTCATACACTTTTGCGGAGGGGATTACGCCTTCAATTATTTTACAAAACAAGCAATTCATATTATTCTACCTCTTTATTTAATCTGACCTTCAAGAACAGCCTTGATTGCTTCAAGAGCTTCTTCGGTCTTTGCGGAGTTCTTACCGCCGCTGGAAGCGTTGTCAGGTCTGCCGCCGCCGCCACCGCCAACGATGGGGGAGATGTTCTTAAGAATCATACCTGCGTGTGCACCCTTAGCAACCGCTTCCTTACCGCAACCTGCGGCAAAGGTAACCTTTTCGCCGTCAACGGAAGCAAATACGCAAACTGCCAAGGGCTCCTTATCCTTAACAGCGTCTATTGCAGACCTCAAAGCATCTGCACCTACGCCGTCAAAGCGTGCTTTAACAAGCTTTACGCCCTTTACGTCTTCTGCGGAATCTGCAGCTTCCTTAACCTTGGCAAGCGCCGCTTTCTGATTAAGACTGTCAAGTTCTTTCTTAAGGGCTTTCGTTTCGTTAACAAGGCTTTCCGCCTTGTGCAAAAGCTCTGCCTTGTTAGCGGCTTTAAGGGTAGCCCCTATTTTGTTTACAAGGGCTTCTTCTTCCTTCATCTGGAATATAACGTTAAGACCGGTGATACCCTCTATACGTCTTACGCCTGCAGCAACAGAACTTTCGGAAACTATTCTGAACAAGCCTGCCTTAGCGGTGTTATCCAAATGTGTACCGCCGCAAAGCTCGGTGGAGAAATCGCCCATCTTAACAACGCGAACAACGTCGCCGTATTTTTCGCCGAACAAAGCCATAGCACCCATGGCCTTTGCTTCTTCAATGGGCATCTCTGTGCAGGTGATGGGAGAGCCTGCCAAAATTTCGTTGTTAACCAAAGCTTCAACCTTGCCGAGTTCTTCGGGGGTCAGGGCGGAAAAATGAGTAAAGTCAAATCTTACTCTGCTACCGTCAACGAAAGAGCCTGCCTGTTCTATGTGGTTGCCCAAAACCTTTCTGAGCGCCGCCTGCAAAAGGTGTGCGGCAGAGTGGTTGCGTGCTATAAAGTTGCGTCTTATCTTGTCAACAGTAGCGGTGGCTTTACCCAAAGCTACGGTACCTTCTTTTATTTCACCAAAGTGCAGATACTGACCGTCTGCAGTCTTCTTTGTGTCTGTAACGCTGAATACACCGTCTGCGGTTGCAATAACGCCCGTATCGCCAACCTGACCGCCGGACTCTGCGTAGAAGGGCGTTTGATCCAGAACAAGTATAGCGCCGCCGCCGCTGATTTCGGAAACCGCCTCGCCGTCCTTGATGATGTACTTGATTTCAGCCGTGCTTTCGGTTTCGCCGTAGCCGGTGAATACGGTTTTTACGTTCTTGTCGATTATCTCGCCAAGGTCTGTACCGCCGCCCATGTAGTCGGTCGCAAAGCTTCTTGCCGCTCTTGCACGTTCCTTTTGCGCCTTCATCAATGCCGTGAAGCCGTCTATGTCCACGGTGATACCGTGTTCAGCACTTATTTCTCTTGTAAGGTCGAGAGGGAAACCAAAGGTGTCGTTAAGCTTAAAGGCGTCGTCGCCGGAAATTTGCTTGATATCGGAAACGCTTGCTTTGTCAATGAGATTCATAAGCATACCCAGACCTGCATCTATCGTCTGTGCAAAGCGTTCTTCCTCTATAAGTATAGCCTTCTTTATATATTCACGCTTTTCTTCAAGCTCGGGGTAACCTGCCTTGCTTTCCTCTATAACGGTATCAGCCAAGTCGGAAAGGAAAAGACCTTTGATATTTAAAAGTCTGCCGTGTCTTGCCGCACGTCTGAGCAAACGGCGAAGAACATAACCTCTGCCTTCATTAGAGGGGATAACGCCGTCGCTTATAAGGAATACAGTGCTTCTGATGTGGTCGGTAATAACGCGCAAAGAGATGTCTTTGTCAGAGCCGCTTGCTTCGTAGCTTACCCCTGCAAGATCACAAACCTTCATCATAACATTGCGTATAGTATCAACCTCAAACAGGTTGTTAACATCCTGCATTACGCACGCCAGACGTTCAAGACCCATACCGGTATCGATATTGGGATGCTCAAGTCTTTCATAGTTGCCGTTCCCGTCGCCATCAAACTGTGTAAATACTATGTTCCAAATTTCTATAAATCTGTCACAGTCACATCCGGGCTTACAGTCGGGGCTTCCGCAACCGTATTTAAGACCTCTGTCAAAGTATATCTCAGAGCAAGGGCCGCAAGGACCTGCGCCTATTTCCCAAAAGTTATCTTCCTTGCCCATCTTGTAAATGCGTTCAGCGGGCACACCTGTCTTAAGCCAGATATCTCTTGCTTCGTCGTCGTCTAAATATACGGAGACGGAAAGTAATTCTTCCGGTATTTCCAAAACCTTTGTCAAAAACTCCCACGCCCACGGAATAGCTTCGCTTTTAAAATAATCGCCAAAGGAGAAGTTGCCCAGCATTTCAAAGAAAGTGCCGTGTCTTGCGGTGATACCTACACGCTCAATATCGGGGGTGCGTATGCACTTTTGGCAAGTGGTAACTCTCTTTCTGGGAGGCACCTGTGTACCCGTGAAATAAGGCTTGAGAGGCGCCATGCCTGCGTTGATAAGTAACAAAGAATTGTCATTTTGAGGTACAAGAGGGAAGGAGTTGAGGCGCAAATGACCCTTGCTCTCGTAAAAAGATAAAAATTTCTCTCTTAAAACATTAAGTGATTCGTTCTTCATTGTAACATATACCTTTCGTACATAAATCTACATTATAATATTTTACCTTAAATATTTTGTTTTGTCAACAAAAATAACAAAACAAAGTTTTAATTGTTATTTTTTACAAAGCTATTGACAATATGGCCGATTAATGCTATCATAATTATAAGTAAAAATGTGTATATGGGTGGACTATGCCCACTACGTTTTTATAAACACAAACCTTTTAGGAGGTACAGAAGATGAGAAGAGTGTTATCTTTGGCTTTGGCACTTGTTATGTGTTGGTCTATGGTGTATGTTCTTGTTCCCGCAAGAGAAGCTTCAGCGGTTGAAACAGGCAACGCTACCCTTACGGGGGAACGTTATACTGTTGATTGGACTATACCCGAAATAGGCAACACAAGTATGACCACTGCGGGCTCTCCGGGCTTGGGTGAAGAAATTGAAGGTATGACTTACGAGATACTCGGTTTTGTAAGCCCTAAGTATCCCGATAATCGTGCCACCAATTATTCCGAAGACGGCGTGGGTGAACTTGTTGACGGCACAAAGGGCACAAACCATTACCTTAATGACCCTTGGGTTGGTCTTTACGGCAACGAGGAGAATGCAGTACTTATCGACTTGGGTGCATTTTATACCAACATAAGTGATATAACTCTTAATTTGCTCAGTGACCCGGAGCTTGGTATTTTTCTGCCCAGTAAGATTACCGTTGCAACTTCTGCAGACGGTGTTGCGTTTAACTATGTTGGTGCTGTAAACAATATGGTTGGTATTGACTCTACAGGCGCAACCTTCAGTTCTTCTTATGCTGTTCCTACCGATTATGCAAGTATTATATATGACGCAACATATACTCCCAGCGGCTCGTTGTTCAAGGGCCAATATATACTTTTGGTATTTGAGCATGAAGCGGGAGAAGATGGTTTTGATAGATTTTGGACGTTTATTTCCGAAATTTCTGTAAAGACCAGTGGTAGCGCAGTAGTTGACGATTTCACAGGCGTTGCTGCTATGGATCTTTATAATAAGCCTACAGGCAACGACGCATACGAGGTTAATGTCGCTTTAAATTCCTCCTACCAGATAATCGGTTCTGTTGGTACCGGTCAGTTTGCTGATACGGGAAGAATTGAACTTACTAACGGCGTATATCAAAAAAATACCGACATTAACACCTCTGACGACTATGTTTCTATAGTGCCTACCGACGGATCTTTTGGTATTCAGGTTGACTTGGGTGTTCTTACTAAAAACATCACTTCTGTAACTGTTTCCGGCGTTGGCGGCGGCTCCACGGGGTATGCCGTTCCTAATGCGATAGCTCTTTATGCTTCCAACGATCGTGAGACTTATTATTCCGTTGCACTTGGTGATATATCTACCGATGCAAGCGGCACCGTTTATACAGTAAGCTATGACGTAACAAGTAATAAAGCGTTTACTGCGCGTTACCTTACTTTGATAATTTCGACAACCGGCAACGTGTTGCTTGACGAAGTTATGATTAATACCACTAATGCGTCCGAAGTTATTAAAAACGTAGCTTTGGAAGGACAGTACAAGTATCTTCTTAAAACAGCAAGCACTTCTTTTAACGATAATGTGTGGAACAGTGAAAAGGGCAGTGACGGACTTCCTGTTCTTAACACCTACGGCTCCGGTGACCTTAACAACGGTATATCTGCAACAGGTACTTTCCTTGACCCTGCTTGGGTTGGTTATAATTATTCCGGCACCGCTTCTGATTATGTTGATATAGTATTTGACCTTGGTAGCGAGGTTGAAGGTATAAACAATGTTAGTTTTAAGCTTTTGGAGTACACAAACAGCTCTACAACAACAGCTTGCTCCGTTCCTGAAAAATTTACTGTTTATTATTCCAACACCGCTGACAGCTTTAATACAACCGCTTCTGTTGTTGGTACTGTCGGTGCCGGTGAGTATGATACTTTAGTTGTAAATTCTACGGAAAACAGAAGACAGATTTATTATACCTTTGTTGCTACTCCCAACAACGTAACAGCACGTTATGTGATGATTCGTATCCCCAAAGCAAAGAAAGAGCTTCACATTGACGAAATTAAGATTTGTACAGGTAACCTTGCTCCCACTCCCGAAGTTGACGGAGATTATGCAACCCTTAATTACGAAGTTATAAGCGGCGTATGGCTTGACATCTTTAATATTACAGACCTTTATCTTGTACAGGGTACGTATCAAGCGGACGAACAAACCTATAGGGTGCGTGTTAACAATTATCTCACCGCCATGGTGGAAGGCGGCATCAACACCGTAATGATACATACACGTGCACACGGCGACGCACTTTACGGTGATTACACGTTTGACTCTATGTCTCCTGTTTCCAAGAGGTATACGGGTTCCTTGTACGCAGTATCTACATATGATGCTTTTGAAATATTTATTGAAGAAGCACATAAAGTTGGCATTTCGGTACACGCATGGATCAATCCTTTGCGTATAGGTTACGCATCGGATTTAAACGCATACGACAATAAGTATGATATTAAGCAGTTCTACATGGGCAACTATAACGGTGTTGAACGCAGCGACTATGTTGGTATGTCCAATGACAACTTGTATTGGCTTAATATCGGTTATGAGTCTGTAAGGCAGCACATTGTAAATTCCGTACTTGAAATAGTTAACAATTACGATATTGATGCAATAATAATGGACGACTATTTCTACCCTGCAGGCGCTACCACTGCATTTGATGAACAGTGCTATAGCGAATATACAGGAAAGTTGGAACTTGCACCTTGGAGAAGAGAAAACACCAACATGCTTGTGAGAGCGCTTTATAAGCATATTAAACTTGCAAAGTCTGATGTTTTGTTCGGCATTTCTCCTGCAGGTAATATCGAAAATTATGAAAATAGCTACAATTATACAACGATGTATGCCGATGTAAGAAAGTGGTGCCAAGAAACTTGGACGGACGGCTCTACCACCTATAATTATATGGACTACATATCTCCTCAGCTTTACTGGGCACCTGACGCACAGTTTGCAACTGTAAAACAATATGGTAATAAATGGAGCTATGACTATGTTATCGGCGGCTATTTAGGCGATTGGATGAATTTCGATTATGCAGACGGTGTTAAGTTAGTTGTTTCCCTTGGTATATATAGAAACTTTGATTCTACAATTGACAGCGCTTATTACAACGATAATGTTATTTATGATCAACTTGAGCTAATGAGACTTTATATGTTGGAAAATCCGGGAAGGCGATACAACCCCGTTAATTCAAGCGGTCAGGGTTTAGGCTTGCTTTACGGTCAGATACTCTACAATTCTCACAGCTTTTATGATGACTTCAGCGTTGATGTAACGAAAGACAATTCCGGTTGGGCGACCAATGAAGCCTTGACCTTGCAAAAGAGCCTTGAAATAAGAGAAGAACTGCTCGATTATTGGCAGGGGGATTTGCAAACAGGCTGGGACGGCAGCGGAAACTGATTGACTGTTAAATTTATAATACCCCCAATGGAAATTGGGGGTATTGTTTTAGGAGGAAGGATTATGACAAAAACAATTATGGCAATAGGCGGACATATCGGAGATATGGAGCTTACAGCAGGCGGTGTGTTGGCAACTGCAGCTTTACAGGGCGCTAAAATTGTTACTGTTGCGCTGACGGCCGGTGAAAGGGGAAACCCTCCTCATCTTTCCGTTGCCGAATACAGGAAGCAAAAAGAAGGCGAAGCAAAAGCTTTTGCCGAAATGCTTGGTGGGGAAGCGGTTGTTTTTCCGTACTGTGATGGGGAACTTCCCGAAAATGACGAAGTCGCATTTATGCTTTGCGACCTTATAAGACTGCATAAGCCAAATGTTTTAATTACACATTGGAAAAACAGTATGCACAAGGATCACATGGCAACTCATAATATAGTTAAGAAGGCGCAATTCTATGCAGGACTTAAGTCTATAGAACGTGATCTTCCCGGTCATTATGCAGACGGTCCTTATTACGCAGAAAATTGGGAGGACGCAGAAGGTTTTGTGCCTTATGTGTATTCCGAAGTCAGCCCTGAAGGCTTTGAACTTTGGGAAAAGGCGATAAACACCCAATGGTTTGCAATTAACAGTACGTCTTATAAGTATAAGGAGTATTATTGCAACCTAATGCGTACACGCGGTATCTTTATCCGCAAACAGTACGCTGAGGCGTTCCAGATAGATGATTACAAAAAGTATATAATTAAACAGCTTTAATATTTTATAAGGCGGTGCTTCTATGAAAGTTTCCACCGAGATTGCTTCAATTTCAAAGCTTGTAGGGGAAGAAAAAGCCATCGAACTTGTTGCCAAAGCGGGCTTTGACGCTTGGGATTTTTCAATGTTTTCCATGTGCAAATACGATAGAAATACTAAGACACTTTTGCCTAATGATCACCCCTTGGCTTCCGGAGAATACTTAAGCTTTGCTAAGCGTTTAAAGAAGGTTGCGGACGATAACGGCATAGTGTGTAATCAATCTCACGCTCCGTTTCCCGTATCATGTAAGGATATCAGGTCGCATCTTAAACGTGCCATAGAATGCACTGCGGCGGTTGGCGGTGATATATGCGTTATACATCCCGATAATAATAAATCCGCAAGGTCAAATATGAAAATGTATTCGGAACTGTTGCCATTTGCAAAATCCTGCGGAGTGCGTATTGCGACGGAAAATATGTGGAACTGGTGTAAACTGCTTGATAGAAGCAGTTTTGCCGCCTGTTCTACCGGCAAAAGTTTTGTTAAGCATATCGATGCAGTG
>JAZSIW010000051.1:0-3895 GCA_045534025.1 Eubacteriales bacterium | reverse complement strand
TGACATCCTCGGAGGGTTCGTCGGCTGAAGGCTCTTCCGTATTGACATCCTCGGAGGGTTCGTCGGTTGAAGGCTCTTCCGTAGTGATGTCCTCGGAGGGTTCGTCGGTTGAAGGCTCTTCCATATTGACATTCTCGGAGGGTTCGTCGGTACTCCCTCCATCCTCCCAAACCAAACCGTAGTCAATATCAATGCAGAAAACGCAGTCAAGCTTTGCCAACGCTTCTATATCAGCCACACTAAGCTCCATAAACAAGCCGCAAAGCACATCACTGTAATTTATGATTCTGCCAATGCTGTTAATTTCGGGATAGTCTGCCAAATACTGCTCTATGATCTGTGTGTTAAGCTCTTGTAATGCGTCTATACGACATATATTGCCTTGGTTATAATAGGCTATCATTTTTTGCTTAACATCGTTAGAGTCCTTGTCCAGTTCCTCCACGGACACCCCCATCTCCTCAGCTATCAATGCATAATAGCAAGGGTCAAAGCTTTGGGTATCTTCATCAAAAACAAAGCCCTGCTCCTCCATTTTTTGATGATAAAGGGCGGTTACGTCTTCACTGCTTGCGCTTGTAACAAATTGAAGGGTAGCAGTTGTAGTACCATCGGGTATTTCCGCCTTCATCGCCTCCCAATTTTCTTTATCGCCAATTTTATCTTCCCACGACATATCATCTACCGCAACACTATCCGCCATGGCAGGTAATACGGACGTGACAATAAGCATAACTACCGTTAATAAAGCAAATAACTTTTTCATAACTTTTCCTCCTATAGTATAATTTATATGTTTATTATTGTTAAAAATTTACGGTTCACCGAAAAGATAAAACTGGAGCAGATCAAGGTCTTCCACATTGATTAAGCCGTCTACATTTACATCAGCAATATGTATCTGTTCCGGCATAAGAACGCTACAGGACGAATGGTCATGGTTAGGTCCAAGAACATTATAATGCAAATGGTGATACAAAACACTGTAATAATCCGCAATTGTTAATGTTCCGTCCCCGTCCACGTCTCCGGGTAGCCATTTTGTCCAAGTTACACATGCTACTGCGTCATCGGAATATAAATTCTCTACGTTAATTCGGTATTTATAGGTTCCTTCTGCATTGCTCGGAACTATGTATTCAATTATTTCAACATTGTTTTTCTCCGAAGATGAAAACGCTACGACTTCATTAGTCGGCGATAAAAGCGATATGTTCAAGTCATCAAGCATCGCTGTAGAAGTAATGTCATCTCCGTTTCTTTTTTGAAAATCCATTACTATCCTTATTTTTTCACCAGCTTTTAAATTGCCTATTACCGCGGTCTGCTGTGCACCATCTGCAAAGTAATGAGCGCTTGTAGCAGAATTGATCCCCAACGCTATGTTTACAGAAAGAGCTGCATTAACCAAGCCTGCACCGCTGGCATCACCCAAAAAATTGCCAACCGAGGTATCCGACACATACTCATGTCCGGCACTGACAGAAATCCTTCTGTGCTCCGCCCCCGCAAGCAACATGCTTTTTGCACGAAGCTGCATATTTTCGGAAATAAGTGTTTCGTTCGCTTGCAGTATTTGCGCCAAAACACCAGTAACAATAGGAGCAGAAAAGCTAGTACCTGAAACTCTGCTCACCGCATTATCACCATCAACATAAGCTATCTTATAACCGGGAGCTACCAAATCCGGCTTATTGGGTAAATAATCGGCTTCCTCAAAAGAGGACCATTCTCGTAAATCGAAAGGACCTGTTAATTCCATAGTTGTCGTGCCATAAGTTTCTGCATTGCCGACAGTTATAACATTTAAAGATTTAGCCGGACGAATCACATATTTTTTATTCTCTGTGCCATCTATATTTCCAGATGCATTAACTACAAGAACGCCGAGTTCCTTTACCAATTTATCCACCTGGCGTTCCATCGGTTGGTATTTCCCATCGTGTTCACTCGGTATCGCAGAACGAAAGCCCATACTTACATTTATAAGTTTGCACCCTTGATTCGCTAAAGCGACAATAGCATTTACAAGACTTCCGTAAGCTTCCGCCGTGGTTTGATATACCGTTGCGCCGGGAGCATACCCCTCATATTCAACACCATCTACCGTAACGGCTTGCCCCACGATGATAGAGGTAACCATAGTAGCGTGAGGACTTACATCACCTTCAGGTTGATTTTCGTAATCATACGCATTGCCTGTTCCGTCAAGAATAAACGCCCTGACTCCGGCAATGTCTTCCAATTGCGGTGCTGTTACATCAAAAAAACCTCCGCCTTCTATAACGCCAATCAAAACACCCGTACCGTCATAACCCGTTCCATTATTAAAACGTTCGCTTTTGGTTCCGACAAAACTGTCAGCGCCAATTTGTTGGGAAGATACATCCATCGCATCTTCTGGCACGAGTTCTTCATACAACGAAATATCTGTTACCTCCTCCAAGGAAGCGTATTTTAATATTTCTGCCTTTGTAGCTTCAACCACTATGGTAGACGTATAAGTACAAGCGTATATAATTTTTCTGTTTTCGGGAACATATTTTTTCAAGAACTGTTGGTTGTCCCGACCTTGTTCCCTTGCTAATATACTTCTTTGAGCCCTAACATACCTATTCATTTCATCGACTATAGCATTGTTTACAGCCACTTTGAAATCGGCGTTATCTGTGTCTCTGCTTAAAGCCGATTGCTTTTGCAAAACATTTTCTGATATAGTTGGCAAAATTTCTTTTTCAAACCGCAATTCATTGGTATACACAGCCGGATCCATACCAGTTTCTGCTAACAACATTTCATCTACAGTTTCGCTTGAAACAGTATCTTTTCTCCAAATCCAAATAGGTATTAAATCAGCATCGCTTTTAGATGCAATCTCCGCTAAAAGCTCTTCATCTATTTTGTTGTTCAAAGCCAAAGATGAATCACTTATGGTCATTGCGTAATTGTTTAAGCAAAAAGCGCTATTACTTAAAACAATTGCTGTTAATAAAGCGAAAGATACTACAAATCTCATGGTAAATTTCACACTTCTAAGCATAATACATCCCCCTTTGTACCCTGTTTGTCTTCAAATAAAACCTTGTATAAATTTATACGCTTTTATTATACGATTATATTATACCCGTACGCCAGCGAATTGTCAATAAAATAGCGTATATATACTTTTTTTTGTTAACAATCACAAATACACATATGTATCATATGTGTTTTTCCGTTTTTATTTGTGCAAAACGACGTTAACATAATAGTGAACACGTGATTTAAAGGTACAAGTGTTGTATTTTGGGGACGTAAAAAGCCCCGCCGTAGGCGGGGCTTCTGCTATAAACTTATGTGTTTAATTACCGATTAAAGCTTGGGGCCTGCTTCAACAAGTGCCTTACCTGCTTCGTTGCCGGTGTACTTAACAAAGTTCTTTATAAATCTGCCTGCAAGGTCCTTAGCCTTGGTTTCCCATTCTTCTGCGTTTGCATAGGTGTCACGAGGATCGAGAATGCCTGTATCAACGCCGGGAAGCTCTGTAGGAACTGCAAGGTTGAAATAAGGAATGGTCTTGGTGTCTGCCTTGAGGATGGAGCCGTCAAGGATAGCGTCGATGATACCGCGGGTATCCTTAATGGAGATACGCTTGCCGGTGCCGTTCCAACCGGTGTTTACGAGGTATGCCTTAGCGCCGCTCTTTTCCATCTTCTTAACAAGCTCTTCTGCGTACTTGGTGGGGTGGAGTTCGAGGAACGCCTGACCGAAGCATGCGGAGAAGGTAGGTGTGGGTTCGGTAATGCCACGTTCGGTACCTGCGAGCTTGGAGGTGAAGCCGGAGAGGAAGTAGTACTTAGCCTGTTCGGGGGTAAGTACGGAAACGGGAGGAAGTACGCCGAATGCGTCTGCAGAA
>JAZSIW010000001.1:0-5908 GCA_045534025.1 Eubacteriales bacterium | reverse complement strand
ACTTTGGACTGACGTACGAAGGAGGCTTACCGAAATGCTAAACTGGGATATAGAAAATTCTTATTTTGAGGAAGGCGTAAATGTGCTTTGCGGCTGTGACGAGGCTGGCAGAGGTCCTTTGGCAGGTCCTGTGTTCGCGGCGGCTGTAATATTGCCCCGCGGCATAGAGATAGAGGGGCTTAACGACAGCAAGAAGCTTAGCGAAGCCAAGAGAAACGACCTGTGCCGCAGGATAAAAGAGGTGGCGGTTGATTTTGCCGTTGCCCATGCGGAGGTTTATGAGATTGAGGCGATAAACATACTTAACGCCTCTATGCTTGCAATGCGCCGTGCAATACAAAAGCTTAAGACCGTGCCCGACCTTGCCTTGATAGACGGCAATGTGGCAAGGGATTTTCACATTAAGGCAATACCCGTGATAAAGGGCGACGGCAAAAGCCCTTCCATTGCGGCGGCATCCATTTTGGCAAAAGTAGAAAGGGATAATTTCTGTTTGGAGATGGATAAGTTCTACCCCGGTTACGGCTTTGCCAAGCATAAAGGCTACGCCACGAAGATGCACAAGGCGGCAATACTGAAGCTTGGTCCTTGCCCCTTGCACAGGAAGAGCTTTTTGAGGAAGACCTTGGGTGACAGTATTGAACAACAAGACATTTGGCAGAATTGGTGAAGATGCGGCCCTTGCCTATCTTAAAGAGAAGGGCTACCGCATAGTGGGTATGAACTACAACACCCGCCACGGAGAGCTGGATATTATTGCACTAAGGCGCCGCGTGCTGGTATTTGTGGAGGTTAAGGCACGGAGAAGCCTTGCCTACGGATATCCGGCAGAGCGCATAGACTATGCCAAAATAGGCAGAATGCGCAAGGCGGCAACGGAGTTTTGCCGTGTGGACGGAGTCGGTCACAAGGTGCCCCTTTATATCTGGAAGTTCAGATACACAAAGAAGTATAAAAAAAGGCGCTTTGACACCGTGGAGATAATTGCAGACGAGCACGGCGTTAAGCGACTGACACATACAGAAAATGTTTTTAGATAAGGCGGAGAAAGAGATATGTTATACAACAGTACAAGAGGTAACGACAACGGCAGAACTGCGGCTTATGTAATAAAAAACGGTATTGCGGCAGACGGCGGACTTTTTGTTCCCGAAAGCATACCCACCCTTAGCACAGAGACCCTTGAGAAGCTTAAGGGCATGAGCTATGCGGAGAGGGCTGCCGAGATACTTGGTATGTTCCTTACGGATTACAGCGCAGAGGAGCTGAGGATGGCGGCAGACACCGCTTATTCCGCAGAGCGCTTCGGAAAAGTTACCACCCCCATCAGCGTGGCTGAGGGCAACAGCGTCCTTGAACTGTGGCACGGCCCCACCAGCGCATTTAAGGATATGGCGCTTCAGATAATGCCCCACCTGCTTTCCCTCTCCCTCGGCAAATGCGGCGAGGAGAAGGACGCACTTATACTTGTTGCCACCTCCGGCGACACGGGCAAGGCGGCGCTTGCAGGCTACGCAGACGTACCCAGAGTGCGCATACAGGTCTTCTATCCCAGCGAGGGTGTAAGCCCTGTGCAAAAGCTTCAGATGGCAACACAGGACGGCGACAACGTTTCCGTTTGCGGCATAAAGGGCAACTTTGACGATGCACAGTCCGCCGTTAAGCGCATATTTACCAGCGCAGATGCGGCAAAGAAGATAGACGAGGAAAGGCTTTTCTTCTCCAGCGCCAACTCTATTAACTGGGGCAGACTTGCACCCCAGATAGTGTACTACGTCAGTGCCTATCTTGATATGGTTGCGGCAGGCAGCGTTGCTATGGGCGAGCCCATCAACATCACCGTGCCCACAGGCAACTTCGGTAACATTTTGGCGGCGTATATAGCAAAGCTTATGGGTCTGCCCGTTAAGACTATGGTTTGCGCCTCCAACCGGAACAACATCCTTACCGACTTCTTTACCACAGGCGTTTACGACAAGCGCCGTCCTTTCTATACAACAAGCTCGCCCTCTATGGATATACTGATATCAAGCAACCTTGAAAGACTGCTTTACTTCACCCTTGGGGCGGAGAAATGCGCAGAGCTTATGAAGGACTTGAACGAGAAGGGCATATACACCGTGGACGAGGCTACAAAGACCGCCCTTGCCGCAGACTTTGCGGCACTTTACGGGGACGAGACTGCTACCGCAGAGACCATAGCACGCTACTTCAAGGCAGGCTATCTGTGCGACCCTCACACGGCTGTTGCGCTTTACTGTGCCGATAAGTACAAGGCGGAAAGCGGCGACAACACGCCTATGCTTGTGGCTTCCACCGCATCTCCCTACAAGTTCCCCCGTGCAGTGCTTAAGGCGCTGGGTGAGGAAAAGGGCGGCAGCGACTTTGACTGTATAGACAGCCTTGAAAAGCTTAGCGGCCTCCGCCCGCCCAAAGCCCTGGCAGAGCTTAAGACCAAAGCCGTAAGGTTTGAGGGCGTTACGGACAAGGCGGATATAGACGCTAAGGTTTACGCCTTTGCGGCGGAAAAGCTTTAAGGCCTTACTGCTCTTTCTTACGGAAGGTAGCACAAACGGTTTCGGAGCTGCAGCAGGCATTGGAAGGGCCTACGGCTATACAACCTGCGGTACAACGGCAGTCACCGTTGTGATATTCACAGCTTTTAACCGCACAGCTTATCCCCTTTATGGGTTTTTGGTTGTCCTTTTTTTCGCAAAGCATTTTCGGTGTCTCCTTTCTTAAAAAGCTTTACGTTTATTATGGACGGATTTTGTAAATTTTATCGGGGTGAAAAAATTATGTATTTGGTTCCCTATATAGCAATAGCTTTAATTTACGCAGGCGCATTGGTTTTGGGTCTGCGCGCCTGCGCCACCTATGAGGTGAAAAGCGCACAAGGCAAGGTGGCAAGGGCGGTAGTAAGCGTTTTGCTTTTCTGTCTGCTTCACCTTATTTGGAAATACGTTACCGTGGAGACCTTTGAGGCAAAGAAGTGGAGCGACGAAAAGCTTGTTACTTGGGTGCGTGCCGTAAGTCTTTTGCTGTTTGCAGGCGCAAACTTTGAGGTTTGGGCAGGCATAAAGGTTAAGGCGAAGGATAAACAGTAATGGCGCTTTACGTTATTGCCGACCTGCACCTTTCGGAAAGCACCGACAAACCCATGGATGTTTTCGGCAGCGCTTGGGTCAACCATAAAGCGCGGCTGGAGGAAGCTTGGAGAGCTACCGTTACCGATGAAGATACGGTGGTAGTACCCGGCGACATCTCTTGGGGGATGCGCTTTGACAACACGGAAAAGGACCTGCTTTTTATACACAGCCTGCCCGGTCACAAGATTATAGGCAAGGGCAACCACGACTATTGGTGGGGCACGCTGACCAAGCTTTACGACTTTACAAAAAGCATAGGTGCAGACAGTATAGATTTTTTGTTTAACAACGCTTACAAGGCAGGCAATAAAATTATATGCGGCACAAGGGGTTGGTTTCCCGACGGCAGCTACGGCGCTGAGGACGAAAAAATCGTGCTTAGGGAAGCAGGAAGGCTGCGCCGTTCCTTGGAAGCAGGCAAGGCGCTTGCAGAGGACGGGGACGAGCTTTTGGTGTTCCTCCACTATCCCCCTGCCCTCGGCGGCGTTAAGTGTGCCCCCTTGGCGGAGATACTTTGGGAATATGATATTAAGCGTTGCTATTACGGCCACCTTCACGGCATAAACCCCGCCGTAACGGAAAAAAGCCTTGGCAAGGCCGACCTGTTTTTGATATCCGCAGACGCATTGGGCTTTAAGCCCTTGAAGATAGATTGATTTTAAGGAGTATTACACATGATAGACAAGAACCACAAGCAATTTGGCAGGAAGATGGACTCTGCCGTTGTCCACGGCTACCAAGGCTGTGACCCCCTTACGGGCGCTATAAGCTTCCCCATCTATCAGACCTCTACATACAAAAACCCGGGGCTTAACTCTAATATAAAGTTCAGCTATTCCCGTTGTGACAACCCCACCAGGGCAGAGCTTGAGGATACGGTTGCGCTCCTTGAAGAGGGGCTTGCAGGCTTTGCCTTTGCCAGCGGCTTGGCGGCGGTTACGGCCACCTTCTCTCTGCTTAAAAGCGGCGACCACGTGGTTGTTTCCGACGATATTTACGGCGGCTCTTACCGTCAGATAGAGGAGCTGTGGAAGCACTTCGGTGTGGAATTTACCGCTGTAGATGTGGGCGATATCGATGCCATAAAGGCGGCAGTAAAGCCCAACACCAAGATGATATATCTGGAAAGCCCCACCAACCCCATGATGAAGGTGGCGGACATCGGCGCTATCTCCCTTATAAGCAAGGACTGCGGCGCTTATCTTGTGGTTGATAACACCTTCCTTACCCCTTATTTTCAGAAGCCCATTCCCCTCGGTGCGGATATAGTAATCCACAGCGGCACCAAGTTTTTGGCAGGCCACCACGATACCACCGCAGGCTTTGTTGTGGTTAATGACGAGGCGCTTGCGGCGCGTATGGGGCTTATTTTGCGCACGGAAGGCTCCGGCCTTGCACCCTTTGACAGCTGGTTGCTTCTTAGGGGTATCAAAACCCTTGCTTTGCGTATGAAGAAGCATGAGGAAAACGCTGTTGCCGTGGCAAACTTCCTTAAGAGCCACCCTGCAGTGGAAAAGGTTTATTTTGTAGGCCTTGAGGACCACCCCTCTTTTGAGGTTACCAAGAAGCAGACCACAGGCTTCGGCGGTATGATTTCCTTTACCATCAAGGACGTAAGCAAGGTAGAGCAGGTGCTTTGTGGCGGCGATATGATAATGTTTGCGGAAAGCCTTGGCGGCACCGCGAGCCTTATAACTTATCCCCAGACCCAAACCCACGCCAGCATCCCTGCGGAGATACGCAATAAGATAGGTATAACCGACCGTCTTATCCGCCTTTCCGTAGGCATTGAGGACGCAGAGGATATTATTGCGGACCTTAAAAAGATGCTTGCTTAACTCCCCCTCATCAATCGCTTTGTTAGCAACGACGCCCCCGAAACAAACCTAATGCCAACGCAAAAGCATTACACACGTCGGTAGGGGTCGGCGCCCTCGACGACCCGAGGTGAAACATCAAAATATAACACAACGGCAGGAGATGCAAACATCGCAAATCCTGCCGTTTTTTATTTTTTACACGTTTCGGCGGGAGTAGAACCCCCGCCCTACAATTTAATTGTATCGTTTCGTATGATACCGTTGCGCCTTATATATGTGTTACCTTTCGGGGCGTCGAGGCGCCGCCCCCTACCGATGATTGTTGGGCATCGCAAAAAACAAAAAGGGGTCTAACGCTCCTTTGTATTAACCGCAATCCTTATTGCTGTTTGTCATAATACCGGCGAATAGGGTTTTAATAAATGTACGCCCGGCGTGTTTCGTAATCCTTCTTGTCCCTAATGATATGTTCCATATACCCGCGTTGAAAGATATTCTCCCCAAGCTCCTTATTGCAAAAGCGCTTAAACGTAGAAATGATATGCGGTAACATTTCGTTGGTAGGGGTCGGCGCCCTCGACGACCCGTCTTTTCGTATAGCATACTCATCAGTGCAAAGAATAATAATTATATGTATATGGTCGGGCATAATTACATATCTGTCTATCTTTACGCCGGCTATGTTTTCACTTGAAAGCAAATGTCTCTCCACAACCTTGCCTATTTCCGTCAACCGTATTTGCGGGTCGTCGTGGGCGCCGACCCCTACCGACGGAGGTTTAACGATATCTGAAAGTATAGGGTTTCTGTCTTTTGTGCATACCGTTACAAAATATGCACCAAGGGAACTGTAATCATATCCTTTGATCCGCAAACTTTTTCTTTTTGGCATATTGTTTTCCATATTCATACACCAAAAATCCGCAGAAAGATAAATCA
>JAZSIW010000160.1:0-5724 GCA_045534025.1 Eubacteriales bacterium | reverse complement strand
TACGGTCGTTTATCTTTGCTATACGGGTAAGATCACGGAAAGAGTCGCCCGAATAACGCTCCATCCCCTCGCTTTGGTTGCAGGTCATCAAAGTTACCGCTATACAATGGGTAAGCTGAGACAGAAAGGCTATCATAGAGTCGTGCTTTTCGGGGGGCAAAACGGAGATACGCCCGAAGCCCAGCACACGCCCAAGGTCGGCGCACAGCTCAATTGCTTCCTCGCTGTTCTTCTCCGTAGGAGTAACGATGTAGTTTGCTCCAAGGAATACACGGGGGTCGCTGTACTCTATACCGCTGCTTTCCCTACCTGCCATGGGGTGGGCGGAGATAAACTCCACGCCTTCGGGCATAAGCGCCTGCATCTTCTCCACGACGCCGCCCTTTACACCCGTAACATCTGTTACCAAAGTGCCTTTACGGATATGCTTGCCGTGTTCTGCCACCCAATCTATTGCCGCCTGAGGATACAGAGCGATTACTATAAGCTCCGCCGCAGAGATAAGCGCAGGGTCCGGGAATGCCGCGCCTCCGCTTACGATTCCGTGGGCAAGCGCATAATCTAAGGTCTTTTGACTGCGGGTTATACTTGCCACGTTGTAGCCCTTATCCGTAAGCGCTTTTGCATAGCCGCCGCCCATTACGCCAAGACCTACGATTAATATTTTAGTATTCTTTTCAAGACTCACTTTCCATCACCTCTATACCTAATCCTCTAAGGGTTTCAAAAAACTCGGGATAACTTTTATTTACTGCCTCTGCGCCTGTTATGGTGCCGCCCACCTTGGTAAGCAATACCGCAAGAGACATTACTATACGGTGGTCGTTATGGCCGCAAAGAGGCTCTGCGGGTGTGTGAAAGTCCGCAGGGTATATTGCAACGCTGTCCTCGTAAATAGTGGAGGATACGCCGAATTTTTTAAGCTCCTCAGTCATGGCAAAGGAGCGGTCACTTTCCTTAAGTCTTAGTCTTCTTGTGCCGCTGAACACGCCGCCGTTACACGCCGCCGCCAAGGCGAACAGTACGGGGCCTAAGTCGGGACAGTCACCTATATGAAGGGCAGGCGCACCTATCTTCAACAGCTCAAACATCTTTTTATACTCCCTGTCACCTTGCAGACTTTCATCGGAAAGCCCTTGTACCGTAACGTCGCCGCCCAAAACATTAAGGGCGTCCAAAAATGCGCTGTTGGAAAAGTCACCTTCTACACTGCACTCGCAAGGTACAGCCCTTTGTCCGCCCGGGATATACAAGGTGTGGTCGTCCTTCCAGCACGCCTGAAGTCCAAAGCTGTTAAGGGCTGAAAGTGTAAGGTCCAGATACGGTCGGCTTTCGATGGGGGGTGTTATGTTGATATGGCTGTTACCTTCCGCAAAGGGAAGGGCGAAGAGCATACCGCTTATAAACTGACTGCTTATATTGCCCGACACCGTGTATCTGCCTGCGGGAAGCTTACCCTTTACGGTAATACTGTCATCCTTTTGCTCGTATTTAAGGTCCTTAAAATCGCAAAGTTCCTTGTAAACGGTCATGGGGCGTTTAAGCAAAGACGGCGCACCCGTAAGCACCGCCTCCTTGCCCGAAAGCAACGCCAAAGGCAGGAAAAATCTTAAAGTACTGCCGCTTTCTCTGCATCTTAGCACGGATTTTGGGTGCGCCTTTGTCATATCAACACCGCAGACACGCACCGTTCTGCCGTCACCTACACGCTCTACCACCGCTCCGAAGTTTCTGAGGCAGTCTATTGTTGCCGAAACGTCCTCGCTGTAGGAAACGCCGTGGATTAGGCTTTCCCCTTCACACATACCTGCACATATCAAAAGACGGTGCGCCATACTTTTGGAGGGAGGCGCAACTGCAGACCCTATCGCATTACCGGGCTTTATCGTTACTGTCATATTCTTACTCCTTAACGTGGTTTTCAAGCAGCTTTATGGCTTCTATATAGCCGTCAAAGCCCTTGCCTGTTACCGTTGCTATACAGGCGGCACGGATATAGCTTTGCTGTCTGAAGGCTTCCCTTGCGGCTACATCGGAGATATGCACCTCCACCGTGGGAAGGTTTACGCTTTTTACTGCGTCAAGCAATGCGACGCTTGTATGAGTATAGGCGGCGGGGTTTATTACTATACCGTCCGCCTCTGCAAAAAACGCCTTGTGGATAAGCTCTACCAACTCACCCTCGTGGTTGCTTTGGTATATCTCCACCTCTATGTCCCTCTCCGCCCCATAGCCTCGAATCTTACTGCAAAGCTCCTCGTAGGTGCCGTTGCCGTAAACGTCGGGCTCTCTGATGCCCAAAAGGTTAAGGTTGGGGCCGTTAAGCACGTATATCTTCATTCTGCGTAAAACTCCTTTATAATGCGCTCTGCCGCCTCTATGGCAGAGCCGTTGTTTTCTATTATCACATCAGCCGCTTGGGTATAAATACCGTAGCGCTCCTTATACCTTGCTTCTATGGCTTCTGCATCCCTTGCAAGGGGTCTGCCCTCGGTGGGGATAAGCTGTTCCAAGGGTCGGTCAAGAAAATACAGCCTGCCGTTTTGCCTGAGTGCACGCAGGTTCTCCTCCCTAAGCACCGCACCGCCGCCCGTGGCGATTACTACACCGCCGCTGCGGCTCACTTCCGCCACCGTTGCCGCTTCTATATCTCTGAAAGATTTTTCGCCTTTTTCGGCAAAAATTTGGGGGATACTTACACCCTCGTTGGCTTCTATAACTCTGTCCGTATCAACGCAGGCTCTGCCGAAACGTGCCGCCAGAATATCGCCCACGGTGCTTTTGCCGCTTGAGGGCATACCGATAAGCACTATATTTTCTTTTTTACGGCGCATCATTTGGTACACGGTGTTTACTGTTTGCGAATCGTATAAGGTACCCAAAAAATACTCCGAAGCTCTTACCGCCTGCGCCACCAGCATAAACAGTCCTCCCTCAGCGGCTATATCTTTTTCCCTTGCCGCCTGCACTAGTCGGGAGCGCAAGGGGTTATATACCGCATCCGCCACCGCGGTAAGTGCAGGGAAGGCTCTTATATCTATGGGACAAGCGTCCGTATTGGGGTACATACCCACAGGGGTGGTGTTTATTATTATTGACGCATCCCTATGCAAAGCTTTAGCTTCTTCGTAGCTTACAGTGTCCTCCGAAGGAGTGCGGCTTACACGGTAAACCTCTGTGCCGCCCATAGCCTTTACTACCGCAAGGGCTGTTTTGGAGGTGCCGCCCGTGCCCAGTATAAGGGTCTTTTTGCCACGGGGCACAGCACCTACACGCTTAAGCAGACAATGCATACCGTAAAAATCCGTATTATAGCCGTACAGCTTGCCGTTTTTGTTAACTACCGTGTTAACTGCACCTATAGCCTTTGCGCCGGCGTCCAGATAATCCAAATAAGGGATTACCGCCTGCTTATAGGGGATGGTAACGTTTATGCCCTTAAAGTCAGCATCTTTTATAAACTTCTCCAAGTCATCCTTGGATATCTCCTTCAGCTCGTAGCCGTAATCACCAAGGAGGGCGTGTATTTCTGCAGAGAAGGAGTGGCCAAGCTTTTCGCCTATAAGTCCGTAATTCATTTCCTTCCCTCCTTATCGGGTACAAGCCACGACCTTCCGTATTGCTGTGCCAGCAGGTCGGCAAGCACCAGGGCGCTTACGCTTTCCGTCACGGGAACGGCCCTGTGAATTATGGCAGGGTCGTGTCTGCCCTGTATTTGCAAAGTCTCTTCCTCCCCGGTACGCAGGTTAAGCGTTTCCTGAGGCTTGAATATGGACGGAGTGGGCTTTATTGCCACACGGTACACAAGGGGCATTCCGTTGGTGATGCCGCCGTTTATGCCGCCGTTGTTGTTGGTTTTGGTCATTACTCTGCCCTGTTTTGCAGTAAACGCATCGTTGGCTTCACTGCCTTTAAGCGCTCCAAAGCCAAAGCCTGCGCCAAACTCTATACCCTTAACGGCAGGAACGCCGAACATAGCACGGGCCAGGGCATTTTCCACGCCGTCAAACCAAGGCTCGCCCACACCTGCGGGCATGCCTGATACCGCAAGCTCTATTATACCGCCTACGCTGTCGCCCTCTGCCGCCGCTTCTGCCATATACGCTTTCATCTTTTCGCCTGCGGATTTATCTATAACAGGGAAGCCCTCCTTTGCCAAGGCAAGCTCCTCTGCCGTGGGGCTGAAGCTTTTGTCCTTTATATCACCCACCGAGCTTATATGTGCGCCTATCTCTATACCTTTTGCCTTAAGTGCACATTGTATTATGGCCCCCATAGCCGTTAGTGCCGCCGTAAGCCTGCCCGAAAAATGACCGCCGCCGCGGTAGTCGCTGTAGCCGCCGTATTTTACAAGCGCCGTATAATCTGCGTGGCCGGGTCTGGGATGATATGTAAGCCCCTCGTAGCACTTGCTGTTTGTGTCGCCGTTTGGGATAAGCAAACAAAGAGGTGCACCTGTAGTGTATCCGTTAAACACGCCGCTTACTATGCGGTACTCGTCTGCCTCTACACGGGCGGTGGATATTGCGCCGCAGGGTCTGCGCCTGCCAAGCTGTTTTTGTATAAACTCCTCATTTATGGGAATGCCTGCAGGCAATCCGTCGGCAAGCATACCTATCTCCGCCCCATGGCTTTCGCCAAACAGGGTAAAGCTTATACAAGTACCTATTCGGTTGCTCATACCGCACCTCCTACCCTTTCCCTTACAAGCTGTTTCCACTCTTCAAGGGACATCTTTTCCATTATATATTCCCCTGCAGTATCTACCCTTACGGTATTAACGCCGTCGGTAACGCATTTTTTATCGTGGTCCGCAAAGGCAAGCGCCGCCTCAAGCTCCACAGATAATGCCGTGGGCAGGTCAAGGCTTTTAAGTATGTGCACCACTTCTGACCTTATGCCATCGCCGCACATAGGTATCATCCCCAGTGCAACGCACTCCCCGTGGTACAGTCCGTCCTCGCCCTGCAAGGCTTCTATGCCGTGACCCAGCGTGTGACCGAAATTGAGTATACGGCGAAGGCCTGCTTCTTTTTCGTCCTGCTCTACTACCGAAATCTTTATACGCAATGCACGCTCAATTACCCGGGCAAGCTCTTCTTTGGCTTTACCCTCTTTGAATATGCCGTAAAGCTCCCTATCGGAGGTAAGTGCCATTTTAAGCGCCTCTGCCAAACCTGCGGAGATATGGCGAGGGTGCAAGGTTTTAAGCACCGACGGGTCTATAAGCACCTTCTTAGGCTGATGGAATGCGCCGATAATATTTTTGGTACCGCAAAAATTAATGGCGGTCTTGCCACCCACCGATGAGTCTACCTGCGCAAGCAAAGTGGTGGGGATATTGTAAAAATCAACGCCTCGCATATAGCAAGCCGCCGCAAAGCCTGCCAGGTCACCTACCACGCCGCCGCCCACGGCAACAACACAGTCACTGCGGGTAAACCCCTCGTTATGCATAATCGTCCACAGAAGTTCCAAGCTCTTAAGGCTTTTGCTTGACTCCCCTTGAGGTAGGGTTATCAACGTTGGAAAGGCACAGCTTTTTACCAGCGTTTTTGCATATTCCTCGGGCACGCCCTCATCTGTAACCACAAGACAACGGCGTTTAAGGTTAAGTAGCTCGTTTGCCCTTGCAAGCACGCCTTCTTCTATAACAATACCGTATGCCTTTTCCGGCAAATTAACGTTAAGTACCATATTATTCTCCTTTTTCGTAGGTGCCCA
>JAZSIW010000039.1:0-8872 GCA_045534025.1 Eubacteriales bacterium | reverse complement strand
CGAAGTGAGTGATGGCGTGTTTTTCGGGGTCCCCGTCGCGAACGTAGTGAGCAATGGGAATTATATTATTCTTCGATATCGTCAATATCCTCAAGCTCTATCTCGGTATTGCAGGAGGGGCAGATAATAACGTCATCTTCGGTATCTGCGTCAAAATAAACCTCTTCGCCGCAGGTGGGGCAAACGGTTGCAAAGCAGTCGCAGTCACAGTCGTCGTCACAGCAATCACAGCAGTCGCAATCGTCGTCGTCACAGCAGTCACAGAGGTCGTCGTCACATTCATAAATGTCACGTTCAACCTCACCAAGGTCTGCGTCTATTTCGTCAATGTATTCTTCAAGATAGCTTTGACCGTCTTCAAGGTCAAGAACAGAGAGGGAGATATCCTCAAGAAGGTCTGCGATAGCCTTAAAAAGCTTACCTTCGTTGGTGCTTTCATCCAGCTTCATACCTTCCATAAGGCCCTTAAGATAAGCGGCTTTTTCAGAAATGTTCATAAAAATACCTCACAAATTAAACTCTTTCAAGATATTCGCCGGTTCTGGTGTCTATTCTAAGCACGTCGCCGGTGTTAACAAACATAGGAACCTTAATTTCCGCACCTGTTTCAAGGGTAGCGGGCTTAAGTGCGTTTGTTGCGGTGTTACCCTTAAAGCCGGGTTCGGTGTCGGTAACTTCAAGTTCTACAAACATAGGGGGTTCAACGGAGAATACGTTGCCCTTGTAAGAAACCAAACGGCAGGTCATACCCTCTTTAACGAACTTAAAATTGTCGGGAAGCTTGTCTGCGTTAAGAGGAACCTGGTCATAGGTTTCCATATCCATAAAGTAATACAGGTCGCCGTCGCTGTAGCTGTATTCCATATCTTTTCTTTCAACAACTGCGGTGGGGAACTTAGCTGTGGGGTTAAAGGAAGTTTCAACCACGCCGCCGCTTATAACGTTTCTCATCTTGGTTCTTACAAAAGCGGCACCCTTACCGGGCTTAACGTGCTGGAACTCGATTACCTGCATAACGTTGCCGTCCATCTCAAAAGTCAAACCGTTTTTAAAATCGCCTGCTGTTACCATAAAAGTCCTCCATATCCGGCGTGGCGTGCTATGCGCCAAGCCGCTTGTTTTTTGTTATCATAAATAATCACATATATTTTATAGCAAGCACACCAAAATGTCAATACTTTTTGCAAAATTAGTGCCGTCTGCTTAAAGTTTGGGTTCTACCGCATCCACGTAAGCGGTGTAGTTGTGGGTATAGATAACGTAACCGGGCGCCGCACCCGAAGGCTTTTTAACAAAGCGCACCCTTGTATAGTCCACCGCCACCGCAGGTGAGCCGCTTAGCGAGGAGTGATATGCCGCCAGCTGTGCCGCCTGTGTGTAGGCAAGGGCAGAGGGCTCTTCTCCCCCTGCAAACAGCACTGCGTGACTGCCCGGTGCGTTCTTTACATGGAACCATATATCTCCCTTGTCCGCACCGGAGGTCAGCTCGTCATTCTGCAGGTTGTTCTTGCCCACCTTAAGGATGTAGCCTCCGTCCACCGTGTAAATAAAGGGCTTTGCCTTAAGCTTTGCCTTACCCTTGGCTTTGCCTCTTATATAGCCTGTACGCTCCAGCTCTTGCCTTAAGTCATCAAATTCGCTGTCGCTTTCCGCACGGGCAACGGCGTCTGCAACGCTTTCTATATATTCAAGCTCCAACGCCGTCTTTTCAAGCTGTTCCGCCATAGCCACTTCGGCGTTCTTAAGCTTTGTATATTTTTTATAGTACGCCTTGGCGTTGTTGGCGGGAGTCTTGCGCTTGTCCAGCGCTACCTCTATCTCTTCGCCGCTTTCGTAATCCATAAGTCGGGCGCTTTCCATCCCCTGCTTCAGCATATAGATGCCCGCTATTATTGCGTCGCCCTTCCGTTTGTATTCTTCCTTTCGTTCGGATTCTTTCAAGGACGCCTTTTGCAGTCCCATCTTTTTATTTATGCGCTCCTTAAGGTTGGATACAAGTCTAAGCAGGTCACTGCTGTGGCGGTCGTGCTTCTCCTTTTTGCCTTTTTCCTCAAAATGGTCGCAAAGAAGCACGGATAAGCTTTCCTTTTGCTCTACGGTAAAGCCTGCTCCGTATTGAGTAAGGATTGTGAAGGAAAATGCTGTTTGCTCTCCCTTTTCGTCACAGACTATGCAGGGTGCGCAGACCCCCTCAAGCAGCTCCTTAAAGCTGTGGTAAAGGGTGCCTACGTCCGCATCCTCCACGTTCTTGCCAAGGGCGGAGGCACGGTATGCCGCTTCCCTTGCCGTAAGGGGCGAAAAACAGGCAAAGGTCTTAAGTATAAAGTCGCCGCACTCCCTTGCAGGTGCCTTTTGGCACAGGGCTCGAAATTCCTCTTCCGTAACCCCGTAGGGCAGTACCTTGTCCTGCTTGGGCGGCGCTTCGTAGGGCAGGCCCACCATAACCGTCCTTGCCGCAAAGGTAAGGTCTGTTTGATAAAGAGCGCCCAGCACACGGTCCTTATCCGTATCGCTTATAAGCAGGTTGCTGTATTTACCCATCAGCTCCGCATATATGCGGCGGTGGCAGGGATAGCCCAGCTCGTCCTTGCTTTCCACGTCAATACACACAATACGCTCGCCCTCGGGGGCAAATACGTCGGTTATCCTGCCGTTTTGCAGGTGTTTTCTTAAAAGCATACAAAAGGAGGTGGGCACAGGGTTCTGTGGCGGTACTTCGCCGCACAGGCAGACCCTTGCGTTCTTGCGGGATGCGGAAAGAAGCAGGTTGTACTTGTTGCCGCCGCCGTAAAGACGAAGGCTAAGCTCCTCGTCACCGGTTTGGTTTATTTTTTCTATCTTGGTGCCGACTATCGCACCCTTAAGCTCTGCCGCCAAGCGGTGGCAGAAAATGCCGTCTATTGCCAAAGCTTTGCACGCTCCTTACAGATTGTCGCTGAAAAAGTGAAGCTTTACATGGGGAAATGCCTCTTTTACCATCTCTCCCAGAGGGGGAAGCACCACAACCTCCGTACGGTAATGGGTGGCAAGCACCAGGTTCATACCTAAATCTCTGCCGTCAAGCAGGGTGTTGTGGGCAACCTCGCCCGTTAAAAAGGTGTCGGCGCCCGTGCGGTATGCATCGTAAAACGAGCCCTTGCCGCTTCCGCCTACCACTGCAACACGGTGTACCGTCTTGCCTGTGTTTATGCCCGTAACCTTCTCGGTGCCAAGCACCTTGCCTACGTGGGCGCAGAATTCGTCGTAACTCATGGGCTTTTCAAGGTATCCTACTCTGCCAAGCCCGTCCTCAAACTTCTCCACGTTCTTTATGCCCACAAGTGCGCACAGAGTATCGTTAACGCCGCCGTCTATAGCGTCAAGCCGTGTGTGGTAGCCTGCCAGCGCTATGCCTGCCTGCGCCGCTTTAAGCAGTCTTTTACCCACACCGTCGCTGTCTTTAAGGGAATACAGCGGCGAAAAGATTGTGGGGTGGTGGGTAAGCAAAAGTTGTGCGCCGACGGACTTTGCAAACTCTATAGACTCAAGGCTTACGTCAAGAGCCAGAGCCACACAGTCAAGCTCCTTTTCGCTGTCGGGCACAAGGGCAAAGCCGTCGTTATCGCCGGGCATGGATAGGCTTTTGGGTATGCGGTTTTCCAAAAAGCTTATTATATCTTTAATTTTTGCCATAAAATCAGCTCCTTTGCCTATAATTATAACCTTTGTTTATCTTTTTGTCAACGGCGACAAGCAGTGACAAATTATAACCGCCCGGCGTAGTAGAATATTCGGGCACTAAGGAGGACACAAACAATGAGGGTTACACACGCAAAACAAAACGATGCTTTAATATTCACGCTGACGGGTGAGCTTGACCACCACGGGGCGGCGGCCACCCGTCAAGCTATAGACAAGCTTATACGGGACCAACAGCCGAGGAAGGTAGTGCTGGAGCTGCAAAATGTGCATTTTTGCGACTCCTCGGGCTTGGGGTTGCTTATGGGCAGGTACAAGACGGCGCTGTCTGTAGGTGCTGTGCTTACCATTAAAGACCCGTCGGTGGCAGTAATGCGTATAATGCGGCTTGCGGGATTGGACAAGCTTATAAAAACGGAAAGGAGTGCATAAAAGATGACGGTGGTAAAGGAGAAAAACAAGACGGCACTGGAAAGCTTTACGGTTACTCTTGCGGCAAAAAGCAGTAACGAGGGCTTTGCCCGTGCCATAGCGGCGGCATTTGCGGCACGGCTTGACCCGACGGTGGAGGAGCTGGCGGATATAAAGACCGCCGTTTCCGAAGCGGTAACAAACTGTGTGGTCCACGCTTACAAGAACAGCAGGGGCAAGGGCGACATCCGCATAAAAGGCTCTGTATACGCCGACGGGTCTGTGGTCTTTGAGATAAAAGACAAGGGATGCGGCATGGAGGATGTGGAAAAATGTCTGCAGCCTTTATATACGGGCGACCCCGAAGGAGAGCGAAGCGGAATGGGCTTTACGGTAATGGAAAGCTTTTGCGACAAACTTAAGGTGCGCTCCTCACCGGGGAAGGGTACAACGGTGGTGCTTACCAAAAAGATAGGCGGCAGTATATGAACGAGGAAGGGCTTTTCAACGCCGCCGCAAAGGGCGACGCTGCAGCGCTTGCCGTCTTGGTAGAGGACAATATGGGCTTGGTTAAAAGCCTTGCACTGCGCTTCCGTGACCGAGGGACGGAGCTGGAGGATTTGGTACAGATAGGAACAATAGGGCTTATAAAGGCTATACGGGGCTTTGACACGGGTTTCGGCACACGGTTTTCCACCTACGCCGTGCCCCTTATAAGCGGCGAGATAAAAAAGCACCTGCGTGACGACGGTATAATAAAGGTAAGCAGAGAGCTTAAACGGAAAGGGGCACTCCTTTGCAGAGAGAAACAGCGGCTTCTTACGGAAACCGGAGAAGAGCCCCACATATCACAGCTGGCGCAGGTAAGCGGCATGAGCGTGGAAGAAGCGGCAAGCGCCCTTGATGCCACCGCACCCGTAGGCTCTATATACGAAAGCGGAGAGGGGGAGCTTGCCCCCGAAAACACCCTGTGGACCGACAACGTGGCGGTTTTCAGCGAAAGTCTTGCTTTGCGGCAGGCGGTTAAAAGCCTTGATGCGGAGGACAGGCAAATAGTGGCGTTAAGGTATTACAGGGGGCTTTCCCAAACAGAGACCGCGCGCTGTCTGGGGCTTACGCAGGTCAAGGTGTCCCGCAGGGAGAAGAAGATTATGGAACTGCTTAGGAAGGAGCTGACGTAAAAAGGGGTATAAATTAATACCTCGGTGACGGATTTTGCTTTTTTAACAAAAAAATAATTTACGCAGTTAATTAATTAGCGTTTAATGTTTGGATAATATAAGTATACCGTACAGTTAAAAACTTAAAGCGGCGCTTTGATGCGTAAATGTTACACATAAAGGAGATCTTTTTATGAAGCGTTTCAAAAAAGCATTATCCGTCATTCTTGCTTTGCTGCTGACAATTACGGTTTTGCCCTTTTATAAGGCGGATACGGTGGTAAAAGCGGCAGAACTTTCCGATGAGTACCGTTTAAAGGTCAGCGGCAACTACATTTACAACCTGCCTTCCGGCGTAACGGCGGCTCAGCTTATGTCAAGCGTTTACAGCACGGCACAGCTTAAAACCGCCGAAGGTGCGGTTATGGATAAGTCTTCAAGCCGGGTTGTTTCTACAGGTATGATTTTAGCGTACACCAATGCAGAGTACACCCTTGTTGTTGTGGGCGACCTTAGCTATGACGGGGCTTGCAGTGCGGCGGACCTGCTTATTATGCGCGCCTGTATAGCAAAGAGCTACAGCGACGACCTTGCGGTTTATGCAGGCGATGTCAGCGGCGACGGCATTATTTCTTCTACTGACTATGCAATATACAGAAAGTTCCTTGCGGGTAGATGCGGTATTAACATAGACTGCTACCTCAGCGAGGAAGAAAAAGCGGCGGCAGTGCTTGGCGATCCAAGTATTACCGACAGCGGTGATATTGCTGATATGGCAAGCATTCACTTTGACGGCGACACCGTTACCGCTACAGGTGCGGGTGTTACCGTTATAGATAATTACGCATACGTAACCGCAGCGGGTAACTATACCGTTACGGGTAGCTCCGATAACGGATACGTACACGTTTGCGCAGGGGCGGAAGACACGGTAAGTCTTACCCTTAATAATGTAAGCCTTACAAACAGCAACGGCGCTGCCTTGTATTTTGAACAATGCAAAAAAGCGTATATAACCTTGCCTGAGGGTACGGCAAGCACCCTTGCAGACGGTACGGTCACGACCCTTGCGGATAAGGGTGCCGTGTTCTCTAACGACACATTGGAGATAAACGGCGGCGGGTCGCTTGCCGTTACCGGCAACAGACAGCACGGCATCGCATCCGATGACGATATTATCATAGAAGAAGCATCCGTTACGGTTACGGGCGCAGTTAAGGACTGCCTGCACGCCAACGACGACATCAGCATAAACAGCGGCAGTCTTACGGTTAAATCCGCAGGCTCCGACGCCGTTGAAAGCGAAGGGACGGTAAACATCAACGGCGGCACATTGACCCTTACCGCAGGCTCGGGAACGGGGCTTAAGGCAGGCACGGTGTTTACTGCCAAGGGCGGTACCGTCAATATGCTTAACTGTGCAGACGGCATAAAGGCCGGCACAGAGCTTAATGTGGTAGACGGCAGCTTTAACCTAAGCGTTACCGATAACGCCATGAAAAGTGCGCTTGTGACAAATATAAGCGGTGGCAAAATAGATGTGCTTTCTTCCGACACGGGCGTCAAGGGCGACAGCGAGGTTAATATAAGCGGCGGCGTATTAACCCTTAACAGCAGTAATAACGCAATAAAAAGCGATCTTTTGGTTAACATAAGCGGCGGTGACCTTACTCTGCTTTCCACAGGTGACGGCATTAAGGCAAGCTCCCCGGACACCGCCGCAACCGGTGGCGAGGTCCGTGTAAGCTATACCTTTGGCGCTCTTAACGGCGCGGTGTCCACAGACGGCGGTTGCTTTGTATGGAACAGCGGCACGGTTTCCAATACGGCGGTTTATTGGTATGCGGCACTTGCTTCCGCAAACGGAGACGGCACCTACACCGTAACACAGGTGATAGAAAGCGGCACGGCAAAGAACTTTACGGCATCTGCCGACAATATTGCCTTGCTTACACACATAAACAGTACAAACTACGCCTCTGCCTGCTTGGTGCAGGTAGGTGATATTATCAGCTACGATACTACCAAAATGACCGTTACCGCAACCACGGGCACAAGCTATGTGGGTGACATTAATATTACGGGCGGCAATTTTTATATAGAAGCGGCCTATGACGCAACACAGGCGGGTGAGACCTTAAGCATTAATAACAGCGACACCCCACGTACCTCCGCCAACGGCATAGGGACAAGCGGTGCCTACAATATGTATATGGTTTGCGCAGGCGGCAGCGATGCTTCCGTTGACACAAGCGCAGGCAGCTACAAGGCGCTTAAGGCGGACAACAATATCCTGATACAAAATGTTGACCTTTATGCCTCCTCTCCTGAGGACACCGTAAGGTCGGATGTATATATTGAAATAAACGGCGGCAGTTTTGTTATTGAAAGCGGCAGGGACGGCATAGCCGCAACCGACGGGCTTTGCCTGGGCGGCGGAAGCTTTGATATAACAACCGGCGGTGGCTACAACAGAACAATATCTTCTTCCGATACAAACTCCTACAAAGCAATCAAGGGCAACGGCTACATTACGATTTCCGGCGGTACTTACAACATCAATTCTCTTGACGACGCAGTACACTCCAACGGCGCTTGTACGGTAACAAGGGGCACCTTTACCGTATATACAGGTGACGATGCCTTTCACTCCGATACGACGATGTCCATAACAGGCGGTACAATTGATATCCTCTCCAGCTATGAGGGTATAGAGGGCCTTAATGTAAGTATTACGGGCGGACACATAAGTATTCAGTCTTCCGACGACGGTATTAACGCCGCAGGTGGCGCAGACGGCAGCGGCACAGCCGCACCCGGCAGACCGGGCATGGGCGGCATGGGCAGCAGCAACACCTCAAAGTATTCTCTTAACATCGGTGGCAGCGCCTTTGTTTGGATGAACGCCAAGGGTGACGGTGCCGACTCCAACGGTTCGCTTACGGTAAGCGGCGGCACGCTTATAGTCCAGCAAAGCCAGACAAATGAAAACAGCGGCATAGACGCCGACGGTACAATAAGCATAACGGGCGGCGTATTGGTAGTGGTGGATCTTGGTAACAGTATGAACAGCCTTAGCAGCTCAAACTTCTCTCAAAACGCTCTTAAAGGCTCCTTCAGCGGCTCTGCCAACAGCGTTATAGCTTTGACCGACTCTTCCGGCAACCTGCTTTTAGCTTACAAGCCAACGGTTTCCTATTCCCGCGTTATTATCAGCACGCCCGAAATGGTCACAGGCTCTTCCTACAAGCTTTATGTGGGCGGCAGCTGTACGGGTACTGCGGATGAAGGACTTTACGAAAGCGGTACATACAGTGCAGGCACACTTAAGAAAAGCTTTACCGTTTCTTCTACCCTGTACTCTTTCTAAACTTCGCCTTTTTCATTTTTCGTTTCTTCTTTTACCTCCTCAAAAAAAGAAAAGCTTTTCGGCACAGGGCGCCGAAAAGCTTTTCTTTTAAGGTTGATTTTATGCAAAAATTTCAGAACGCTGTAATAAGCTCTGCGTCAAATTTAAGAATTTGTGCCGCATCAAGGTTGTTAACAGTGCCGTCGGCGTTAACGTCTGCCGCCCAAAGCTGAAGGTAGTTAAGAGTTATCAGCTCTGCATCGTACTTAAGCAC
>JAZSIW010000092.1:0-11090 GCA_045534025.1 Eubacteriales bacterium | reverse complement strand
GAACATTCTATATGCCAACCCGGTCTACCCTTTCCCCAAGGAGAGTCCCAAGCTATTTCGCTTTCTTCTTTTTGAGCCTTCCAGAGAGCAAAGTCGTAGCTGTTTTTCTTATCTTCGTTAATTTCGATGCGTGCACCTGCTTCCTGTTGTTCGGTATCTCTGTGGGAAAGCTTGCCGTACTCTTTATAACTTTCCGTATGGAAATATACATCCCCACCGGAAACGTAGGCATGACCGTTTTCGATAAGTTTTTCAACCATAGCAATAATTTCGCCGATGGTCTCGGTAGCTCGGGGATGAACAGTTGCGGGCTTGATACCAAGCCCCTGTGCGTCCTTAAAATATTCCTCGATATATTTTTCCGCTATTTGCGGCACGGTGCTGTTTTCTTCTGCCGCTCGCTTAATAAGTTTATCGTCCACATCTGTAAAATTCTGAACGAATATCACCTTATAACCGCGATATTCCAAATAACGGCGCAACATATCAAACACAACAAAAACCCTTGCGTTACCGATATGAAAATAGTTATAAACAGTCGGACCGCAAACATACATCCGCACCGTGTTGTCCTTTACAACAAGTTCGTCTTTTTGTCTTGTAAGTGTATTATACAGTTTCATGTAAAACGCTCCATCTTTAAATAATTTATTCAATGTTCAAAAAATCTATATGCTTTTTATACATCATAATGCAGTAAAGTCCCGAGTAAACACTTAAAGTAACCGCTAAAACGGTTACAATCAGGCTTAATAGCCTAAAATCATAAAACAGCCAGTGATCTTTAAGCACAGGTTCCAACACAACAACGACTATCCACACCATTTGCGCAGCGTTACTTAACTTAAAAAGCATATTTCTAAAGTGATCTCCGCCTTTAAAAAGCCCTTTAATATCAAGTTCCGAATCGGTAAGTCCTATGCCAATAACGGCAAGCTCTCTCAATATTACGGCAACTGCAGACCAGAAAAAGAAATGTCTGTAAAAGCCTGAGGGTAAAACATAGTCGGAAAAACATATAGCAAGCAAGGCCCCGAAAACTACAAGCTTATCGGCCACCATATCAAGAAAACGCCAATATCCCGTGTCGTCGCTGCGCCTGCTCATAAGCTTTTTGTCGATGTAATATGTAACGACAGCCATGATAAAGAATGAAGTGGCTATTATACGCGGCCAAGTATCTTTTGTATCCTCACCCAAACCAAATTCATACACCATAAACAGCATAAACAAAGGTATAAGCAACAAGCGTACAAGGGTAAATTTAGCAGGCTTTTCTATCTTCATGTGATTTCTCCTTTTTGTGTTTTTTTGACTTATTTTTTAAGTGCCCTGCCGCAAAGGTCGTAATCGATAACTTCGGTCACTTCAACCTCAACCATTTCCCCGTCCTTTAAGCGACGAGGTGCAGAAAAATATATTTTACCGTCGATATCGGGTGCGTCAGATTGCGGTCTGCCGAAATAAATTTCTGCCGCCCTGTCATAGCCTTCGCAAAGGACATTAAGTGTTTTGCCCACAGAAAGTTCGTTAAGCTCTTTATGTATACGCCTTTGTTCCTTCATTAATATGTCGTAGCGCCGTCTTTTAAGCTTTTCGGGTATTTGGTCAGGCAAATCATAGGCAGGGGTATTTTCTTCTCTGGAATATTCAAACACACCGAGGCGCTCAAACCTTATCTCTTTTATAAAGTTCTTAAGCTTTTCAAAATCCTCCTCCGTCTCACCGGGGAAACCCGTTATAAAGGTAGTTCGTATCGTTATGCCGGGAACCCTCTCCCTAAGTTTTGTTATTGTTGCCCTTATGCTTTCTTCGTTATCTCTGCGATTCATACGTTTAAGCACAGGGTCGGATATGTGTTGGAGTGGAAGGTCAATATATTTGGCTACCTTAGGGTTTTTGGCAATTTCATCAATAACACTGTCAGTCAAACGGTCGGCATAACAATACATAAGACGTATCCACTGTATACCTTCTATCTCAGACAAAGCCTGAAGCAAACTGTCCAAACAATAGGTGCCGTAAATATCCTCGCCGTATCTTGTTGTATCCTGGGCAACCAAACAAAGTTCTTTTACACCAAGTGCCGCCAAATCTTTAGCTTCGGCAACGATATCATCAATACTCCTGCTCCTGAACTTCCCTCTTATATCCGGAATAACACAATATGTACAGCGATTATCACAGCCTTCGGCTATTTTAAGATATGCAAAATACTCCGGGGTGGTTATTACACGTTCATTGTAGAAGGGCGCTTCATTAACATCCTCAAAACAGGTATAACGCTCACCGTTATACGCAGCTCTTACTGCATCCGCAATATGCGCAATAGAGCCGGTGCCGATTACACAGTCAACCTCGGGCATGCGCTCCAAAACTTCTTCACGGTAACGCTGAGCCAAACACCCTGTAACCACAATTCCCTTCAGAGTGTGGTTCTCCTTAAGCCATGCCACATCGAGAATATTATCTATGGCCTCCTGCTTTGCGCTCTCTATAAAAGCGCAGGTGTTTACTATTATAACATCGGCATCCACATCTTCGGGAACGATTTCAAAACCGCTATCCGCAAGCATATACAACATATTTTCTGTATCCATCAAATTTTTGGGGCATCCCAATGAAACAAATCCAACCTTAATTGCCATATAAATCTTTTACACCTCTTCTTTAAAAGCAGAAATAGCATTATTTATTTCATCATAGTTATATCCACGTGCAGCAAGAAAAGCCGTGGCCTTTGCGCGGGCTTGTCGGTCTTCGGAGTTAAGATGCGGAAACTTCCTTATTAGTATTTCCGTTATACGCTCCTCCGGTGTTTCTTCCAGCTCGCTTACAGCCGCCTCAATACAGTCGCGGTCAAAACCCTTTGCATAAAGCTCCTTCTTTATACGCAATACACCATAGCCCTTTTGCTTTTGTATGGCAACTGCATAGTCTGCACACAGGGCGTAATCATCCAAATACCCCTTTTTTTCAAGCAATGCCATGCTTGATTCTATAGCGGTATCGGAAAATCCGTTGCGCTTAAGCTTTTGTCCCAAAGCGCGAGTAGAGTACCCCTTGTAAGACAAATAGGTGAAAGCCTTTTTTATACAACGCAGCTTCTCCTCCGCCTCTACCAAAAAAGACAGAGCAACATCGCTTATTTCTGCGCCGTCAACTATGCCGCTTGCTTCAAAATCAGCCATAGTTATCTTATATTTGTGATCGGCGACGATAACAAGCGCTTCTCCCTCGCTTGGAAAAACCTTAACCTCAAACAAATCTGCCACTATTCTTCACCAAAGAAATCGTCATCTTCCGCGGTATCAAGCAGATCGTCGTTACCTGCACACTTTTCTCTTATCTTCGCCTCAAGCTCGGCCGCAAGCGCCCTGTCCTCGGTTATCAAATCTCTAACCTTGTCCTTGCCTTGTCCCAAACGCTCGCCGTTATAAGAAAGCCAAGAGCCGCTTTTGTCTATAACACCGAGCTTTATTCCCAGCTCAATAATTTCACTTTCTTTTGATATGCCCTTGCCGTAGAGTATATCGAACTCCGCAGTCTTAAAGGGAGGCGCAACTTTATTCTTAACCACCTTGCATTTTGTGTGGTTGCCTATAATTTCAGTGCCGGATTTAAGCTGCTCTGCCCTACGGATATCAATACGTACGGAAGCATAAAACTTAAGAGCCGTACCACCCGTTGTTGTTTCGGGATTACCATAAAATACGCCTATCTTCTGACGAAGCTGGTTAATAAATATTACAATACAGTTAGACTTTGCAACGGCACCTGAAAGCTTACGCAACGCCTGAGACATAAGACGTGCCTGTACGCCTACGTTGGCAGAGCCCATCTCGTTATCTATCTCACTCTTAGGAACAAGAGCAGCAACAGAGTCAATAACAACAATCTCTACAGCACCGGAGCGTATCAGCATTTCCGCTATCTCCAAAGCCTGCTCACCATCGTCAGGCTGAGAAACAAGCAAATCATCAATGTTAACACCAAGCGCTTTCGCATACACGGGGTCAAGAGCGTGTTCGGCATCAATAAAAGCTGCTTCACCACCCTGTTTTTGCACTTCGGCAACGGAGTGAAGCGCAACGGTGGTTTTACCAGAAGATTCGGGCCCGTATATCTCAATAATCCTGCCCTTAGGCAAGCCGCCTATGCCAAGCGCCAAATCCAAAGACAAAGAGCCCGTAGACACACTTGAAACCTCCATGCGCGCATTTTCTCCCAAGCGCATAACCGAGCCTTTACCGTACTTTTTTTCAACCTGCGCCAACGCGACTTGCAAGGCTTCCTTTTTTTTATCTGTGTTTTTTTCAGCCATATTACAGCACTGCGCCAAAGCGGCGCACCCTCCCTCAAAAAGCATTGAACTAATGTTCGGCTCCATACTAACATATTTACTCCCCTTTTGTCAATGAAAAAAACACATTTTTAGGAACATTTTAAGTTTACTTGTCTTTTTCACTTAAAGGCGACAAAAAATCGGTGCCGTTTTGTTAATTTCACCTATATACAATCGTCACTTTTTAATGTAAAATATACTTGCTACAGAATTTTACAAACTAACAGGCTGTACTAAAAAGAGGGGTATTTAAATATGGTTGAAAGTGTAAATCACGGCAAATTAGGCATTATCGTTATGAAAAACTGTGAAAAACTTGGTAAGATGATAGAGAAGCACATCCTTACCATGCGCGGTGAAGCTGATACAAATAAATCCTATATCATTCCCGTTGACGAAATCAGGTTCTCCAACGGCGAAGGAAAAACAAAGCTTCCCGATTCCGTAAGAGGCAGAGATTTGTATATTATATCTGACGTAGGCAACTATAGCTGTACATACAAAATGTTCGGTTACAAAAACCACATGGGACCGGATGAACATTTTCAGGATATTAAGCGTGTATTAAGTGCCATAGGAGGTAAAGCAAACCGCGTAACGGTTATTATGCCTTTGCTCTATGCTTCCCGCCAGCACAAACGCAAGGGACGTGAATCCATGGACTGCGCAATGGCTTTAAAAGAACTTGAAAACATGGGTGTAAATACCATTATCACCTTTGACGCACACGATCCCACCATTCACAACGCCATTCCTTTTACATCTTTCGAAAACTGTATGGCAACATACTCCACCCTTAAGCGTTTTATAAACAACGAGGGGCTGTTTACAAAAGACAACCTTACAGTTATCAGTCCCGACACCGGTGCGATGGAACGCGCAATATTCTACGCTAATGTTATCGGTGTCGATGTTGGTATGTTCTATAAACGCCGTGACCATTCCGTAATTGTTAACGGCAAAAACCCCATAGTTGAGCACAAGTATATCGGCAGTTCTCTCAAAGGCAAAAGCGTGCTTATAGTTGATGATATGATAGCTTCCGGTGAATCCGTTATTGACATCATTAAAAAGATTTCTCACTATAAAATAGACCGCACTTATGTTGCCGCGACATTTGCATTTTTCACGGAAGGTGTTGCAAAATTCGACAAACTTTACAAGGAAGGTAAGCTTACCAAGGTTTATTCTACCAACCTGTCTTATATTCCTGACGAGATCAAGCAAAAGCCTTGGTTTGAGGAAGTTGACCTTTCAAAGTTTATAGGAAAGATAATCAATACGTTAAGTCATGACGCAAGTATCTCCCCCTTGCTTGATGCCAAGCATAAAATACGCAAATTGCTTGACGAAAAAGCTGCAAAATCCGAATAACATCGAATGCCGTTGCCTAAACAGCAACGGCATTTATAAATTTTCACCGTATTTTACGATGAAAACAGGCTTTTTTTGTTAAAAGGCTAAAAAAGCCAAAATTAAACAAAAAGCTCTTGACAAATACAAATCATTTTGTTATGATGGGTGATAAGTAAGAAAACATTAATCTGTTTTCTCCTTGCCCTGCCGAAATCAGCAGGGCCACAGACCAAAAGGAGGTGTATTTGATGGAAAAGAAAGCAATGTACGAATGCCTGTTTATTGTTGACAGCACTCTCGGTGAAGAGGGCATCAACGCCGTTGTGACAAAGTTCACCGGTTTGATTGAGGCTAACGCTACAGCCGATTCTATGGACGTCAATGAGTGGGGCAACAGAAGACTTGCCTACCCCATTAACGATTTAACAGAAGGCTACTACGTACTTGTTAAGTTCGAGTCTGCTCCGGATTTCCCCAAGGAGCTTGACAGAATCTTTAACATTACCGACGGTTTGCTTCGTTCTCTCATCACAAGAGTAGAAGCATAAGGCATTGTAGTTTACGAACGCAGGAGGAGCTTATGGCAAGTTTTAACAAAATTATACTTGTCGGCAATCTTGTTGCCGACCCTGAGCTTAAACAAACTCAAAGCGGCATTGCCGTTTCTACCTTTAGGATAGCTGTTTCAAGACGTTTCACCCGTGCAGGTGAACAACCCCAAACTGATTTTTTTGATATCGTTGCTTGGAGACAAACGGCTGAGTTTGTAACTCGCTTCTTTACTAAGGGAAGACCGATTCTTGTATGTGGCTCTCTCCAAACACGTTCTTGGACCGATGCTAACGGTAACAAGCGCATTTCCTACGAGATTATTGCAGATGAATGCAGCTTTGTTGACAGAAAAGCTGACAGTCCTGTCGGCGGTGCTCCTTCTTACGGTGCACCCGTTGCGGAAATGCCAAACTACAGCTCGCCCAAAGCTGAAGGTTCTTTTGAAGAACTTTCTGCCGATGATGAGCTTCCATTCTAAAATATTGACAGATTATTGAAAAAGGAGGTTATTGCTTTGGATAACAATACCAACAAGGCCGAGGTAAAGGCTGAGGTTCAGAAGCCCTTCAGACCCAAGAAGAGAAAGAAGGTTTGCACCTTCTGTGCAGATAAAATAGAGCATATCGATTACAAAGATACTCTTAAGCTTAGAAGAAATCTTTCCGAAAGGTCCAAGATTCTTCCCAGACGTGTTACCGGTACCTGCGCTAAGCATCAAAGACAGCTTACCACCGCAGTTAAGCGTGCAAGACACGTTGCACTTCTCCCCTACGTTTCTGACTAAATATAAGTGCAAAGAAAGCCGTCCTTACAGGGCGGCTTTCTTGGTAATGAACTATGAAACATATCGAAGATTTACTAAACAGATACGGCATAACGGAATACGGCGTTATAGATTTTGACAAACTTACGATTATTAACAAACGCCTAATGCCCGAAGTTCCCATAAAATCTGCTATTACCGTGCTGTTGCCTTACCGAACAGGCAACATAAATGCAGAAGATAACTACAACATAGGACTTTTCGGTCGCGTAAAGGATTATCACACTGTTTTTGCTGACATAGCCGATAAGCTGATACCTGAATTCAAGAAAAACTTCAGAGGCGAAGTGTTCTTTTTTGCTGACCATTCTCCTGTTTATGAAAAAGAAGCGGCAGCTAAATGCGGTCTTGGCTTCATTGGACGTAACAGCTTACTTATTAATCCTAAATACGGCAGTTTTGTTTTTATAGGTTGTTTTTTGTGTAGTGAAAAGCTTGACGAAAAATTACAGGACTGTAAAATAAGCTGTGGAAAATGCAGCAGATGTTTAGACGCTTGCCCTACATACGCCGTTACAAAAAAAGGCTTTGAGGCTGATTTATGCTTATCCGGCATATCTCAAAAAAAGAAAAAGACGTATGAAGAGCAAAAGATTCTGCATTCTACAAAAACGGTTTGGGGATGTGATATTTGCCAAAATGTTTGCCCATACAACAAAAATGCCAAACTTAGTACGATAACGGAGTTTGACAGCATCGCCATGGAAAATATTTCTGCGGAAATAATAGAAGAAATGGAAGAAGAGCAATATAACCAATACGCCTTTTCTTACCGACCTAAAAAAGTTATAACAGAAAACTTCTTGACGGCTGATGGCAAACGTGATATAATCAGTTAACAATTAAGTAGTACGATTTGGAGGTATATTTATGAACACAGAACAAAAGGATAAGCTTAGACAAGTGACTGAGCGTATAAGATATCTCCGTGATATTTTAGATTTTTCACAGGTTGAGGTTGCAGAAAAGCTTGGAATTTCCACCACACTTTACAACGAATACGAAACAGGGGCTAAGGATATCCCCATAAGTATGATGTACGGTGTTGCGGCAATTTTCGGCGTAGATGCAACAGAAATACTTACGGGCGAAGCCCCTCGTATGCTGGACTATACCGTTACCCGCAAAGACAACGGCATAGAAATTGACCGTTATGTAGGTTATAAATTTGAAGCGCTTGCCCACAACTACAAGAACAAAAACAAGGAGCCGATGCTTGTTACGATAGACCTTTCAGATACTCCTCCCGAGCTGGTAAGCCACAGCGGCCAAGAGTTTAACTACGTACTTGAAGGAAAGATAGGTGTTATTATCGGCAAAAAGACCGTTATGCTTGAAGCAGGCGATTGTATTTATTTTGACCCTCGCATCCCTCACGGTCAATTTGCAGTAGACGGAAGAGCAAAGTTTTTAACAGTTATAGATAAAGAAAACTAATGGAGAAAGCTTTTACAAAAAAGAAGGCGTTGGGGCAAAACTTTTTAACAAGTGATAACATCCCCATCCGTATAGCTTCGGTTTGTGGCGCCGACAAAAATACAGGGGTCATAGAAATAGGACCCGGAATGGGCATACTTACAAAACAACTTGTTAAAATTGCACCCAAGGTTGTTGCTATTGAGCTTGATGAGGAACTTATCCCCCACTTAAATAAGCGTTTTGAGGATGCGAATAATTTTAAGCTTATTAACCAAGATGTGCTTAAATGCGATATAGAGCAAATTATAAAAGACGAGTTTAACGGTCTTAACTGTTGTGTTTGCGCAAATCTGCCATACTATATCACCACGCCGATAATAATGAAGCTTTTGGAAGGGAATTACCGTTTTAAATCTATAACCGTTATGGTTCAAAAAGAAGTTGCGGACCGACTTGCCTCAAAGCCGAAGGAAGACGGTTACGGTGCCATTACGGCATCTATAAACTATTATGCCGAAGTTGTGAAGCATTTTAAGGTAAGTGCGGCAAATTTTTCTCCCCGTCCAAAGGTTGACTCTGCGGTTATAAGCATAATCCCTTATGAGGATAAGCCGGTAAAACCCATTTGCGAAAAGACCTTCTTGGAAGTAATAAGAGGCGCTTTTGCTACCAGACGCAAGACATTGGTTAACTCTCTGTCGGCTGTCTTCGGCAACAAACTTTCAAAAGAAGCACTTTTGAACATCATTTCTGAAAGCCATAACCCTACCGTCAGAGGGGAAGAACTCAGTGTAGCGGAGCTTGCAAAAATCTCAGACAGAATATACGAAAGCACAAAGGGTAGCCGCTAGCTACCCTTTTGTTTTACTGAATTTTCCAAACCTCTCCACTTTCACCGTGCATTTCTTCAGGCGTTTCAAATTCAAGAGTTGTATGCTCGATGCCATAGCCTAGCAAAAGCTTTTTTATTGAGCACTTAAGACGCCTAATATCATCATGATCAGTCACTATATGCATCGTTGCACAGTGACTTAATCCGTCAAAGCTTCTTACGTGTATATGATGCACATCCAATACTTGAGGTAATTCCATAAGATTAAGCCGTATATCATCAACGGAAAGTTCCTTGGGCGCCTTTTCTAAGAACAAGCTTATTATTTTTCCCATTGAAAGTGCTGCACTTATCAAAATGAAAAGCCCGACTCCGAATGACAAAAGAGCATCTATAACGGTAAATCCGGTAAGTTTTATTATGATACCGCCGACAAGTATGGCCACCCAGCACAAAACGTCTTCACCCATATGCAAATTTACCGCCTTTTGGTTAAGGCTGTCTCCGTCTTTTGTAAAATACACGGCGGCAAGGTTAGCTACTATACCAAACAGTGCAATGCTTATCATTCCGCTGCGGTCAAGAGGAACAGGGTTAAAAATTCGCATTACCGCATTGTACATAACCGCAACCGAACCTATAACAAGAATACAGTTAGTTATAGCAGCCCCTAAAACCGAATATCGCAAGTAACCGTAAGTATATGTGTTATCGGGGGTCTTCTTACTTTTCTTCTCCAAATAGCAAGATATACCTATACTTAGCGAATCAAAAAAGTCATGCAAAGCGTCTGACATTATAGCAATGCTTCCCGTATGCACACCGCCAAAAAGCTCCATAACAGCAAAGCTTAAATTAAGAAAAAACGCAACATACATTTTTTTAGTAACTGTCAAATATCTCCCCTCCGTATAATCAAAATACTAAAAAAACAAAATCTTTTGCGTTGACTTAGGTACACTATGTATGGTATGATAATAACAAATACACGGACACAAAAAGCGGAGGCTTTTACGGAATATGGGTAATCCTTCAACTAAGAAAAAATGGCTTGCACCACTGTTGGTTTGCGTGGTGTTTTTATTACTGACAGGCGCCTGTGCAGCGATAATTTTGTATGCTATAAACGATAAAAGTGACGCCAAAGTAAAAAGCAACTACGGTGAAAGTTTGGTTAACATAAGTTTTGAACCGATTCAAAGCGAGACTGCGGAGAGCGAAACAAGCAGCACTGTCTGCAGTGAAAGCATGATTGATGAGAGCTGTGAAACTCTTGATGCTGAAAGCAGTGAAACGACAGAGGACGATTTTATATCTTCGGATAACAGTATAATTGTTGAGGTAACGTCCGAAAGCACTACGGAAAGCGAAGCCCCCTCTTCTGCTGAAGACAGCGTATATTATGAGGAAGAGCCGGCTTTTAGTTCATCCGAAAACGAAGATGCCGTACTTGAAGGGATTAAAATTAAAACTTTGCCCTCAAAACTCAATTACCGTGTAGGTGAAAACTTTGACCCGTCAGGCTTGACTTTGACGCTTGAGTACAGCGACGGGTCCACGGTAACTGTTGCAAGCGAATTCACCTGCACACCCGAATTGCTTTCGGCAATAGGCAACCAGACGATTACTGTAAATTATGAAGGAAAAACCACAGCTTTTGCAGTAAAAGTGGAAGAAAGCAACGGATATATATTTGAAGGTGATTGGGGCCAGCTTCACTGGGGCATTGACAAAGCAGGTGTACTGTTTATAAGCGGAAGCGG
>JAZSIW010000089.1:0-13950 GCA_045534025.1 Eubacteriales bacterium | reverse complement strand
CTTGTATATAAATACAAATATATCCTGCCGTTTGTTCAGCGAAAGCTCGTTTTCTCCGTCGGTAAGGGTGCGTGTCTTGTGGTGCTCGTCTTTCACCATACCAAAAACGGGTATATCCAGCCCGTATTCTTCAAGAGCCTGACGTATTGCATTTATCTGCCCCGTACCGCCGTCTGCCAGGATAAGGTCGGGCAGCGCCCAAGACTCACCTTCGTCGGCATGGGCAAGTCTGCGGCGCAACACCTCGGCGGTGGCGGCAAAATCGTCCTGCCCCTCCATATCCTTAAGGTTAAAGGATTTGTAATGCTTTTTGCAAAACTTGCCGTTTTGCAAAACCACCATACCTGCTGTTATAAACTCATCGCCACTGTTGGAAACGTCGTAGCTTTCTATGCGTTCAGGCACTACTTCTAAGCCCAAAAACGATGCGAACGAAGCCAAAAATCCTGTTTGACGTTGATTCTCCGCACGCTTGTGCAAAAGCTGTTCTTTTGCGTTGCTTTCCGCCATATCCGTCAGCGCCTTTTTGTCGCCTCTTTTCGGCAACACCAGGCGACTTTTACCAAGGGCTTCTATAAGTAAGGCTTCTTCGTCCCCCAGGTCATAGCCGCACCATACCTCCTTGGGTACAAATCCTTTGGTACGGTAATAACTGCTTATTAGGGATACTATGGATGTGGGGCTTATTATTTCATCACTGCCGAAAAAAAAGCTTTCTCGGTCGCTTATCGCACCGCCACGGATTACAAGTACCGTTACGGCGCTGCCCATATCGTCCGCATAAACGCCAAATACGTCTGCTTCTACCTCGGGCGCGGCAACTATATGTTGTTTATCGCGTATTTTGGCAACTGCACGCATGCTGTCTCTGTATGCTGCCGCTTGTTCATACTCCATAGCCTCGCAGGCGGCGTTCATCTTCGCTTCCAAATCTTTAACAAGCGCGGCGCAGTCCCCGTTAAGCAAACGCTTTGCGGCGGAAATTCGCTCTCCGTATTCCTCCCTGCTAAGCTTGCCGGCGCACAGCCCCCCACAACGTCCTATATGAAAGTTAAGGCACGGTCTGCCTTTTCCGATATCCGCAGGGAAACGTCGTGTACAAGAGGGGAGGGCAAAAGCACTTTTTACGGTGGCAACAATGTTTTTTGCCGTGGTGTGTGAAGCATAGGGACCAAAGTAGCTGCCGTCTCCGTCGCGCTTGCTGACAACGCTTATTTTTGGATAAGCTTCCGCGGACACCTTGATGTAAGGGTAGGTGCTGCTGTCCTTAAGCTTAATGTTATAACGGGGCATAAACTGCTTGATAAAGCGGTCCTCCAGCACCAGCGCTTCCAGCTCTGTAGCGGTGTGATATACCTCAAAGCGGGCAACGGAGTTAACCATGTGCAAGGTCTTTCCGCTGTGGTTGGCATAGGGGGCAAAATAACTGCTTACCCTGTTTTTAAGCGCCTTTGATTTGCCGACGTATATGACCTTGTCGGCAGAGTTGCGCATAATATAAACGCCAGGTGTTGCGGGCAAATCCCGTGCCGCAAGAAAAAGCTCGTCCTTTGTCAAAAGTGCCAACCTCCTTTGTGCAGGATTAAAACAAAAAGCGGTGCTTTAAGACAAGCACCGCCGCAAAAAGACATAATTAGTCGTTAAAGCCGTTCAAAAGCAAATCGGCAAGACCTTCTACTGCCTCTGCTTCGTCAATACCTTCGGCACGTATGGTAATATCGTGACCCTTTTCTATACCCAAAGAGAGCACACCCAAAAGACTTTTTGCGTTAGCGCGTCTGGTGCCCTTTTCAATCATAACGGTGCTCTTATAAAAGTTAGCCTTTTGGATAAAGAAAGTGGCAGGTCTTGCATGAAGACCAACGGTATTCTGTATGGTAACTGTTTTTGTAGTCATAGACGTACTTCCTCCGACACTATCCATCTTATATTTATTATATCAATTCAGCAGGCAGAATGTCAAGGATAATGTTATGGTCAATTCATTCAAACCTTGCCTGTTGTCAGCCGTTGTTTTTGAAAGGTATGCACAACAAATGGGCTTTTTACTCCGAAATTTGTTCTATGCGTAAAGTAAACTCATACAAATCGGTATAAAAGCTGTATTTCTCACCTTGCACAAGCTTGGTGTTATTCAAATAATATCCGCTGTTTTCTTCCACTGCCGTAAGCTTTACGGCAACGGTACGTTGGTCAACGGTGTCCTCTTCGCCGGACTCATCGGTCACAACGGAAGGAACAAGTGTGCCCACCTTTTCGCCTTCGTAGTATATATCCGTTATATTCGAAGGAAGCTTTGCCGTTTCGCCGCCTTCAAGTTCTATAACCGTGCAGGTGCAGAATACAGACACGGTATTTTCTTTTGCGTGCTGTTCTACCACCGTAGTAAGCTCTTTCCGCCAAAAAATACCTGCAATAAGACAAAGGACCGCCAAAACTATAAGTACGTCAAGCAAATTAAAGCTCTTTTTTGTTTTTGCCATGGCTTAGCCCTCCTTTTGTATGTCAACTATGCGACCTGTAAGGCTTTGGGTTTTTGTTTCCATCACAAATTCGCCGTTTATACGCAACGGTTCTTCTTCAAGATAAAAAACGCCGTTTTCGTATATAAGCTTCAGTTCCGCATAAACCGTGCGGTTGTCCGGCGTTTTTCTCACTATAATACCTATCTCCTTATCACCGTAAAACAAGGGGACGTTCCCTTCCAGATTGGAAATGTTTTCCGTTTGAGTTTCATCAAAGCTTATTTGCAGTGTTGCGGTTACGGTGTTAATCTCATTGTCCTTCAGGTTGGGCATCAAAAACAACAGCGCCGCCCCCACAAGCAAAAGCAGGGCTATTACTATTATCAGCGCATCTGCCACGGTAAACCAACGGGATCTTTTGTTATCTGTAAAACTCATTGTCCATCTCCCTCTTTTCTGCCATCCTTGTATGACACGCCGCCGAGGCTATGCCAAGGCTAAGCCACAACACCAAACAAATGCCGTCCTCTTTCCACAGATTGTTGCCAAAGCCCAAAACCAAACTCATAATTGCACTTGCGCCTGCAGCCGCCGCTATGCATCTGCTGCTTGACCCTGCTTTGGGTAAGGAGGTGTACATCCGTTGGCTTGCAAACACCAATGCTAACATCAGCAACAAAAAACCTGTTAAGCCGCATTCGGCAAGGGTTTGCAAGTACATATTGCGGCTGTCGCCAAATCCTGCGGTCGCCAGCGTTTCTGCTGACATACCAAAGCCAAACAGAGGATAGCTTGTGCTTGCTTTAAGGGCATAAACCCAACCGGCAACCATGTTGTAAGCGCCCAAATTATTAAGGTCTATGGACACGCCCGAGAAATAAAGCGCCAACAAGGGCACGCCCACACACAAAAACAACGGCGCAAAAATCTGTCTGTTACTTACGGTAAGGTAAAGCGCTACGGTAACAGCGGTTGCCACGGCGAAGAACACGTGACCTGTATAAACGGAGTAACACATAAGACCCGCCGCCAACAGATAGCAAACCGTTTTGCTGAAAGGCGCAGAACGCTCTGCTTTGCAAAATCTGAAGGGCAAAAGCACCAAACAGTACTTTATAAATCCGCCGCTTTCCTCGAATACGGAGAAAGCACTTTTAAAAGAGCTTTCAAAGGGCATGTTGTTGTACGCCGCCGTAAACAGCTGAAACATGAAAATTAAAACAACGCCGCTAAAGCCCAGACATAAGGCCTGTATGCATTTTTTCAGCAGTTTTTTTGTTACCAACAAATTAGATGCCATAATGTATAAGGCTGTGGCGGAAAACGCAAACAAGGCATTTATGCCGCCGCCTCGCACTGCCGCAAATCCAAAGCAGGCAAGTAAAAACAGTACAAATATATTGCCTGTATTAAGGTGTAGGTTTCGCTTACCTCTAAGCACTTTTGCAAGATAGCAACCGAAGGTGTAACAAATTAAAGCAACCAAATAGTTACGTCCTGCAAAAGGCAGGCACAGCGCAACGGCACACAGCCCCAGCTCCGGTGCATACAGCACAATCATTGCAAAAATCAACACAAATATAAACAAAAGCACACGCAGCTCATTAAAGAAGAAGGTAAGCACGCCGAATACCGAGCCTAAAATTATAGCCGTGCCCAATGCGGAAGAGCCTTTTTTGTCATTATAAACACCAAAATGTATGCAACCACCCAAGGCCGCACGCACAAAAGCGCTGCTTTCCGTATACTTTATAATAGACTTGCGCGAAAACAGTAAGGGGAAGGCGGAAAGGATAATCATGCAAGCATATATAAGGCTGTAGACCTGTATATCCGTATCACTGAAAGCATAAAGCTTTACACAGTATACAAGACCGACATATATGCCAAAGGTTACAAAAAAAGCACCGTAAGAGCTTGCCGGTGTATAAATCGCTCCTGTTATAAGTCTTTTGTACGCTTTTGTCACGGGGCTGCTCTCTATTGCACGGGCGCAGGTGCTTTTTGCTTTGTTTACTGCTTTTCTTTTAAAATCTGCCTGCTTCAACCCTTGGTTTACGGCACTGCTTGTCACAAGCTTGTCCGACTTGTCGCTGCCGCAAAACAGGAACGATAAAATACTAAGCTTAAAAAAAGAAATAAGCTTGGAGGATAAACCGCCAAGGCACGACAATATAAGGCTTCCGTTTTTAAGCCTTTTAATGTATCCTGTTTTGTTGTTTGTTTTACTGCTTTTCACTGCTTTGTTCCTTGTTTAACAGATCGGGGCGCTTTTTCACGGTGCGCTCGTAGGATTGCGCCCTGCGCCACTTTTCTATCTCGGCGTGGTTGCCGTTAAGCAATACTTCGGGAACACACAAACCTTCAAATTCACGGGGGCGTGTGTACTGTGGATACTCCAAAAGCCCGCCCTCCAAGCTCTCTTCCTCAGAACACTCAGCGGCAGGCAATACTCCTTCCAAGCGGCGGGACACAGCGTCAACAACTATGGCGGCAGGCAATTCGCCCCCTGTAAGCACATAGTTGCCTACGGAAAGCTCCTCGTCCACTTCAAGCTCTATAATGCGCTCGTCTATCCCTTCATAATGACCGCAAAGGAGTATAAGATTATCATAGGCGGCATATTCTTTTGCCACCTCGTTGTTAAAAAGTCGACCCTGCGGTGACATATAAACAACGCGCACACTGCCTTCAAGACGGGACTTAACATCTCTGATGCAGTCGATAACGGGTTGGCATTGCATAACCATACCGTAGCCGCCGCCGTAGGGCGTATCGTCCACACGGCGGTGCTTATCCTTGGTATAGCTTCGTATGTCGGTGCAGGAAACGCTTATAAGCCCTGCCTGTACGGCACGGCCTATTATGCTGGCGTCAAATACGGGGCGCAACATATCGGGAAACAGGGTAAGCACTTCAAAATGCATACTCATTATACCTCCAGCCCCTCTATAAGACTGACAGTTATTCCTTTTTCGGGGTCAACGGATTTTACAAAAGCGTCTACCGCAGGCACAAGATACTCCTTGTCGCCTTTTATGCGGTACAAAAAGTTGCGACTGCCTTCCTCTATAGCAGAAAGCACGCCTAAAGCTTCTCCGCTTTCTGCGTCATACACAGCAAGCCCGATAAGGTCGTCGTTAAAATACACGCCCTCGGGCAGACTTACATCTTCCCTGTCAAACCAAAGCTTGCGCCCTGTAAGCAAAGCGGCGCTTTGTCTGTCCTCTCTGCCTTCAAAAACAATAGAGGGTATGGAAGGATGGTACCGCTTAACCGCCAAGGATTTTGTACCCTCGGCATCAAAATAAAAACGGTTTACGCTGCGCAAAAAATCGGGGCTGTCGCACCAACAGTCAAATCGCAACTCGCCTTTAACCCCGCGAGGGGCACCAAGGACCCCCGCTTCCAAAAATTTTTTCATAAAATTACTGTACTATGTCCACAATAACACGCTTGTTCTGCTTTGCCGCAGCGGCACGCATTACAACACGTATGCACTTGGCTATTTTGCCTTGTCTGCCTATAACCTTGCCCATATCGTCCTTGGCAACAGTAAGCTCAAGCACGCAGGTATCGCCGCTTACCTTTTCAGATACGCTGACTTCGTCCGGGTTATCAACAATAGCCTTGGCAATATCCAATAAAACTTGCTTCATAATAGTCGGCACCTCTGATTATATAGCGCCGTTCTTCTTAAGCAAAGTCTTAACAGTATCGGTAGGCTGTGCGCCGTTAGCAATCCACTTCTTAGCCTTTTCGTTGTCAATAACGATTTCAGAGGGCTCCTTCATAGGATTGTAGTAACCGTTTTCTTCGATAAATCTGCCGTCTCTGGGAAAGCGAGAGTCAGCACCAACTACTCTGTAAAAAGGTGCCTTCTTTGCGCCCATTCTCTTCTGTCTGATCTTAACTGCCATTTTCTTTTTCCTCCGAAAAAATATAATATTATTTTATGCCAAAAGGCAGTCGCATTCTGCCTTTTTTGCCTTTTTTGGTGAACTTCTTCATAATGTCCTTAGTCTGCTCAAACTGCTTAAGCAATCTGTTAACTTCTTCCACAGACCTGCCGCTGCCTGCGGCAATACGCTTCTTGCGTGAAGAGTTCAAAACTTCGGGATGTACCCTTTCGTACTTGGTCATCGAAAGTATAATAGCTTCCAGATGGTCCATAGCCTTTTCGTCGATCTTAGCGTCCTTCAGCTTGGAGGCGTTAACACCGGGTATCATACCCATGAGCTGCTCAAGAGAACCCATGTTTCTAAGTTGGCCGAACTGCTCCAAATAATCTTCCAAGGTAAAGCTGGATTCTCTGAACTTCCTTTCCAGCTCCTCCGCCTGCTTGTCGTCATAGGCGTTTTGTGCCTTTTCGATAAGGGAAAGTACGTCACCCATACCCAATATACGGGACGCCACACGGTCGGGATGGAAAGGCTCTAAATTATCAAGCTTTTCGCCCGTACCTATAAACTTAATGGGCTTGCCTGTTATATGACGTACGGAAAGTGCCGCACCGCCTCTGGTATCGCCGTCCATTTTGGTAAGGATAACGCCGGATATATCAAGCAGGTCATTAAAGCTTTGGGCAACGTTAACCGCGTCCTGACCGGTCATGGCGTCAACCACCAGCAAGGTCTCCGTAGGCTCTGCCGCTTCTTTAACCCTGCGCAGCTCTTCCATAAGCACTTCGTCTATATGCAAACGGCCTGCAGTATCAACAATAACCAAATCATGGCCGTATTCCTTGGCGTATCTAAGGGCTTCCTTAACGGTCTTAACAGGGTCCTGTGTACCCTTTTCAAAGACCTTAACCCCTGCCTTTTCACCAACAACCTGCAACTGCTTTATAGCGGCAGGGCGGTATATATCACAGGCAACCAAAAGGGGACTTTTACCCTGCTTTTTGTACATAAGCGCAAGCTTACCCGTGTGGGTGGTTTTACCGCTGCCCTGTAAACCGCACATAAGTACAACCGTGGGGGGCTTGGGTGCCATCACAAGTTTAGAGTTTGATGTACCCATAAGGGTAATAAGCTCTTCGTGCACTATTTTTACTATCTGTTGTGCAGGTACAAGACTTTCAAGCACGTCACTGCCCACAGCACGCTCGCTGACCTTGGCAATAAAGTCCTTTACTACTTTAAAGTTAACGTCCGCCTCCAAAAGAGCCAGCTTTATCTCACGCATGCCCGCCTTAACGTCAGCTTCCGTAAGCTTGCCGCTGTTTCTCAGCTTTTTAAAGGCGCCCGATATTTTATCAACAAGACCTTCAAACATTTTATGTCCTCCGTTAAAGCAATGCCGTCAGTTCGGCAGCAAGGGCGCAAAGCTCGCCGTCTCCGGCGCATTTTGCTTTTTCAATAACAGCTTCCAAACCCTCACGCAGTTTTTGTGACTTTCGGTAAAACCCAAGCTTCTCTTCAAACTCCAAAAGTTTTACCTCGCCCTTCTTCAAAGCGTCACGGACGCCTTGACGGGTGATCCCCGTATCCTCGCCTATCTCCGACAAGGAAAGGTCATCGTTATAGTACAAGTCCAAAACATCACGCTGGCCGTCCTTCAGCAGAACGCCGTATATGTCAAGCAGGGAAGATATAAGCACCCTTTTGCTTTCCATATAGTAAATGCCTCCCTAAAAAACAGCTGTAAAGCAAAACGCTTTACAGCCATTATAAACCAAGCCTTTCCGTTTGTCAACAGTTTTTTGCGGTAATTTTTATTTTTTCTTTTTCTCCTTCCCAGCAAAGCACGGCGTCGCCTCCATAGCCGGTTTCCTTTGCAATAAGCTTTGCGGCATTTCGTTTAAGCACGCGGCAAAGCCCGCCGTGACTTAGCCCCTTGGCATGCCAATGGGCGGCAACGGAAGGTAGAAGGGCAGGGTCGTTTTCTATGCGCAACCCTTTGTTGCCAAGTTCTTTTTTTAAGGCGCTAAAACAGGCCTCTGCAACTGCCGCAAGCTCTTTTTCGCCGGACGCTGCAAAGCTTACAGTGTCGTCAGCTATGGAGGCAATCTCCCTCAATATGGGGTCGGCGGTCTTTACCCCTTTGGCAAAACCTGCTGTTGCCTCTGCCTCTTTGCAGGCGGAAAGAATTACAAAACAGCCCTTAAAGCTTATTCGCAATCCGTTGCCGTCGTCAAGCGCTCCCTCTTCGGATATTCGGCGTATCAGCGACAAAAGCTCTGCGTCAGCTTTGTTCACGTTGTCAAAAAACAAAAAGCAACGAGGCTTCCTGCGTACCTTCTCCGTAAGCAATCCTCCCTCTCCGCCGGATGTGCCGATAAGTCGGTTCGCCCCGTAACTGCCCCTGAACTCCTCTGCGTCGAAGCTGAAAAATGCGTCCTCACAACCGAACATAAGCTTTGCACATTCCCTTGCCAAGCTTCGTTTTCCTACGCCCTTGCCGCCTACAAACAATAAAATCAAAGGCGACGGCAAAAACTCTTCTCCGTATCCGTCCAATAAGGAAACAATTTTGTTTACGGCTTCATCCTGTCCATGTATGCGTTCCTTCAAGGCTTCAAGCTTATCGCTGCCAAACATAAATCCTTTTGCGTTCAGACCCGTGCCTGCTTCAAAGGCGGCTTCTATATCTGTTTTATCAACAGTAGGAACTCCCTTCTTTTCCGCCCACTGCATTCGACGGCGTGCCGCTCCCTCGTCCATAAGGTCTATGGCCTTGTCGGGTAAAGCTCGCTCGCCTATAAACTTAACCGATAAGTCTATCGCCGCCTCTAAAGCCCCGTCGCTTATAATCACACCGTGGTGCGCTTCGTAACGGCGACGCAATCCCTTAAGTATGCGCAAGCATGCCTCTTTGTCGGGCTCTTTCAATAATACGCATTGAAAGCGCCTTTCAAGCGCACCGTCTTTTTCTATATATTTCTTGTATTCTTTCAAAGTTGTTGCTCCTATAAGACGTATCTCGCCTCTTGCCAGATATGGCTTCAGGATATTGGCGGCGTCGATGGCTCCTTCTGCCGCACCTGCTCCTACAATTGTGTGTATTTCGTCGGCAAACAGAATAACATCCTCTGCAAGTTTGGTTTCTTCTATTATGTTTCTAAGCTTATCCTCAAACTCGCCCCTGTATTTGGTGCCTGCTACCAAAGCGGGTATGTCAAGAACCATTATGCGCTTGTCTCTAAGAGGGAGCGGCACACGCCCTTCGGCTATCCTAAGTGCAAGAGATTCCGCTACGGCGGTTTTGCCTACCCCAGGCTCGCCTATAAGGCAGGGGTTGTTTTTTGTGCGCCTAAGGAGAATTTGTATAACCCTGTCTTCCTCTTTTTCTCTGCCTATTACAGGGTCTATCAGACCTCTTTCCGCTTTTTCTGTCAGGTTGCAGCTGTTTTTGTCCAATATAGGTGTGGGTCTTCGTTGGTTTTTATGCACTGTTTCTTCCTCCTTTGCAAGTTTTTCCGCTTTTTCATAAAGCCTCGGGGCGGCAACGATGGCGTCTGCCAGTCGCTTTGCCCCGCATTCTTCCGACAATAGCGCCAAAAGCAAGTCTGCACAGCCCGCTTTGCCGTCGATTGCTGTTCTTGCCGCCTTCAAAAGTAATTTTCTAAGCTTTGGCGTCATGTCTGCGGTGTCGCGGTTTGCATTTTTTTGCCTTGACTGTGCCAATAGCTGTCTCCTTATATATTCGGGGGTTAGCCCTGCGCTGCAAAGTAAGCTTCCGCAGGGGCTGTCGCTTTGCGCTAAGCCTAAAAGCAAATGCTCTGTTCCTACGTAACAGTCTCCCAGTGCAGTCGCCTCCATAAATGCCGTGTTTACTGCCAAATGCGCCGAATTTGTAAATTTTTCGTTCATATTTTCCCTCCAAACTCCGCCAAAACAGCTGTTTTCACAAGGATTTTGCCCTAAAACAGAGGATTATATTTCCATTTTATTATTTTTTTGTAAAAAAGTTAATAAGGCTATTCCATAAAAAGGGCTTTTATGATATAATCACGGTGAGGTGTTATGCAATGGGCGCGGAAAATAATACAAATAGGGGCTATGCTCCTAAAAACACACATAATATTGCCCATACAGGCGCACCGAAAAGGGTAAGGAAGCTTACACCTGAGGAAATTGAGGAGCGTAGGCTAAAGGCGGAGGAGCGTCGGCGTGAGAGACGCGCGACCTTCATAGCAAGGTTTATTTTCGGCAGTATAGTTTACTTGCTTTGCTGTCTTGTGATTTTTGGCTTTACGCTTTCCGTTTATTTTTGGAATACCGAAAGCGAGTTGGCGGAGCTTAATGTTTTGGATTCTAAAGGGAACGTTATTTACGAAGCCAAGGATGAAGAGTTTATAATCAATAACGTGCCTTACATTTCCGCTACGGGACTTGCCGCCCTTTACGATTTTACCTTGGCAGGCGATAAAACCAGGGTTTCCATGCACTTTCATAACGTGGATGAAAGCCTCTCTTTTACAAAAGACTCTACAGGTGTTTACATAAACGGTCAACCCGTAAGGCTTACGGCACCTATTATTTTTAAAGATGACTATTATATTCCCTTGGAATTGATTAGAAACTACTTTTTGGGCGTAACAATTATATATGACAGCGAAGAAGGGGTTGCAACCCTCTCTGCCGATAGGGAAGCGTTTTCGCTTAAGCTTCATTCCCCTGCAGAGACGGAGACCCCCAACAAACTGAAAGGATGAATTTGTTTTTATGAAACCAAGAAAGACGGCGATGCTTCTTGTGGTAGCAATGCTTATAGCTTCCGTTATAACGGTAGTGCCCGCTACAAAGGCAGAGGCTTCTTATGTGGACGACTTTTTGGCAATCGTTGGCCCTATGTGCACCAATGATATGAGGGATAACCATATTTTGGCGTCCTTCACTTTGGCACAGGCTATTTGGGAAAGCGGTTGGGGTCGCAGTACCTTGGCAACTCAAGCCAACAACCTGTTTGGTATCCGTGCTTACAGTACATGGGGCGGCAAGGTTTTTGACAGGAATGAATGCGTGCTTTACGACAGCTGGTCGCATCTTGTTGCCGCTAAGGGTGACGCTTATGTCAGGACGTACTCCCTTTCCTTCTGGCGCGGCTACGACAGCTGGCAGGACAGTGTTAACGACCACAGCGGTCTGTTTAACCGTATGTCTTGCTACGAAAACCTTAGGGGTAACTACGATTATAGGTCCTGCGCATATCTTATAGTTCAGGACGGGTATTGCAGTGAGACCGAGTATACCGATTGCCTTATCAACCTTATCGAAAGCTATGATCTGGAGCAGTATAATTATGACTTCGGCACAGAGGGCGACCTTCCTTCCGAGCCGGAGGTTGACGAGCCCGTTGACACCCCCGAAGCTCCCGAAAACGTAGGCAGTATAAGTCTTAACCCCGCAAAGCTTTATATGGAGACCGGCACGGTTTACGAGTTTACTTTGAACATAACTCCTGCCGATGCGGAATATACCCTTACCAGCAGCAACCCCTCTGTTGCTCTCATAAACGACAACAAGGTTGGTGCGGCAGCTCCCGGTAACGCAACCGTTACCCTTAGCGCAGGCGGTCTTTCCGTAAGCTGTGATGTAGTTGTTGCAGATAACTACGGCGGCATCGTTGCCGACGGCGTATATACCTATTGTTCAGTTCGCGAAGGTGCGGTTACCGTACCTGCCGAAGCTACAAGTATTGCAGCTTCCGCTTTTGCAAACAGTAATGTAAGTAAGGTTATTGTGGGCAACGGCGTTACTTCGGTAGAGGCGGGCGCATTCAGCGGTATGGGCGGCGGCTTTACCCTTTGCTCTTACGGCAACAGCGTAGTTTCAGACTATGCGCTTATGAACGCAATTGCACATATCAATATAAGCACGGGTTGGGCTTTGGACTCTGCGTCTTCTTTGGTGTCGGGCATCTCCCTTTACACTACGGCAGGGCTTATAAGTACCTATTATAATGCGGAGGGTATCCGTATTTCCCTCAGCGACAGCGAGGGTACAGCTCTTGAAAGTACCGACTACGTGGGCACAGGCTGTGTTATAAACGTGGGCGGCGTGTCATACAACGCAATCGTTAAGGGCGATACGGACGGTGACGGCATAACCTCCACCTCCGACCTGCTTAAGATTAAGGGCTACCTCAGCGGAGATAACAGCTATCTTCCCATGCGTTATTACCGCAAGGCGGCAGACTTTAACAGCGATGAAAGAATAACCACCGCAGACTATCTTGCCGTTTTCCGTTCCTTCACCGCATAATTTAAACAAAATTAAACACCGCAGACTTTCACGGTCTGCGGTGTTTTTGTGTCTTTGTTTTATTCTATCTCAATATTATCTACCCCGTGCTCCAATATAATGTTTATAAGCTCGTTTCGGGAATAATTGCTATCCGTCGCAATGCTGTCCAACTTCGCAAGGGTGCCTTCTTTTATGCGTACCGTAATTGTTTTGTGCCCGTCTTCTCCACGGCGCTTAATCTTTAATGTTTCGTTTTTCATATTACACACCCTTTCTTGTTATAATATAATTATACCTTGACAAAAACATAGTTATATATTATAATTTGACATAATAAATGATATCATTGATGATATCAAAAAAAAGAAAAGGAGATAAGTTTATGAAAAAACTAACAGCACTTGTTTTGGCGGCAGTTTTGTGTTTAGGGCTGTGTTCGTTTACAGTTGCCGGTACAGATTCTGTAACAGAATTAAAGCCTGCGGCAAGCACCATGTTCCTTGCCACTCCCCAAACTGTTCGCAACGGCACCTGCGGCGACAATTTAACTTGGAGCTTTGATACGGAAACGGGTGCTTTGACCATCACCGGCACAGGTGATATGTACGATTATTCTAATCGTTACCCCAACCATTCACCTTGGTATCGTGGATTTCGTAATGATATAAAAACCGTGAATATCGCCAATGGCGTTACCTCTATCGGTGAAGGTGCGTTTGAAGACTGCGAATCCCTTACAAGCGTTACCATCTACAACAGCGTTACTTCTATTGGTTACCAAGCATTTTATAATTGTAACGTCCTTCAAAGCATTACCATACCCGACAGCGTTACTTCTATTGGGGGATATGCGTTCTATGACTGCTCTTCCCTTACAAGCATAAATATCCCCGACAGCGTTACTTCTATTGGTAGAAATGCGTTCGAATACTGCTCTTCCCTTACAAGTGTTACCATCCCCAATAGCGTTACAACTCTTGAGAGTACATTCGCTAGTTGCTCTTCCCTTGCAAGCGTTACTATCCCATACGGTGTTACCTCTCTTATGGATACATTTAGCAGATGTTCTTCCCTTGCAAGCGTTACCATCCCCAATAGCGTTACTTCTATTGATGGAGGTGCGTTTAGCTCTTGCTCTTCTCTTACAAGTGTCACCATCCCCGACAGCGTCACTTCTATTGGTGGAAGTGCGTTCAGTGGCTGCTCTTCTCTTACAAGTATAAACATCCCCGATGGTGTTACTTCTATTGGTGACTATGCGTTCCACTACTGCTCTTCTCTTACATGTGTTACCA
>JAZSIW010000124.1:0-6065 GCA_045534025.1 Eubacteriales bacterium | reverse complement strand
CAGCTCCTTTTGGGTCTTTCGACTTTTCAGGTGGCAGATTTTTGTTGATACAAGGAAAAAGCGGAGTGAATACTGTACGTATTCACGAGCATTTTGACACAGTAGCGGCGGAAATCCGCCCCTGAAAAGCGACTTCGGATTGCTATGCTTTGGCTAGGCGTCTGTGCCCTTCTCTGCTCCTGCAACTACGTTTTTTGCGCCCATGACCGCCACGGGAAGCAGAAGCATACCCAAAAAACCGAAAAGTTTAAGCCCCGCAAACATCGCCACCAACGCCGCAAGAGGATGGATGCCGATGTAACTGCCCACGATTTTAGGCTCTGCCACCTGGCGTATTACCGTTATCAGCACATAGCTTATTATAAGCCCGGTGCCTGTATACATATCACCCTGTACAAAATAGCACACCAAGGCCCAAGGGATAAGCACCGTGCCCGTACCCAGCACGGGCAACACGTCCACCAGGGAGATAAGCGCCGCCAAAAGCAGGGCGTATTCTATGCGCAGCACCGTAAACGCCGCAAACAGCTCGGTAAAAGTTATAAGCATTATAAGCCCGTAAGCTTTTAAATATTTGCCCACTGCAGAAAACAGGTTTTCTTTAAGCTTTTTTATCCTGTCGCCAACGGACTTGGAAAAAGGCTTGTATACAAAAGCCGCTATTTTCGCCCTGTCCACAGTCATATAATAGCAAGCTATAACCGTTACGAAAAAACTGATAATAAGGTCGAACAACCCCGTAAACAGGCCCGTAAGCATCCCCACGCCGCTTTTAAGATTGGGTATACTTTCTGCAAGTACCGACGAGGCACGCTCCTCGGTGGTTTGCCAGAAGCGCTCCAGATCTTCACCCCCGTCTATAAAAGGCAGGCGAAGCAAAAATCGGTTAGCTTTGTCCTTGATGGGAGAAAAGTCCTCTGCACTAAGCCCGGAAAGCATCTCTGCAAGCCGTCCTACCTCCTCCACCGCCCTGTGGATTATCAAAAACAGCAAAAGAAACACGGCGGCAACGGTAAGGGTAACCAACAAAAAAGCGCCAAGCTTGCGGGGCAGTTTTATGCGTTTTTCCAGCGTTAACATAAGCGGATTAAGCATAAGCGCCACGATATATGCGACAGCAAAGGGGAACAGCGCCGGCAACAGGTAGCGAAAAAACAGCCTTATGCCCCAAAATACCGCCACGGCAATTATGCCGTAGTACAAAACATTTATTACCGCATCCTGCTTTTTGTCCCTTGTCATATTTTTACCTCCTAAAATAAAAATTTATGCTTGACAAAACCATGTGCTTGTGATAATATTAGCTGTACGGCCTGTTAGTCAAGTGGTTAAAACATCGCCCTAATACGGCGAAGGCAGGGGTTCGACTCCCCTACGGGTCACCAAAAATTCCTCGAAATTTATTTTCGGGGAATTTTTACTTTTTCACTATTCACTTTCACTGTTCAACAGAGGAATTTTCGGAAAGTTAAAAGTAATAAAATTATATGTTCCGTCTTTATGTATTATTGCCCGCTTTACGCTTTTTAAGCTGAAAGCTGACGGTTGACAAACAGACAGAGGTGTGTTAAACTGTTTTTAGGGAAATTTTAAGGAGGGCTTGCTTTATGTGTGCCAAACAAAGAAAAAACAAGTTTAATCTTAAAGAATATATTGCCGACCCCAAAAACAAAGCTTTTATTGTAAAATTGCTTACCGTAGTACTTGTGGTTTCCGTTTTGGGTGCAGGCCTTTTGATAGTTAAGCGCACTTTTTTAGACAGCAACATAAGCTGGACCCTTTCGGAGGAAGGCGTGCTTACCATAAGCGGCAAAGGCGCAATAAAGGATTTTGACCCCCTTAAGCCCGACGAGTGGCTGAAGCTTAAAAGTGATGAGTCCGTTAAGAAAATAGTCATCTGCGAAGGGGTTACCGAGATAGGCGATTACGCCTTTTACAAATGCAACAAGGCAACAAAAATAGTATTTCCGAAAAGCCTTAAGTCCGTTGGCGATTTTGCCTTTATGGGCTGTACCAAAATAGAAGCCTTTGAGTTTAAGGGCAATCTTAACTCCATAGGTAAAGGCGCATTTTACGGCTGCAGCGCCGCAAAAGCAATCTCCCTGCCCGACGGGATTAACCAAATCGGTTACGACGCTTTTTACGGCACGGGCTATTACAACACCAAGGATATCCGTGAGAACGGCGCTTTATATATAGATAACTATCTTATAGACGTAAAGGAAAGCACCGAAGGTGATTTTGCGGTAAAAGAAGGCACTGTGCTTGTGGCGGATTATGCCTTTTCCGGTTGCACAAAGCTTGAAAAAGTAGCCACACCCAAAAGCACGGTTTACCTTGGCAAATATGCATTTAACGGCTGTACCGCTTTGAAGCAGGTAATATTCGACGGCAAAATTAAAGGCTTTAGTGAAGGCCTGTTTTGGAACTGCACAGCGCTTGAAAGGATAACGGGCGAGCATATATATAACGACCCCACCTATTACGAAAAGAACGCCGGCGATTACTGGTCTCATAACGCAGGCACCGCCCACGAGCAAAGCGGCAACAAACCGTTTATTTACACAAAGGATTAAATTACAACCCAAACGCCCCGGAAAGCGACCTCGCTTTTTGGGGCGTTTTTATGCCCGCAGCATATACTGAAGCAAGGGAAGCTTCCCAAGCAAAGGACGGGTGACAGATGACCCTTATATTTTCCTCGATAACCTATGCATTGAAAGCGCAACGGCTTTTATCGGATGCACAGATATACAGCACCCTTACACGCTCCCCTGCGGTTACCGCCGTAAGGGGCTGCGGCTACGGACTGCGGCTGGCAGACGCAACGAGGGCGGAGAAAGCCACAGAGCTTTTGCGGTCAAGGGGCATAAACATCCTTGGTACGGTTAAGGAGTAACTGCCATGAGCTTTGTATATTTGGACCACGCCGCCACCTCTTTTCCCAAAAGCGCCGCCGTGTTTGAAGCCGTAAAAGAGGCGTTTTTTACCTGCGGCAACAGCGGCAGGGGCGGTCACCCCTTGGCGATGAAGGCGGCGGAGGCCGTATACGCCTGCCGTGAAGCTTTGGCCGAGCTTTTCGGCTCTACACCCGAAAACGTGGTTATCACAAGCGGGGCCACAGCGGCGCTTAATATGGCAATAAAGGGGCTTGCCCCAAAAAAAGGAGACGCCCTTTGCTCTGCCATGGAGCATAACTCCGTACTGCGCCCTCTTTATTCCGCCTTTCCGAGGCGTTTACAAATAGTAACTCCCTGTTTTAACAGCAGGGAACAGACGGCAACGACCGTGCTTAAGCTGTTAAAGAAAAACGTAGGGCTAATGGTGCTGTGCCACGCATCTAACCTTTGCGGAATATGCCTGCCCGTAAAGGAGCTGTGTGCAGAAGCACGGCGCAAAGGTATACCCACCGTGCTGGACTGCGCTCAAAGCGCAGGGCATATCCCCGTAAATATTGTGGATTTAGGGGCGGATATTATATGCATCCCCGCCCACAAGGGCTTAGGCGGCGCAATGGGCGTGGGTGCGCTTATCGTCAACCCCGAAAGCGGCGTAAAAATAAAGCCGCTTATAGAGGGGGGCACAGGCGTGGCGGCACGGGAAAAGGAGATGCCGCCCATGCTTCCCGAAAGGCTGGAGGCAGGCACGGCAAACGTTACGGGTATAGCCGCCCTTACCGCCGCCGTAAAAGAGCTTGAGATAAACCGCAAGGAAGAAGAGCTTAGACAGCAGGCGGTACGCAGACTTAAAGCCATAAAAGGCGTAAAGGTATACGCTACGGGCTGGGACGGCGACTATGCCCCCGTAGTGGCGTTTAACGTAAAGGATGTGCCCTCGGACAAGGTTGCCGCTATGTTGGCGGAGCGTGGCATATACGTCCGGGGAGGTCTGCACTGTGCGCCCCTTGCCCACGAAGCGCTGGGTACGGGCAAATACGGTGCGGTCCGTGCAAGCTTCGGCAGGAGCAACAGCGAAGAAGACGTTGATATTTTGCTGACAGCAGTGGAAGAGATAGCAAACAGCGGCTAAAGGCCGCCGTTTCAAGCTGATGACAAACCTTGTCATCAGCTTGGCAGACTGCTGAGAAAGAGTGTAGACAAGACGAACCGAGGTGAGAAAACACCCCATTGCTCACTTTGTTCGCAACGGGGACCCCGAGAACTGTACAAAGGTACTGTGAGCCGAGGTTCGTTTTGAACGAAAAGATATGATTAAATGCAGAAACTTCGGGGACACCCCCCGAAGTTTCTTCTTTAGGTATAGTCAGTTTTTAGTTTTTTTCGTGTTCTGTGCCTTTGTCAGCGGTCTGAAACGGCGGCTAAAAGCCGCCGTTTTATTTATGCAGCAATTGCAAAAGGCAATCACCTCAAAAAAGCCCACAGACTTCTTGGGGAACCCGACAAAAAAACACCGACAAACATATTGCCGATGTTATGAATTTGATTTGCCGTCATTTTTTTTGGAAATGCCCGTATCAATTTGAAAAGATGAAACAACTTTTGTTAGCCCCAAGAAATAGTCTGCCGACACATCAAAATAAAGACATAATTTTCTAAGATCATCAAGGCTTGGCTCGCAGGTGTCTCGCTCGAGATACGAAATCTTTCTCTGTGTGGACTGTATAGCTCTGCCCAACTCTGTTTGAGATATTCCCGCCGTCTCTCTAAGCCGCCGTAATTTTTCTCCAAAACTTAACATATTCACCACCAAAAAGAGTTTACCATAGACAAAAACTTTCTATTGACATTTAGACAAAAAAAGTCTAAAATGTAGTTGTTTAATGTTCGCTTTTGAGAAAAAAACAATTATAAAGGAGAAAAACATGAAAAGAATCACAGCATTAATTCTTGCGCTTTGTATGTGTATGGGCTTATGCACCTTCACCGCAAGCGCGGCCGAAGCCGACGTGACGATAATAGCTCCCAAAACCACCTACAGCGGTACCTGCGGCGATAATTTAACTTGGACACTTGACACCGAAACAGGCGTGCTTGACATCACCGGCACAGGTGATATGACTAACTATTCTTGGGCTTCGTCAAACACTGCCCCCTGGTATGCCAAAAGTGACTATATTAATTCTGTTAATATAGGGCTTGGCGTTACTTCTATCGGGGAATATGCGTTTTTCAGCTGCTCTTCCCTTACAAGCATCAACATCCCCGACAGCGTTACTTCTATCGGGACAAGTGCGTTTTCCACTACAGGATATTATAACGATACCAACAATTGGGAAAATGAAGCGCTGTACATAGGAAACTGTTTAATAAAAATAAAAAGCTCCTTCATCGGCGCGTTTACGGTCAAGGCGAGCACAAAATGCGTTTCCTACGGGGCGTTCGATGCTTGTTCCACCCTGACGGCTATTGCGGTAGAAGCCGGTTGTGAGAACTATAGTTCCGAAAGCGGAGTGCTGTTCAACAAGAATAAAACCGCAATAATACGCTATCCCGCAGGAAGAAACCAAAGCAGTTACACCATCCCCAACAGCGTTACTTCTATTGGGGAATATGCGTTCTCCGACTGCTCTTTCCTTACAAGCATAACCATACCCGACAGCGTTACTTCTATTGGAGACAGTGCGTTCTCCGGCTGCTCTTCCCTTACAAGCATAACCATACCCGACGGCGTTACTTCTATCGAGGAATATGCGTTCTCCTCTTGCAAAGCCCTTACAAGCATAACCATACCCGACAGCGTTACTTCTATTGGAGACAGTGCGTTCTCCGGCTGCGATTCCCTTACAAGCATAACCATAGGCAACAGCGTTACTTCTATCGGGAAAGATGCGTTCTACAGCTGCTCAGCTCTTGACAATGTGTACATAAACGATATTGTTGCATGGTTCGCCATAGAATATGGCAATTCATATAGCGATCCTCGATATTACGCAGAAAACTTGTACCTTAACGGTTCGACCGATATCGTCATTCCCACAGGCGTTACCACAATACCTAATAAAGCGTTCTACAATTGCAAAAACATCACAAGCATAACCATACCCGACAGCGTTACTTCTATTGGAGACAGTGCGTTCTCCGGCTGCGATTCCCTTACAAGCATAA
>JAZSIW010000127.1:0-10742 GCA_045534025.1 Eubacteriales bacterium | reverse complement strand
TGTTAACAGCTGCTGCGCTGTCGCCGCCGCCGATGATAGTGGTTGCGTCGGTTTCTGCAAGTGCCTTAGCTACTGCGATGGTACCCTTAGCAAGGATGGGGTTCTCAAATACGCCCATAGGACCGTTCCAAACAACGGTTTTAGCGTTCTTAACTTCTGCTGCGAAGAGTTCACGGGTCTTTTCGCCGATATCAAGGCTCATCATATCAGCAGGGATAGCGTCAGCCGCAACGATGGTGGTTTCAATTTCAGCATCGATGGGGTCGGGGAAGTCCTTAGTGATGGTGCAGTCAACGGGAAGAAGGATCTTAACGCCTTTTTCTTCTGCATTCTTAAGCATCTGAGCGCAGTAATCTATCTTTTCGTTATCAACAAGGGAGGTACCGATTTCGTAGCCCTTAGCCTTGAGGAAGGTGTATGCCATACCGCCGCCGATAATAAGGGTATCAGCCTTATTGAGGAGGTTTTCGATAACAGCAAGCTTATCAGCAACCTTAGCGCCGCCGAGGATGGTAACGAAGGGTCTTACAGGGTTGTTAACTGCGTCGCCCAAGAACTTGATTTCCTTAGCCATAAGGTAGCCGTTAGCGGATTCTTCAACAAAGGAAGCAACGCCTACGGTGGAGCAGTGCGCTCTGTGTGCGGCGCCGAAAGCGTCGTTTACAAAGAGGTCTGCAAGGGAAGCTAATTCCTTAGAGAAAGCTTCGCCGTTTTTGGTTTCTTCTGCACGGTAACGGGTGTTTTGAAGAAGAACGATGTCGCCATCCTTCATTTCGGCAACAGCCTTCTTAGCGTTTTCGCCAACAACTTCGTCATCAGCGGCAAAAACAACTTCCTTACCGAACTTTTCGCTAAGTCTTACTGCTACGGGAGCAAGGGAGTACTTAGGGTCAGCAACGCCCTTGGGCTTGCCCAAATGAGAGCAAAGGATAACCTTTGCGTTGTTGTCAAGAAGGTACTGGATGGTGGGGAGAGCCGCAACTATACGGTTTTCGTCGGTGATAACGCCGTCTTTAAGGGGAACGTTAAAGTCACATCTTACAAGAACGCGTTTGCCTGCCACTTTAAGGTCTTCTACGGATTTCTTTACTGCCATGGTTTAAAACACCTTTCTTTATATAAATATTTTTTATCCGAATTATTTTATCATATAATGGCGATATTTGCAAGGGCTTTATCCAAAAACCCTGTCCGAAAACTTATAAAAAAACTGTTCGTCTTCTTTTTTTAGGTTAAGGTTATCCTCGCTTGCCAAAAGTCTTGTACTTATGTCGTAAACATCCGGTAACGAAGACAGGAAAATACCGTAATCATAGGACAGAGAGTCTTCTATAAGGTTTAGCATAAGGGCGCTGTCGTTGTTCCAAAAATAATAGTTGATATAGGTGGTTTTAAGGCCCTCATCCAAGCCGTTGGTACTTGCCGCCAAAAATGCATTAAGCATAAAGCCGGCAAAAGCGCTGTCAGCACAGCTTTTGGGTACGGCGATACAGCTTGCGATGTCGTTAACGGGGGCGATATAATCCTTTTGCGATGCGCTTAGCTTAGGCAAAGGGAGTATCCCCCATTTCACAGGGTCGCTTCCGTTTTCTGCTTTGCCGCTTATGCCCGCTACGCTGTCCAATCTTGCCACTAAAAATGCGGTTTCGCCCTGTTTAAAGTCGTTTATTGCGTCACTTTGGTTAACGCGGACGGGGCAAAGCCTGTCATTAGCAAAAAGTGCGGCGTTTATTTCGTTTACCTTTTTTGCAGTACTGCTGCTGTAACTTGCTTTAAGCGCGCCGTTTTCTATTGTGATAAATTTATTGCCTGCCGAGGCATAGACGGAATACAAAAGTTCTTCGTTGTCAAGGGCGGTATCTATGCCATGACAGCCCTGTTTTGCGGCTTCATCTGCCATGTCGATAAGTGCATTCCAGGTAAAGCTGCCGTCGATTACTTTAGAAACGGGCTTTATGTCTGATTTATCAAGAAGCGTTTTGTTATAAAACAAGACGGTCGCACTGTTTAAGGAAAGCGTGGCATCTCCGGAGTAGAAAAACATCTTTCCGCCTACGTCTTGCTGGTGTACAGAGTCAAAAGGCATATAGTTTGCATCAAAATCCACATAAGGGAGCGTTTGCATGTTCTCTAAAAGGCCCAGTTCTGTCAGCTCCGCCATCAGTTCAGCCGAAACACAAACCATGTCGGCGTAATGGCTGCCCTTGTTTGCCGCACTGCGCAGTTTTTCTTTTATATCCCTCTCGGAATCCTCAACAATTATTTTAATTTCCTTAAGTCCAAAGCTTTTCTTAAGCAGTTCCATGCGGGCGGTAACCGCTCTTTCTAAGGGGCTTTGCTGAGCCTCTTCCCCGTTTTGGTTTTTGAAAAGATAGGCGTTGGTAGTTGCTATGGTGAAAACCCTGCCCTTGTATTTGCCGTTAAGGTTATCCAAAAGCTTTACATTTTCTTCGGGGGTTTGCGATTCCGTCTCCGTTATAACGGTAGAAGGAGCTTCGCTTTCCTCCGCAGATTGGGGGCGCTTGCTCTCGCAGCCTGTAGCGGCTACAAGGCTAAGACAAACGAGAAAAGCCGATGCCCTCCTCAAAAATTTTAAAAACATAGGACTCCTCCTAAAATGTTTCACGTGAAACAATAACTAAAGCTCTACATACAAAGCAGCGGTCTCGTAATCCGCACTAAGGAAGCGCACCGTAATATCGCTGCTGTAGCCGTAGGTCTTACCGTTAAATACAAATTTTTCGTCTTCTACACTTATTTTTTCCGCTTTTTCCAAGCTTAATACGGCAATGCAACCGTTATCCAGTAATATCTTTGCGTTTTCGGCATCCACACTTAAAACAAGTCCGCCGTAGGTCTTATTGCGGTCCCGTTTTAAGCACTCAAGGGCGGCTATATCCTCAGCAATAGCTTCACACTTGTTAATTTTTCTTTCGTTATGGGCACAGCTTATGGCAAGTGCCGTATTTTCTTTCATCAAAAGCGTGTCTGCGTTTTTGGCAAGCAAAGCCTTTACTATGCGCTGGGCGGCAAAATCTGCGCAGCGGTTAAGAGGATACGCAAAACGGGTGTACATATCCGTATTATGGATAAAGTGCTTAACAGGTTTATCTGCAAAATCGGTTTCAGGCAGAATCATGCGCAGTTCGCAAAGTAAAAGCTCTTCCTCGTGCAGTCCTCTGATACTCTCTGCCACGCCTGCAAGCAGACGGTCGTTTGTGTAAAGTTCGGTATCCACACCCAATAACTGTGCATGGCGGCGGAAACGGTCGTAAGCTTCTGCCGTGGGTTCTGCCTGTACACGGTATACGGCGGGTACATCATTGGTGTGGAAGTAACGGGCAAGCTCCTGCCCTGCTACAGACAAAAACTCCCTAACCAGACGCTTGGGGTCGCTGTCCTTGCGGAAAACAACACCTATGGGTTTGCCGCCGTGACGGCTGTATACAAAACGCCTTTCCGCTTTATCTATATCGGCGCCGCCGCGCAATACTCTTGCGTTTTGTAAAGCTGCGCCCAGGTTGAACATGTTGCCGATTGTAGGCAATACCGACGCATAAGCCTTGCGCAAAGGCATGATTGCAGAGGTGTCGTAATCCAAAAACAACGCTTCTATTTCGCTGAACAGGCAGTTAGCCGCAGTTTTTATAACGCTTTCACAAAAGCTGAAGGACAGCACCTTGCCTTCTTCATCTACCGTTAGGAAATAACTTATCGCCAAGCGGTCTTCCCCAACTTCCAGGAAGCAAGGCCCTTTGGTTATATTGTCGGGTAGCATGGGAACTTCTTTGCCGGGCAAGTTTGCGGTTTTACAACGTGTGAAAATTGCCTTTTCCAAAGCACTGCCTATTTCCACAAATTCTGCCACATCTGTGGTGTGTATGCCCAATATATAGTGGTTATCTGCGTCGAGTTCCACAGAAAAGCCACATTCGTTGCGGCTGTTTTCGCTTTCGCTTAAAGTTATTATGGTTTTACCGCGCAGGTCGGTGCGGTTTGCCATGTGGGCAGTAATCTCGGTAAAAGTGGTTTCTTTTGCCTGCATTATTGCATCGGCACTGAAGGGGGCGTCCAAAACGTAATCCCTAAGTAAAGCTTTAAGGTTGGGTTCCGCCTCCGCAGAGGAGCCGAAATTATCGGTAATACTTGCAACACCGTGGCTTATTGTAAATGCAAGCCTGTCACCTTCCCTGCAATTTGCAGGTACAGCTCCATTTATACCGTAAACGTCGCCGTTACGGGTCCTTACCGTATAAGTGCCGCTTTCAAAACAAAGGACACCCGTTGCCTTCTTTATCTCCGAACAGGCATCCGCCTCGACGGCGGAATTATTCAACATAAAACCCATCATTTCTTGCATATTATACCTGCTTTCCAAAACAAAAAGCCCCCTGCTTATATGTATAAGGAGGAAGCTTTTTAGTTTTTCTTTATTTTTTAACCAAATGACAACCTCACAGTTGTGTAAAACCCACCCAAATAGGGGTAAAGGTGCAACCCGTGCTTTGTCTTAATCTCTTATTCGCTTACTGCGTCAGAGCTAACAGAAATCTCTGCGCTTTCAACTGCGGAAGCTTCTTCGGAGGAAGCCTTGTCACCCTTAGATTCTTCCTTAGAGCTTTCCTTAGACTCATCCTTCTCGTCATCTTCCACCTTGGAAGTTTGTTCTGTTTTGTCGGTCTTGCCGGCTTCTGCAGCCTTTTCATCATTCTTTGCGTCAACAAAGAGAAGAACAAGAACAAGAACTACAAATATAAGGGCAACAACATTGGTTACCTTAGATAAAGTCTTATCAATCTGTTGGCCCTTCTGTTTGCCGAAGAAAGTCTCTGCGCCGCCTGCGATGGAGCCGCTGAGCTTCTTGCTCTTACCGCTCTGCATGAGTATGGACACAATAAGGAAAAGCGCCATTATTAAAAGAAGAATACCAATTACAAGTTCAGTACCGGTCATAGTAGATTAAACCTCCGTATTATATGCATAAAAATCTATAACATTCGGATTATACCATAGTGAAGTCGTCTTTTCAAGCATATATATAAAAATTTATATATATGACACAAACTGTTCACAAACCGCCCTTTAGTCCCCTCTGCCTGCGGCGATATACTTGCCGATTATTCGGGAAAGGAACATTATAAAGCTTAAAATAAGATATCCGACAAACAGTACGGCGCAACAAAGATATGCTTTTTTTGCACCGGGGCTTGTAAGCTGTATTTTTAGTTTTTCAAGCAAGGAAAGCATGCCGCTTTCGCTTACCGAGGCGTTGGCGACAAGGTCGGTCTGAAGCACCTCGTCGTTGTAGTAAACGTATACTTTACCCACCTTTTGTCCCTTGGATACCGGTGCGGTAAGCTCCTCGCTGTCCAATTTATACTCTACCCTTATATCTTTTTCCGGGTCGATTTCCGCAGGGATAAGCAGTTCTATATCCTCCAGCGCCACTATACTTACGCCGTCGCTGTCCTTGCCCGATTTTACAGGCACGGTCTTTACGGCGTCAAGGGTGCTTACAACCAGCTTATATCTAAAGGTCTTAAGGGCCCAAGGCATAAAATCCTTTACCGTGTCATAGGCGCTTTTTTTGGTTGTGTCAGTATCCGAAAAGGGGGCAACGCAAACCATTACATAGCTTACGCCCTCCTGGGTCTCGCCCGAGGCGATAATGCAATAGGGGCTTGCGCCCTTGCTGCCCATCCAGCCTACTATTATGCCCGTAACGCCTTCCATGCCCGTATAACCCGTTAGGTTGTCGTTACTGCTCATCAATGCGCTTTTGTTATACAGCAAATTAGAGCCGGTGCTTAAGGTATAGCTGGGTTGATTGGCTATCATCATAAGCTCCGGATTGTTGTAAAACGCTTCGGCTATTATTGCCATATCCTCCGCCGTGGTATAGGAGTCAGGGTCAGCGGCACCCGTGCAGTTTTTAAAATACGTGTCCTTACAGCCGAGAGCTTCAGCATAATCGTTCATTTCTTTTACAAACAAATTCATGTAGCCCAGCTCGTTTTCCTTTGCACGTGCGCTTACCGCGCCGTCATAGTCGTTGTAAAAATCCGTCTGCTCCTTATTTTGGTAATGGATAGAGGCAAGCGCCAGGGTTATGCAAGCGTCCGCCGCAGAGCTCACTATTGCCGCAGTCAATAGGTCGTCTACCGTAAACGACGAAGAGGTCTTGCTGTATTTAAGTCCCAAAGAAAAGTCGTTTAATATCGTGCCTGCATATTTTTCGTCAGTCAGGCACATGGGTGCGGAAATTTTTTTGTCGCAGTCCTTTAACATATCGTGGGCAACCATAACGGTTACAAGCTTTGCGGCAACGCCCGTAGCCCTGTATGTTGTATTGGATACGGCGTCCACATCCACATTTATGCCCGTGTTGATGTTTTTAAGCACCATGACGGAGGAAGTGGACGGCGGGGCGGTCTCTCCCTCTTTCGCAGAGGCGTTTATAAAAAAGCAAAATATGCAAAGCGCCGCCAGGAACAGCGCAAATCCTCTTTTAATCATAACAGGAAATCTCCTTCCGTATCATCAAAGCCTTCTTCCGAAATTACTGCCTTTGCCGCAGCGGTATCCAGTGATATCTGTCGACGAAGGTCGGACAAACTGTCAAAGCGGCGCTCCGCCCGTAGGAATTTGCACAGATAGACCCTTACATCTTTACCGTACAGTTCCTCGGAAAAGTCAAAAATATGGGTCTCGCAAAGGGGCACGCCCTCGTCACTTACCGTGGGCTTAACGCCGATATTCGCCACGCCGCTGTATAGCTTGCCGTCTATGCGGCAAAGGGCGGCGTAAACCCCGAAGGCGGGCAGTGCGCGGTCCTCGGGAAAAAGCTGGTTTATTGTAGGGCTGCCAAGCTTTGCGCCCAAATGTCTGCCCTGTACAACGGGCAGATTAAAGCTGTAAAGCCTGCCAAGCAACTTTGCGGCGGCGGGCATATCCCCTGCCGCTATAAGAGCGCGCAAACGGGTGGAGCTTACATGCTCCCCGTCCACGGTTATTTGGGGAAGGATACTGCATTCCACACCCTGTGCCGAAAGCAATTGCTTTAAAAGCGTCGGTGTGCCCTTGCCGCCCTTGCCAAAGCTGAAATTATAGCCGCAAACCACGTATTTTGCGTTAAAATGCTTTATTACAAGCTCTGTGGTGAACTCTTCCGGACTTAGGTTGCGAACCGCCTCAAAATCAATGGGGCAATACACATTTGCACCTGCGGCAAGGATAAGCTTTTCCTTGTCCGTAGGGCCCAGCAGATACTTAAAGCTTTTACCTGACAGCAGACTTTGGGGATGCTGTTTAAAGCTTAGAACCGCTGTGGGCAGGCCCACGCTTTTCGCTATGGCGGCGGTTTGCCTTATTAAGGCTTGGTGACCCAGATGCACACCGTCAAAATTGCCTATTGTCAGCACACAGCCACCTTGAGGAGGCAAGTTTTCGGGTCGGGGCGTCTTCATGTCCATAGCCTTTCAAAAAATATTATACCATTATAACACACTTTAAATATATAGCTTTTTTTGCCATTTGTCAATAGCGGCATTGGTTTTTGTATAATTTTGCCGCATTTTGTAAACACTATGGAACAAACGAAAAAGGGAGGCGCTTTTTAAGTGTATAAATATGCGGTTGTACTGGCAGGCGGCTTCGGCAGGCGGCTTTTTCCTATTACAGCTACTCTGCCAAAGCCCTTGTTGCCATTGGGGGACAGCACCGTGTACGGTATTCTTATGGATAAGTTGGCGGCGTCGGGCTTTACTCAGGTGGCGGTGACCACCATGTATAAGGGCGAACAGATAGAGGCGTACCCCGTAAGCATGAAGCAGGTCAAATATTTCAGGGAGACCATGCCTCTTGGTACGGCGGGCTGTGTTAAAAACGCCGCTGCGGGCTTTGACGATTGCTTTTTGGTGGTAAGCGGAGATACGGTAAGCGATTTTGACTTCGGGGCGATAATGGAAAAGCATCGCCGTCACGGTGGACCTATCAGCGTGGTGTGCAAGCGTGTTGCCAGCCCCACCGAGTACGGTACGGTAACGGTGGAGGGGGATATAATAAGCGAATTTACCGAAAAGCCCTGTTGGCGGCGCACTCTTACAAATCTGGTAAACACGGGGATTTACGTTATGTCGCCCCGTTTGCTTCCTTACATCGGTTCGGGTCAGCAGGATTTTGCCGCAGACCTGTTCCCACGATTGTTGCGGGAGGGTGTGCCTATTCATTGTATTGAGGAGCAGGGCTATTGGTGCGACATTGGGGATGTGGAAAGTTATTACCGCTGTTGTTTCCGCAACCAAAACAGCAAAAACGTGTTTTTCGGCAGTGCTTCTGCGGCGGAGGATGCGGCGGTATCGGATTCGGTCCTGTTTGACGGCGCAGCAGTAGAGGGCGGTGCGGCGGTCTACGGCAGCATTTTGTGCGGTAAAGTGCATGTGGGCAAAAACGCCTTTATCGGCAAGGGCTGTGTTATAGGCGCAGGTACGATTATCGGCGAAGGCGCTTATATTGCAGGCGGTACCGTCCTTAAGCCGGGACTTAATATAGAAAAGGGGACAAGAGTTATGAAAAGCGTTATATTCGGCGAGCTTAGAAGAAGGCATATAGAAAACGGCAGGATAAGCGGCAGATACGGCAGCTATATAAACGGCGAGCTGTGTCTGCGTTTAGGCGGTGCGTTGGCGTATACGGCGGGCGCAGGCTCTGCCGTGGGCGTTTTCGGTGACGGAAGCAGCGAGGCTAAGGCGCTGGCGGACAGTATACTGTGCGGTGTGCGCATCTACGGCGGCAGGGCCTGCGATATGGGCGAGGGCTTTGGGGCGCTGGCGGCGTTTTCCGCTGTGGAGTACAAGCTTGCCTACGCTTTGACCGTTGCGGTAAGGGGCGGCGTTGTAACCCTTAGTCTGTTTGACGGTGACGGCCTGCCTCCCACCACTAAGGAGGAGCGCGCCGTGGAGGCGGCGCTTTCACGTCCTGCACCCACGGCGGTTTCTGCAGGGGAGCTTCTTAGCTTTGACGGTGAGGATGCCCCTAAGTATCGCTATGCCGCAAGGCTTACCCACACGGTGGACAGCTTGCGCGGGGCAAAGCTTTATGTGGCGGAAAAGAACCCCGCATCGGAATTTTTGTACTCCGTAGCCCATAAAATGGGCGCAGAAGTGGACTACGGCACGGGGACTGACAGGGACGTGTTTTATGTTTCCGCCGACGGGCTGTATGCAGAGGCGCGGCTCGGCACCGATACGGAATGCGGTTTTTGGGGGCTGCTTTGCATAGCCGCCGCTACGGCAAAGGGGGAGGTTGCCTTGCACACTCTGTGTCCTCGCTTTGTGGAGGAGGCTGTGGAGCGTGCAGGCGGAAAGGTAGTGTTTTACGGAGACACCATGGGCAGACAGCGTGAGGCGGCAGCGCGTTGTTTTTGGAGCGTGGACGGCAACGCTTTGGTGCTTAAGGCTTTGGAAAGTGCTCTTATACAGGGCAAACCCCTTGAAAATCTGTATCTTGAAACGCCCCGCAGAGTTATAGAGTACAAGACTCTGCCCATAGATGAAGAGAAAAAAGCGGAGGCTATGGAGAAACTTTCCGCGTGGGGCGAGAAAGGCAGAGGCGGAGAGGGCATAAGAATAAAGTACAGCAGGGGCAGTGTAACGGTTATCCCCCAAAACGGCGGCGGCTTCAGGCTGTTTGCGGAAGCGGTAAGCAACGAGGCGGCGGAGGAGATATTTGTTGAGACCGAGCGGAAAATTAAGGGAAAACAAGATTAAGGTAATAGGTGTAGAAAGGTAAGGGAATTTTTCGGCAAGCCGAAAAAAATACCCCATTGCTCACATTCGTTCGCAACGGGGACCCCAAAATAAATATAATCACCCCATTAACCGAAAAACCTTGCAATTTGTCCGTAGGGCGGGGGGTCTACTCCCGCCGTAACGTGGCAATAAGATAAAACCTAAAATATACGCACAAACGTAACAAATGGCGTCGGTAGGGGGCGGCGCCTTCGACGCCCCGAGACAAAACATCAATATATAACGCAACGGCAGGGTTTGGGCGTCTTCGACTCTCCGAAAGACACCTATATAAAACAAAACGACAGGAGATGCAACTTAACATATCCTGTCGTTCCTTCTGCTTTTTATGTATCGGAGACGGTAGACCGTGGTCTACGATTTAACTGTTTTGTTCCCGCTTAATCAATAACCTTAACGGTAGTAATAACGGGCTGTTCTTCATATTTGATGGAGCCGTTATTGTCGGTAGGTTCTGCGTCCTTTGCGATGGCGTCAACCACGTGCAGACCTTCGGTTACATAGCCGAATGCGGCATATTTGCCGTCAAGATGTTCACTGTCCTGATGGCAGATAAAGAACTGACTGCTGGCGCTGTTATATGGGTCTGAACGTGCCATGGAGATAACGCCCCGTTTGTGGGACAGGTTGTTTTTTACGCCGTTTGCGGAAAACTCCCCCAAAATAGTGGTGTCGCTCCCGCCGGTGCCGTTATGGTCGGGGTCGCCGCCCTGAATCATAAAGTTTTCTATAATGCGGTGGAAGGTAAGCCCATCGTAAAAGCCGCTTTCAGCAAGTTTTATAAAGTTATCAACGGTGATGGGTGCGTAGGTGGGGTCCAGCTCAAGCTTAATTACGCCGTAGTCCTTAACAACTATCTCTACGTGGTGCTTTTTGGTTATATCGATGCTGTACTTATAGTCTTTTTGTATCTGCGCAGGGCTTTTATCTACC
>JAZSIW010000115.1:0-2279 GCA_045534025.1 Eubacteriales bacterium | reverse complement strand
GGTTAACCCCGACGTTTGCATTAAGCTGGAGGTTCGTGACAAGTATGCGGCTGTCCACGGCGGCGGCGAAAAAGGCGCAGGCGGTATGCCCAACGGCTCTGCAGGCCACGGTATGCTTCTCCTTTCCGGCGGTATAGACAGCCCCGTTGCAGGCTATCTTATGGCAAAGAGGGGACTGACGCTGGACGCTTTGTACTTCGACAGCCCGCCCTACACGGGTCAGGCGGCAGAAGACAAGGTTAACGCCTTGGCAGAAGCGGTTGCACGCTACAGCGGCAAGCTGTATATGCACACCATAAGCCTTACAGAGATACAGGAAACACTTATGAGCAGCTGTGACGAGCGTTTGTTTACCATCCTGCTGCGCCGTTTTATGATGCGGCTTGCGGAAAAGCAAGCTACCGACGTAGGTGCGGCGGCGCTGATAACGGGCGAAAGTCTGGGGCAGGTTGCCAGCCAGACGCTCCACGCCCTGACCGTAACCAACGCCATACCGCAAATACCCGTATTCCGTCCCTGCATAGCTATGGATAAGGACGAGATAGTGCAGATATCACGCAAGATAGGTACATTTGATATATCCATCCTGCCCTATGAGGACTGTTGCACCGTGTTTGTGCCACGACACCCCAACACCCGCCCCACTATGGAGCAGATTTTGGAGGAAGAGGCAAAGCTTGATATAGAGGGCTTGGTAGAGCGTGCATTTGCCACCCGCAGACATAAGAAGATAGTAGGCTGATTATGATAAAAGAAGCAGAAATTTTGGTAGCCGCCCTGAAGAAAAAGGGGCTTAAATTTACTACTGCCGAGTCCTGCACAGGCGGGCTTATATCAGGCGCCGTAACCGAAGTTGCAGGCGCATCCGCCGTGTTTGACGGGGGAGTGTGCGCTTACGCAAACCGCATAAAGACCGCCCTGCTTGGCGTGCCCGAAAAGATCCTTGGTACGGTGGGTGCAGTATCCGCCGCCACCGCCGCCGCTATGGCAAGGGGGGCGAGGACGCTGATGGGTGCGGACATTGCCGTCTCCGTTACGGGCATAGCAGGTCCCGACGGCGGCACGGCAGAGAAGCCCGTGGGCACAGTGTATATCGCCGCCGCCACGGCAGAGGGTGTGCTTGTACGCCGTTACAATTTTAGCGGTGACAGAGCCGCCGTCCGTGCAAAGACCGTAAGCGCAGCTTTGCGTCTGGCGCTTATGTGTGTATAGATTATGTTTGTAAAATATATAAGCGAAGTGATTTTTGAGGGTGGGCTTCTACCCTCCTCTTATCTTAACGACCTGCCTGTGGTGCGCTACCTTAAGCAGGTGGAACGGCTTGCCTTTTCCTCGGCGGTGACCTTTTTCGTGGGGGAAAACGGCACGGGCAAATCCACCCTGCTGGAGGCGATAGCCGTATCCTACGGCTTTAATGCGGAGGGTGGCTCCAGAAATTTGAATTTTTCCACAAAAGAGACCCATTCCGAGCTTTGCGATCACATCCGCCTGTCAAAAAAAGCCCACCCGAGGGACGGCTTCTTCCTGCGGGCGGAAAGCCTTTACAATATGGCAAGCAATATTGACGAGAGGGACGAGGGCGGCTCCTTCGACCCGCCGATTATAGATAGTTACGGCGGTGTGTCCCTTCACGAGCAGTCCCACGGGGAAAGCTTTTTGGCGATAGTGCAAAACCGCTTTGGCGGTAATGGCATCTACCTGCTGGACGAGCCGGAGGCGGCACTGTCACCCATGCGTCAGCTTACCCTGTTGACGGAGATTGACAGGCTTGTTAAGGCAGGCTCTCAGTTTATAATAGCCACCCATTCGCCCATACTTATGGCGTTTCCGGGTGCGGAGATTTTGGAGTTTACGGAAAGCGGCATAGCAAAAACGGATTATACGGATACGGAGCATTACAGGATAACAAAGCAATTTTTAAACGACCCGGACAGGATGCTGTATTACCTGTTGAACGAGTAATCCACCCCGCCCAACGCGGCGCTAAAAACTAATATCTGCGTATCGACAAAACCCCTGATTGTGTATGGACTTTCCCGTCCTTATTTACACAAAAAGGGGTTTTTATGTATAATCCTAAACCATGCTTTAAAAGTAATACGTGTGTGTTAAAATGCCATGCAAAACATACCGTTCTGTAGCCAAAGCATTGTAATCCGAAGTCGCTTTTCAGGGGCGGATTTCCGCCGCTACTGTGTCAAAATGCTCGTGAATACGTACAGTATTCACTCCGCTTTTTCCTTGTATCAACAAAAATCTGCCACCTGAAAAGTCGAAAG
>JAZSIW010000014.1:0-2036 GCA_045534025.1 Eubacteriales bacterium | reverse complement strand
CTGCTTCCAAGCCCAAATTGTTGAGGTTGGTGCGCAAGGATGTACCCATAAGGAATTCCATACACATATAGTAAACCTTTTTCTTGCCTTGTGCGCGGGTTTCGGCATTGAACTGCTTACGCTTTTGTGCAAGAATATCTCTTACGGTAAGAACCGTTGCCTTATAGATTTGGTTGGCATCGGCCTCTTCTATAGCTACACTGAAAAAGCGGGAAAGCTTATTCTGTATAGCCTCTTCAATCTGATTGCGATTAACGGTCATTTTTTGTTTCTCCTTAAATTACTGATTTTTATGCTAATAGCTCTTTATACATTTTAATGTAATCAAGAGCAGATTTGTCCCAAGAAAAATCAACTTCCATAACTTTTTTAACAAGGGATTTGTAGTTTTCTTTGTCGTTATATGCGTTAACGGCACGTCTTACGGCGCCTATAAGGTCCTCGGAGCTGTAATGAGCAAAGGTGAAGCCGTTGCCGTTTTCGAAGCCCACGTCCTTAATAGAGTCGTAAAGTCCGCCTGTTTCTCTTACCACGGGCACTGTGCCGTAGCGGGATGCTATCATCTGAGCAAGACCGCAAGGCTCGCTCTGGGAAGCCACTAGGAATACACCTGCGCCTGCGTAAATCTTTTTGGACATATCCTTATTATACATAAGCAAAGTACTTACCTTGCCCTTATAGCTGTCTGCCAGATGCCAGAAATAGTTTTCGTAGGTATAGTCGCCCTGACCAAGCACAACAAGCTGTATTCTGTCCTTAAGCAGCTCCTCTGCGGCAAGCATTACTATGTCTATGCCCTTATGACCCGTAAGACGGGAGATTATTGCCACAACGGGGATATCTTCCTTTTCCTCAAGACCTACAAGCTTTTGCAGTTCCTTTTTGTTAACCGCTTTGCCGGAAAGGTCGTCGGAAGAATAGTTTGCGAACAGCTCGGTATCCGTTACGGGATTGTAATAATCGGTATCTATACCGTTAAGTATACCGCGAAGCTTGCCCTTGTTCTGCTCCAGCACATAATGCAAACCGTTGGAAAAACGGGGAGAGAGTATCTCAAGAGCGTAGGTGGGGCTAACGGTGCTTACGGTATCCGCACAAACAATTGCGCCTTTCATAAGGTTAATTGCGCCGTTATAATCCACTGTTTCCCTATCGCCGTAGCCAAGGTCAAATACGTCGCCGAGTATTTCGTGGCCGTAAACGCCCTGATAAGCGATGTTATGGATGGTAAACACGGTCTTAATATCTTTGTAGCCTTCCTCGTTAGCGTAGCGGCGCTTAAGATAGATAACAGTAAGTGCGCTTTGCCAGTCGTGTGCGTGGAGCACATCGGGGAAGAAGTCTATAATAGGCAGAGATTCCATTACCGCACGGCAGAAGAAAGCGTAACGCTCGCCGTCGTCATAGCTGCCGTAAAGGGTGGGGCGCTTAAAATAATACTCGTTATCCAAAAAGTAATATATAACGCCGTTCTTTTCCAGTTTATAAATGCCAAGATATTGTCTGCGCCAGGAAAGACTTATATAGGTTTCGCAAACCTTGGTAAGCTCTTCCCTATAGCTGTCCTTCATGCTTCCGTAAAGGGGCATAACAACACGGACGTCCAGCTCGCCCTTTGAAGCGCCGCAAAGCGCCGCGGGAAGAGAGCCGATAACATCGCCCAAGCCGCCCGAAGATGCGTAAGGCACCGCCTCGGAAGCTACAAACAGTATTTTTTGCTTTCTCATTGTAAAGCCTCCTTATTTATAATAAGTTTATACCACTGTAAGCTTGTCTATATAGAAGGGCTTTGTTTCGTGACCGGAAAGCACCCTACCGTCACGGATAACAACATCCTTATCGGTAATAACACAGTTAAGGTCAACGTTTTCGCCCACAAGGGTATCCTGCATAATTATGGAGTTTCTGATTACGGTATTCTTGCCAACCTTTACGCCGCGGAAAAGGATGGAGTTTTCAACCGTACCGTGGATAACGCAACCGTCAGCGATAAGGGAGTTTTTAACATTACTGCCCTCTTCATAGGTGGTGGGGCT
>JAZSIW010000140.1:0-12692 GCA_045534025.1 Eubacteriales bacterium | reverse complement strand
TTGCCATAAATAACACTCCAAAATAAAAAGCACACGAAAAAAGTGAGCATTTTAAAATGCTCACTTTATAAACTATGCTATCATCATTAAGTTTATTATACCACAAAAAACAGTAAAAGCAATAGAGTTTAACAAAAAAATAGCCTAAATTTTAAAAAAATCAATATTCTGCGTTGTATAAACCCTTGCTTTCCGCCAAATCCCAGTCAACAAATAAAACGTCCTTTGCGGTATGTCCCCTGCCACCCATATTGCGCTTGCTTATAATTCTTTCATCTATAAGCTTGTCAAGGGCGAAGGTGATTTTTTTGCGCTCCAAGCGTTTATCTTTAGCCACTGCATCAACTACCTTTGAAAAAGTAGGTAGGTTTTTGGAATGTTTGTTTTGTTCTTCTTTTAAATGTTCAAAAATTTTTCTATAGTACAGCCCGTAAACATCTGCATCGTTGGGTAAAGCTACCGTCCATGTAGAGGTCTCCATCAGCTGTTTGGAAAAACAGCCCTTAATGGCATAAACGCCGACCTCTTTACCGTAAATGTTTTTTAAAAACGCCGTGACCGAGCTGAAATGTCCATCGCCGGAAAACAGTACAAATGCTTCAATATCGTCTGCAAGCAGTGCCTTTTGATAAATATTATCAAGCAAAATAAAATCGGTAAAATCTTTTTTTGTTCCGTTTGGAGAGCGTGTGTCGATAATTTTGTTGGTATACGGCCTTATGCGCCCAATCTCATCCGCCAAATTTTTGTGTGAAAAGTCTGCAAAGAACATAACCTCTTTCACGTTAACTCTGGTTTGCAAATCCTCAAACCAAGCCTTTATATTGGGACGTATGCCGTAATTGTTGTTTAATGATATGTACCAATGCTCATAGTCCACAAAGACAGCCGCCGAAGGCAGCCCCTCTTTTCCCGTTTTGATAGGGCAGGGGATTTGCTTCGTTTCCTCGCCGCCTTTGCCAAATAACCGTAAAATAACCCTTTGCACCTCCTTCCTCAGTTCTATTAATACGAAGCATTCTGCACAAAAATTATAACACCTCTATGTCAGTTTTGTCAAGTTTTTTATGGGCGTTATTCAAGTCCCATTTTGCACAGCTCGTCCTTCAGCTTTTCTATAATCCGTTTTTCAAGCCTTGATATGTAGGATTGGGATATCCCCAGCATATCAGCTACTTCCTTTTGTGTAAGCTCTTTCCCGTCGGGATTTCCAAATCCAAATCGTTTTTCAATAATCAGCCTGTCCCTTTCGCAAAGCTTGTCTATGGCGGTGCGTATTATCTTTTTGTCCTCTCCGTTTTCTATGGCGCTGTATACAAAGTCGTTTTCAGTGCCCAACACGTCGGAAAGCAAAAGCTCATTACCGTCCCAATCGGTATTAAGAGGCTCGTCCAGTGACAGCTCCGTCTTCCCGCTAAGCTTGCGCATATACATAAGTATCTCGTTTTCAATACAGCGTGATGCATAGGTGGCAAGCTTTATCTGCTTGTCTGCCCTGAAGGTGTTAACTGCCTTCATAAGCCCTATGGTGCCAATGGATATCAAGTCTTCGATTCCTGCAGAAGAGCTTTCAAACTTTTTTGCTATGTATACCACCAGCCGCAGGTTGTGTTCTATCAGTCTGTTGCGTGCAGCAGGGTCGTTTTCCGCCATAAGCGTAAGCCGCATTTCCTCTTCTTTGCTTAAAGGCGGGGGTAAAGTCTGGGGTCCGTTTATGTAATATACAAGGTTTTCCCTTTTAAAAAACAGCTTTGCCAAAAGCTTCAGGGCGCTTGACATAATCATTTTTCTTTTCACAGATAGTTCCTCTCAAAATATGTTTGACGGTGCAATCCCGTCACAGCCACCAAAAGTTTTACCGCTGAAATCAATGGCAATGCACAGTCGCTTTTCCGTATATTGTTTTTTGCCGAACAGCCGCACTTTAGCCGTATCGGGCACAAAGGATGGTAGTACCACGCTTCCCCCGATTCCCCGTACGGGTATGGGGCGCAGCCCGTTGCCGGCAGGCGTCGTTTTAAGCCTTTCAAGCTCTTCTGCGGAAAACATCCCCTTCATTGCTTTTGCGGAAACAATAACAACAGGCAATGCGGTAAAGGGACAGCACAGCAAATTTCCGCTATCCGCCAGACAAAACAAAGCGCATTCTTTTCCTTTGTAGCCCAGTCTCAGATCTCCGTGTCGTGCCCTTGCTTTGCCTTTGGTTTTTACTATACAAAGCAGAAAAAACGCCCCTACGGCTATGGCAGCTGTCATCGTAGCCAAGGGCGACAATTCGGCATAGAAAGCGCCGTTGTAAACGGCAAAAGCGCCACAAAGTGAATAAACCGCCCACAGTCCCCCGCCCAACAAAGCGCAGGAAACAAAAAAACAAATTACAGAGGCAACGGCACCGCGGAAGCTTTTACACGGAAAAGCCGTAAGGCATATAGCAACAGCTACAGCCCCGTGGCATACCAAAGCAATAAGCGGATGCGAGGCGCTTAAAGGTAAAGCCGCCAAGGAGTACAGCCCACCTAATGCACATCCGCATAAAAATCGCAGCGGTACAAAGGATCTGCCCAATATAAGGGCGGTCATTCCCAAGGAAATTCCGTCGGTAACAAAATTAATCAAAAACAGTATGTCGGCGTAAATAACTGTTTCTTCCATCCGCCGTTGCCTCCTTCGCAAAAAATTATATACCTAAAACGGGGCTAATAATGTCATATTTATGTATGACTTTAAATATTTTTATTGTAAGGAGGTATCTTTTATGAAAAATAAATTTAAATTAAGCGGCGGAGGTATTTTTTGGCTTTTTGCTTTGGCAATAATAGTAGCCTTCGGCATTTATCTTACAAAGGACATGGGCGCAGAGCAAGCGGTACAAACCTTCGGCGGCGGATATCCCGTTCCTAACCGTAGTTTTACGGATTTATTCTGCAGGTAAGCTTATGTATATCGAAAACACAAAAAGGGGCATAAGGATAAATCTCCTTGTGCCCGTAGGTCTATTCTTTTTGTTTTTGCTTAACGGCTTTTTTTCTACCGTTATTATACTGCTTGCCGCCCTTGTGCACGAGGTCGGGCATATAGCCTTTGCCGCATTTTGCGGCGTAGGCATAGAGCGCTTTGATATAGAGTTGTGGGGCGGAAGAATGTACTACGGCGGTATGAACAGCTACCGCAAGGAGCTATATATTTCTTTGGGCGGTATAGTTGCTAATTTGCTTATTGCGCCTTTGGGGCTTATAAGTCTGTTTGGGTTGTACGGCAAGCTGTTTTTTTGCGCCTCGGTATGCTATGCGCTGGTTAACATAATCCCCGCAAAAACTCTGGACGGCGGTGAAGTTTTGCGCTGTATGTTAAACCTTAGTTGCGACAGTGATGTGGCATACGCCGCCATAAATGCCGTTAACGCTTTGTCTATTATGTTTTTGTGCGCCGCAGGGCTTGTTTTGTCGGTGATAACGGGTTTTAATTCAAGCGTGCTTATGCTGTCGGTAATTACGGTGGTACTGGTTTTAGAAAAATAAGAAGGGCAGAGCTCAAGGCTCTGCCCTTAACTTCATTCTTCAAAAACAACAAGCTCAGCTCTTTATGGTAATCAAACGTCTTATCTCTTAATCTTAAGCTCTTCGCAGCCGTCCTCGCCCTTCCTGCTAAGCCAAACTGTGCCGTCGCCAAGCTCCCATTTGTCGCACCAAAAATCCTCTTCGCTAAGGCTTTCGCCCTCTGCCAGCTTGTAGTTGATGCTTATTACGGTGCTGCCTTCATCAAAGAAGCCGGCGGAAGCGAAGGATATGCCAATGCCGTTGAAGGCGCCTGTGTCGTTTATTGTACCGATTATATCGGAAGTAGCAGAGCCTTCAATGTAGCTAAGCTTATCGGAAACGGTGATAACTATAAGCCCGTTGCCTATGCCGGAGGGAAGCTTTGCGCTTACCGTAACCGTGCCGTCACCGTTGTCTTTGCCTATAAGCGTGGGGACGGGCTTGTCAGCGCTTGTATTGTTGTTGCCTGCAGGTTTGCTTTCCTTGTCGGCAGGCTTACTCTCGTTACCGTCGGAAGCGCTTTCACTTGCGGAAGAACTTACCTGGTTCTTTTTTTCTTCCGCACCACAGCTTGCAAGCATGCCAAGGCTAAGGCTAAGTACTAACAGCAACGCTAAAATTCTAAAAATTTTCATAATCTTTATTTTCTCCTTTTTTCTTTGCGGTTATAATTTATCCGTCTTTCGTGCAAATTATAACATCATTTGCTCTAAAAGTCAATACTGAACAAAAAAGGAGTTGCCAAACGGCAACTCCTTCCAAACCAGTGACAAAAGCACAGAACACGAAAAAACAAAATAATCACTATACCAAAGAGGAAACTTCGGGGTTTTTATCCCCGAAGCTTCTGCATTTTGTTATATTTTTCGTTCATAACGAACCTCGGCTAACAGTACCTTTGTACAGTTTTCGGGGTCCCCGTTGCGAACAAAGTGAGCAATAGGGTGTTTTTTCGCCTCGGTTCGCCTTGTCTGCACTCTTTCTCAGCAGTCTGCCAAGCTGTTTTTTAGTCTTCAAGTGCGTCTTTGCGGGAGAGGTTAATTCTGCCCTGGTCATCAATTTCGATAACCTTAACTTTGATCTCGTCACCCACGGTAACCACATGTTCTACGTTGCCGACACGCTTCCTATCCAGCTTGGAGATGTGAACAAGACCTTCTTTACCGGGTGCAAATTCAACAAAAGCACCAAAGGTAAGTATTCTTGTAACCTTACCTGTGAATACGGTACCAACCTCGGGGTCAAATGCAATAGCGTTAACTATTTCAAGTGCCTTATAGCCGGCTTCCTTATCAACAGCGGCGATGAATACAGAACCGTCATCCTCAATATCAATCTTAGCACCTGTATCGGCGCAAATCTTTTGGATAACCTTACCGCCCGTACCGATAACCTCGCGGATCTTGTCCACGGGTATCTTGGTGGATATCATCTTGGGCGCATACTTGGAAACATCTTCTCTGGGCTCTGCTATGCAGGGAGTGATTATATCGTCAATGATATAGAATCTGCCCTTGCGAGTGGTGTCCAAAGCAGAACGGATGATTTCGGGGGTAAGACCGTCGATCTTAAGGTCCATCTGAATGGAAGTAATACCGTTCTTGGTACCTGCAACCTTAAAGTCCATATCGCCGAAAAAGTCCTCAAGACCCTGAATGTCAATCATGGTCATCCATCTTTCGCCCTCTGTAATAAGACCGCAGGAGATACCTGCAACGGGGGCGGTGATGGGCACGCCTGCGTCCATAAGTGCCAAGGTAGAGCCGCAAACGGATGCCTGAGAGGTAGAGCCGTTGGAGGAAACAACCTCGGATACTACACGGATAGCATAGGGGAAGTCTTCCTTAGAGGGGAGCACAGGCTCCAAAGAACGCTCTGCCAAAGCACCGTGACCTATCTCACGTCTGCCGGGACTTCTGGAAGATTTAGCTTCGCCTACGGAAAAACCGGGCATATTGTAATGATGCATATAACGCTTGGTTTCTTCGGGGTCAATACCGTCAAGCAGCTGCTGCTCTCTTATAGGTGCAAGGGTAGCAACAGAGCAAACCTGTGTCTGCCCTCTGGTAAACATACCGGAGCCGTGAACACGGGGGAGAAGGGCAACTTCTGCCGCCAAGGGGCGTATTTCGTCCATACGTCTGCCGTCAACACGCTTCTGCTCGGTAAGCAACCAATGGCGTACTATCTTCTTCTGCAACTTATAAAGGCATTCGTCTATCATAATCTTGCTGTCGGGATACTCCTCAGCAAGCTCTTCATAAACGCGCTCGTATATAGGCTGCATTCTTGCGTCGCGTACGCTCTTATCATCGGTATCCAAAGCCGCTTTAACGTCTTCGGCTACCATAGCCTCTATCTTATCAAACATATCGTGGTCAACTTCGCAAGAGGGATAAGCAAACTTTTCTTTACCTATAGCCTCAACGATGCTGTCGATAAACTCAATAACGGGCTTGATGGTTTCGTGGGCAAGCATAATACCCTCGTAAACCGTGTCGTCATCAACTTCCTTTGCGCCTGCTTCTATCATAACAACCTTCTGCTTAGAAGCGGCAACGGTAAGTTCAAGACTGTTTTTTTCCTTCTGTTCGGCAGTGGGGTTAACAACAAGCTTGCCGTCAACCAAGCCGATGGAAACACCTGCAATAGGACCGTTCCAAGGAATATCGGATATGGAAAGCGCAATGGAAGCGCCTATCATACCTGCAATTTCGGGTGAACAGTCGGGGTCAACAGACATAACCATAAGGTTAAGGTTAACATCGTTTCTCAAATCCTTGGGGAAAAGAGGTCTGATGGGTCTGTCAATAACACGGCTGGTGAGTATAGCACTCTGACCGGGTCTGCCCTCACGTCTGTTCCAGCTGCCGGGAATTCTGCCCACGGAATAAAGTCTTTCCTCAAAGTCAACGGAAAGAGGCAAGAAATCTATACCGTCACGGGGCGCTTTAGAAGCGGTCGCGGTGGCAAGTATTGCTGTTTCGCCGTAGCGAACAAGACAAGAACCGTTGGCAAGCTGTGCCATCTTACCGGTCTCTACCACAAAGGGACGACCTGCAAGAGTGGTCTCAAACACTCTGTAATTCTCAAACATATTAAACTCTTCTCTCTTACTTTCTCAAACCGAGTCTTTCGATAATGGAACGATAACGCTCAATGTCGTTCTTGATAAGGTAGTTAAGGAACTTCTTTCTCTTACCAACCATCTGCTGAAGACCTCTTCTGGAGTGATGGTCGTGAGGATTAGCCTTAAGATGCTCGGTCAAAGACAAAATCCTGTTGGTGAGAATAGCAATCTGAACTTCGGGAGAACCCGTGTCGCCCTCGTGTACTGCATATTCCTTAATAATAGCCTGTTTCGTTTCCTTAGATATCATGGTTACACCTCCGTAAAATTATTCGGGAAAGCCCTGCAAAAGGTCGGGTGAAACGAAAGCACCGTCCGTTTTTGGTGCCCCCTGAGTCCTTAAACCGAGCTGACCGTATTTCCTAAAGATACGAACCTTTTTCCGTATCCACTCAATAATATCACAAAAAAATCGGTTTGTAAATAGTTTTTTAAAAAAACTTTTTGCGTTTTTTATGCGTTTTTATCGACCCTTTTGTATATTATAAATAAAAGTTGAAGAAAACTTAAATTGCTATTGCAAAAGACAGCAAAGTGGTGTATACTTATCGTTGTGTAGAAATGTAAAGGCGGTACTTTCAGTTAAATTATGAAGAAAAAGATGCTTTCAATGTTTATACAATATATGCTTGCTCTTGTTATGGCGGCGGCTTCCGTGTTGTATGTTTTTGCCTTTGATGCAGGCGTGCTTCCGTTTATGGATGAGGATTATTTGCAATCGGCCGTAACGCACAAGGTCGAGGTTTTTGTGCCGGAGGAGGAGGCGGAAGACGTCGAGGAAGAAGTGGTAAATGCAGACTTTTTCGTAAACTCTTTACCGGCCAGAGCGGGCGATCTTTACAGTGGGATTTATGACGGCGGCTCCTGCCGTATAGTAAGTGTTCCCATTGCTCCCTTGGGGAATATTGCCGACGGGATTTTGGAACTTCGCATGGGTTATATTTTTAAGCTTGCTTCGGATGGCAGTATGTTGTCTGTGCACAGCGGTGAAGACGGACTTACGGATGTAACAAAAATTGTTAATGCCCTAAGTCTTCAGAACTTGCGTGACGGAGAGGGCAGGGCGTTGTTCTATGGCGAGGGGTTTTATTTCTATACGGAAAACGGCCTGACGGTTCGAACCGAATACGACCCCGTAAATTACGATAAGGGCATAAACTATTATCCCGCGTATCTTGCTGGCAACGACAGCGGCTGCATTGCTTTTGAAGAAAACAACTGCTGGGGCGTAAAGAACGGCAAAGGCGACATTGTTGTGCCCGCCGTTTACAGGGATGTGTACGGCGCAAGCGAGGATAGGATAATTGCCGTAGGTGCATCGGGCGGTTTGTATGTATACAGCACAGACGGCAAGCTTCTTACGGACAGCGAACCGAAATACAGAATTCCCGACAGTGTGTATAAGGCGGTTGAAGCAGGGGATGATTTGCCTGCTCTTGGGTGCTTTTTCTATAGCAACGGTTTGACCCGCGCTTATACATCCTCCGGCAAAAGCGTTATGCTTACGGCAGATTGTAAAGAGTTGGTATTGCCTTCCGGATTTGAGATTGTTGCTTATTCCGACGGAGTTATGCTTTTGAAGCAAACATACAAAGATAAAGAGGGCAACGAAAAAGATCTGTACGGCTATATGTCTGCAAAGAGTAAGTGGATAGCAAACCCCGATTATACGGAGGCACGCCCTTTTTATGAGGGACTGGCAGCAGTGTGCGGTGCAGACGGTAAATGGGGTATGATAGATACCGAGGGGAATGCTGTTATCCCTGCAGTGTTCGATAGTATAAGTGACTGTCAGGACGGTATCATCCTTGCCTACGAGCAAAAGTACGGCAACTGTATTTTCGGTAAAACGGCAAAATAAATAACAGGAGGCGCACAAAATGGCAGATAATCTTCCGTTATATTTGTTTAAACAAGGGACAAATTACCGCGCTTACGAGTATTTGGGCGCACATAAAAACAAGGACGGCAGTTATACCTTCAGGGTGTGGGCTCCTAATGCCGACGGGGTGTATTTGTGTGGCGACTTTAATAATTGGCAGGCGGATTTGCCTATGACCGATATCGGCGGCGTGTGGGAGATAAATTATTCCCATCCCATGTTTGAGGACGGTGCGCGTTATAAATATATAATTGACCGCGGCGGCGTTTTCAGATACAAGGCAGACCCTTACGGATATTTTGCGGAAACCCTTGCAAATACCGCCTCCCGTCTTTTTGATATCGATGGCTTTGAGTGGGAAGACGAGACGTACTTAGAATACCGTAAAGAAAATTACGGTTGCCTGGCTAAAAGCGAAACACCCGATGTGCCTATGAATATTTATGAGGTGCACCTTGGCTCTTGGCAACGGGATGAAAAAGGCGATTATTTGGATTACAGAGAGCTGGCAGACAGGCTTTCTGCCTATGTAAAACGTATGGGCTATACTCATATAGAGCTTATGCCCGTGGCAGAGCATCCCTTTGACGGCTCCTGGGGATATCAGGTATGCGGTTACTATGCCCCTACTTCCCGTTTCGGCAATCCTCACGACTTTATGTATTTTGTAAACAAAATGCACAGTGTGGGCATCGGCGTCATAATGGACTGGGTGCCTGCCCATTTCCCCAAGGACGCTCACGGACTTTATGAGTTTGACGGCGGTCCCCTTTATGAGTATCAGGGTTGGGACAGGCAGGAGCATAAAGAGTGGGGCACGAGATGCTTTGACGTTGCCCGTAACGAGGTAAGCTGCTTCCTTATTTCCAACGCAATGTTCTGGGCGGACAAATACCACATAGACGGCCTGCGTGTAGATGCGGTTTCTTCCATGCTGTATCTGGATTACGGCAGAAACCCCGGCGAGTGGTTACCTAATCCCGACGGCAGCAACATAAATACCCAAAGCGTGGCGTTTTTGCAAAAGCTTAACGGTGAAATGAAGGGAAATTACCCAGACGTGCTTATGATAGCTGAGGAGGCAACCTCATATATCGGCATAACCCGTGGTGACGGTCTGGGCTTCAGCATGAAGTGGAATATGGGTTGGATGAACGACACCCTTAAATATATTTCCGCCGATCCCATCTACCGCAAGGATCTGCATACAAAGATGAACTTTTCACTTATGTATGCCTATAACGAACGCTATGTGCTTCCCATCTCTCACGACGAGGTGGTGCACGGCAAAAAGTCCTTGGTGGATAAGATGACGGGTAACTACCACAACAAATTTGCAACTGCACGTACTTACTTGGCGTATATGATGACCCACCCGGGTAAAAAGCTGTTGTTTATGGGCTGTGAATTTGCTCAGTTCAGAGAGTGGGACTTTGAAAACAGCCTTGAGTGGTTCATGTTGGACTACGATATGCATGCCCGTTTTCAGCGCTATGTGTCGGAGCTGAATGGGTTCTATCTGCAAGAGCCGGCTTTGTGGCAACAGGATGGCAGTCCCTTGGGCTTTGAGTGGATAGATGCTGACAGAAATAACGATAACACTTATCTATATCGCCGCTATGCAAAAAACGGTGACTATATAACGGTTGTGGTGAACTTTGCGCCTGTGGAGAGGGAGTATTACATCCCCGTAAAAGAAAAGGGCGTATATAAGGAGCTTATAAACAGTGATAATACGGATTACGGCGGTGGCGGCTGTATAAACTATGGTCTTATGTCCTCCCGTGATGACGGCTTCGGCCCATGCTTAAAGATTAAAATACCGCCTGCGGGCTTTACGGCAATAAAAAAATTTGAAGGGAATGATGAGGAATGATTAAAAAGAAAGAATGCGTGGCAATGCTTCTTGCCGGCGGACAGGGCAGCAGACTTTATCTCTTGACACAAAGGGTGGCAAAGCCTGCGGTATCCTTCGGCAGCAAATACAGAATTATCGACTTTACCCTTTCCAACTGCATCAATTCCGGTATAGACACAGTAGGTGTTCTTACCCAATATCAGCCTTTGGCACTTAACGAATACATAGGCAACGGTCAGCCCTGGGACTTGGACCGCACCTTTGGCGGCGTAATGGTACTTCCTCCCTATCAGGGACAGAAGCGTGCCGATTGGTACAAGGGCACCGCAAACGCCATTTATCAGAACCTGCACTTTTTGGATAAGTATGACCCCGACTATGTTGTAGTGCTTTCCGGCGACCACATTTATAAGATGGACTACAGCGCAATGGTAGATTATCACAAGCGTATGGGTGCTGCCTGCACCATCGCAGTAATAGATGTTCCCCTTTCCGAGGCAAGCCGTTTCGGTATAATGAACACCGATGAGAATATGCAGGTTTACGAATTTGAAGAAAAGCCTAAGAACCCCAAGAGCACTTTGGCTTCCATGGGCGTTTACGTATTCTCCAAGGAACAGCTTTACAAGTATCTCATAGCTGACGAAGCAGACGAAAACAGCGAAAAGGATTTTGGTAAAAACGTTATCCCCGCTATGCTCGGCGCAGGCGAAAAGCTGTTTGCATATCCCTTCAAGGGATATTGGAAGGATGTTGGTACCATCAACTCCCTTTGGGAAGCTAATATGGACCTGCTTGGTGACAGACCTGCCCTTAACCTCAATAACGGTAATTGGCGTATATTTGCCCGTCACTCATCCAATCCTCCCCATTTTTTGGGCTACGGCGCACAGGTTGAAAACAGCCTTATTACGGGCGGCTGTGAGATATACGGTACCGTTATCAACAGCGTGCTTTCCAGCGGCGTAAAAGTTGCGAAAGGTGCTGTTGTTAAGGATAGCGTCATAATGAAGGATTGTGTTATTTCCGAGAACGCACGTGTTGAGTATTCTATAATGGACAGCGATACCGTTGTGGGTGTTAACGCCACTGTAGGCGAACCTAAGGAAGACGACAAGGGCATAGCGCTTGTTGGCTTCGGGCTTAACATAAAGGCAGGCACAAAGGTGCCCGGCGGCGCAATGGTGGACGAAGCTTTCCTTGCGTCACTAGAAGAAGGAAAGGAGGAGGCATAAGTTATGGCAAGCGTAGTAGGTATTATATTTTCCAACATACATGACAAAAACGTAAGCGAGCTTACAAGAAGAAGAACCATGGCAAGTGTGCCCTTCGGTTGCAGATACAGACTTATCGACTTTACTCTTTCCAACCTTGTAAACTCCGGTATAACCCATGTGGGCGTTGTAACCCATTACAACTATCAGTCCCTTATGGACCATATCGGTACGGGTAAGGATTGGGACTTGGCAAGAAGGTCCGGCGGTATTAAGATACTTCCTCCCTTTATAACAGCTTTTGCCAATACCCAAAACTCTCTTTACAATACCCGCCTTGAAGCCATGAAGAGTATGATAGAGTTCATATCTTCCTGTAAGGAAGAGTATGTAATTCTTTCAGACTGTGATATTATCTGTAACATTGACCTTAGCGAGATGATAAACGCCCATATAGCCAGCGGTGCTGATATGACTATGGCGGTTAAGCGTATGTATATCACTCACGACGTAAAGAGCGTTGAGATAGTAGAGTCCGATGCAGACGGCAGAATAACCGATATTTCCGAGGCGAACGGTATTGTTACCGGTTACAGAGATGTAAACCTTAACATAATAGTAATGCACCGCAAATATTTGGTTAACCTTATAATGGACGCAAGCGCTCACGGTTACGACAGCTTTACCAAGGATATCGTTGCAAAGAATTTGGAAAACTGCGATTACCGTGTTTACAGCTACGAAAACTACTTTGCGGCAATCAACTCTCTTACCGATTTTTATATGTGTAATATGGACCTTCTCAGCTCTTCCGCAAGGGACAGCCTGTTCAACGTTAAAAACCGTCCCGTTTACACAAAGATACGCAACTCCAGCCCCACCACCTATGCGGAGGGCAGTAACGTTAAAAACTCTCTTATCGCAGACGGTTGCGTAATCCACGGTACAGTTGAAAACTCTATCCTCTTCCGCGGCGTAAAGGTTGGTAAGAATAGCGTGGTTAAAAATTCTATACTTATGCAGGATACCCTTGTGGGCGAAAACGTTGACCTTAACTGTGTTATTACCGATA
>JAZSIW010000066.1:0-22714 GCA_045534025.1 Eubacteriales bacterium | reverse complement strand
TAATTCTTTTCCCTTATTATTCAAAGATTTCTACATCTCTGATGTCGGGCGAGGATTTCGTTGATATTACAGTAAAACTTGTACCTAAGTATCCTACTCTTGATACTTATAAGATGATTCTTAACGAGACGTCGTTTTGGCAGGCAACGTTGAATACAGGGCTCGTCTCTTTGTTCTGCGGCGTTGTACAGATGCTTATGTGTTCGCTTGTCGGTTATGGCTTTTCAAAGTTTAATTTCAAGGGCAAATCTTTGTTGTTCCTCTTTGTAATTATAACTCTTGTAATACCTCACAAAACAATGCAATCGACCATGAGATTCTTCTTCCAAGACTTTAAGATTTGGGGCGTTCCTTTGGGAATTAACCTTCTTAATCCTGAATCTGATTCTATTATAGCTTCCAATTGGCCCATTGCTATGCTGTCTTTTGGTGCTATCGGATACAGAAACGGTTTGTACATATTCATGATGCGTCAGTTCTATAAGGGCGTTCCTGACGAACTTGAAGAAGCGGCGTATGTTGACGGTGCAGGTACCATGCGCACATTTTGGAGAATTATTATTCCTATGTCCGTGCCTATGATGGTAACAGTGTTCATTTTCACTTTCTCATGGCAGTGGACAGATAGATTCTACACTAAAATGTTGTACGCAAACTCCGATTACGTGTTCTTTAATCAAATACTGGATGAAGTTCAAAAGACACCCACAACAATTCGTTGGTTTAATGACTACGCACAGATTGCAAACAGTTATTCATTGGCAATACAGAACGCTGTTGGTATTCTGATTCTTATACCTCTCGTTATCTTGTTCCTCTTCGGTCAGAAGAAGCTTGTACAAGGTATTGAGCGTAGCGGCGTTACCGGTTAAAGATAAGCATTTATATCAAGGCGACTGTTTAATGCAGTCGCCTTGGTTGTTTGTTGTGCGTAAAATATAAAACATTTTTTTTGCAAAATTGTTTGTTTTATATGTTGACATGAAGGTATATATGTGATAACATATTGCTACAGAATATCTTTAAGTTCGATACTGTGATGTCGGCAAGGTTAAATATTTAGACGCATTTATTGTGTCTGCTTTTTTATGGTCTTGCCGATGTGGTAAGACTTTTTTATGAGGTGCGGTTTGATGAGTAATTCGACACAAAATAACGATTTTGTAAAAGCTTATGATCCCTCAGATATTCTCTCAAAGCTTACCAACGGCAAGCTTTTTACTTATTGTTCTAAACATGCTGTTTTTCCCGGCTTTTGCGATGTGCATGTGCATTTCCGTCAGCCGGGTTTTTCTTATAAAGAAACAATTAAAACCGGTAGCTTGGCAGCGGCTCGTGGCGGATATACTGCTGTTTGCACTATGCCAAATCTTTCTCCGGTTCCGGACTCTAAAAGTAATTTGCAGCAGCAATTAGATATAATAAATGCTGACTCTGTTATAAAGACTATCCCTTATGGTTCCATTACTGTTGGTGAAAAAGGCGAAGTGTTAAGTGATATGGCCGATATGGTTGAAGACGTTATTGCGTTTTCCGATGATGGTAAAGGTGTACAGTCTGAGGAACTTATGACAAGCGCAATGTGTATGGCTAAAAAATTGGGCAAAATAATAGTTGCTCATTGTGAGGAAAATTCGCTCTTGAAAGGCGGTTATATTCATGATGGCGACTATGCTAGAGCTAACGGTCACAAAGGTATATGTTCTGCCAGTGAATACGTACCCATTGAACGTGATATACGTCTTGCTTCCAAAATAGGATGTTCTTATCATGTTTGTCACATTTCTACTAAAGAGAGCGTTGATTTGATAAGACGCGCCAAAAGGCAAGGCGTAGATATAACTTGTGAAACAGCCCCTCATTATTTAGTTCTTGATGATTCGTGTTTACAAGAGCATGGCAGATTTAAGATGAATCCGCCTTTGCGTTGCCGGGAAGATAAGGAAGCTTTGATTGAGGGCATTATTGATGGCACCATTGATATGATAGCAACAGACCACGCGCCGCACTCTATTGATGAAAAAGCCAAAGGGCTTTCAGGTAGCGCTTTTGGCGTTGTTGGATTAGAAACGGCTTTTCCTGTTTTGTATACCAAGTTAGTGAAGAATAACATTATAAGTTTGGAAAAGTTAATTACTTTGCTGGCTGTTAATCCACGTAATCGCTTCAATATTCCTTTTTCGGATGAATGTACTGTTTGGGAACTTGATAAGCAGTTTGTTGTTAATCCGATGGAGTTTATTTCTAAAGGAAAATCGACACCCTTTGAGGGTGAAAAACTTTATGGTGAGTGTGTTGCAACGATTTACAACGGAAAATATGTTTATGTTAATAACCGTTAACGGGAGGAAAAAATATGGCAAAAAGAACTGATATAAAAAAAATTCTTATAATTGGCTCCGGCCCTATAGTAATTGGTCAGGCTGCAGAATTTGACTACGCCGGCACACAAGCTTGCCTTGCTTTAAAAGAAGAAGGGTATGAAGTTGTTCTGTGCAACTCTAATCCGGCAACCATAATGACTGATACTACTATTGCTGACAAAGTGTATATGGAACCGTTGTCTTTGGAATATATAGCAAAAATTTTACGCTACGAAAGACCCGATGCTATAGTTCCCGGTATAGGTGGACAGACAGGTTTGAATTTGGCAACACAGCTTGAACGCAAAGGCGTTTTAAAAGAATGCGGAGTGGAGCTGTTGGGCACAAGCAGCGCAAGTATTGAAAGAGCAGAGGACCGCGAGCTCTTTAAAGAACTTTGTGAATCTATAGGCGAGCCCACTATTCCTTCTGAAATTACTTATAGCTTAGAAGAAGCAAAGACTGCTGCTCAAAAAATCGGATATCCCGTTGTATTGCGTCCTGCATTCACATTGGGCGGCACGGGCGGCGGGTTTGCTAATAATGAAGCAGAGCTTATAGAGATTGGACTTAACGCTTTTAAGCTTTCTCCTGTGCATCAGGTTCTTATCGAAAAGAGTGTAAAAGGCTTTAAGGAAATAGAGTTTGAAGTTATGCGTGACTCTAACGATACGGCAATCACTATATGCGGTATGGAAAACGTTGACCCTGTTGGCGTTCACACCGGTGACTCTATTGTTGTAGCACCTATTTTGACTCTCAACGAACATGATTATAAAATGCTTAACGATAGTGCAATTAAGATCATACGTGAGCTTAAAATAGAAGGTGGCTGTAATGTTCAGTTTGCTCTTAACCCCAATAATAGCGAATATTATCTGATTGAGGTAAATCCCAGAGTCTCTCGTTCTTCTGCTTTGGCTTCCAAGGCCAGTGGGTATCCTATAGCGAGAGTCACGGCAAAGATTGCTGTAGGTATGGCTTTAGAAGAAATTGCCGTAGCAAATACCACAGCCGCGTTTGAACCTAAGCTTGATTATATTGTTGCAAAACTTCCCAGATTTCCGTTTGATAAGTTTGCGTCTGCTTCAAATGCCTTGGGTACACAAATGAAAGCTACGGGCGAGGTTATGGGAATAGGTACAACCTTGGAAGAGTGCCTTTTGAAATCCGTTCGCTCGTTAGAAATAGGTGCTTCTCATTTCCATTTGCCCAAGTTTGACGGTTATAATATTGAAGATCTAAAATTTTATATAAGCGAGTTTAGGGATGATAATATTTTTGCAATAGCGGAATTGTTTCGCAGAGGTGAAACAGTTTCTGTAATTGCTGATATTACAAAAATTACGCCTTATTTTTTAGAGTCTGTTAAGAGCATTGTAGATACCGAAGTTATGATAAAAGCCAATCCTTTTGATAAAAAATGTTTAGAAAAAGCAAAAAAGATTGGCTTCAGTGATAAGTTTATATCAAAGCTATGGTCTACTGATGAAATTAAGGTTTGGGAGTTCCGTAAGAGTAATAATATTTTCCCCGTTTACAAGATGGTAGATACATGTCACACAAACGCCTACATACCGTATTTCTATTCGTCTTATACCGGTGAAAACTCCTCAAAGCTGACGAATAAGAAAAAACTTATTGTTTTGGGTGCGGGCCCTATAAGAATAGGACAGGGTGTTGAATTTGACTATTCCACAGTACACGCAGTTACAACCATAAAAAATTCGGGATACGAGGCAATAATCATTAACAATAATCCGGAAACGGTTTCTACCGATTACACAACTGCAGACAAGTTGTATTTCGAGCCACTTACGCCTGAAGATGTAATGAATATTATAGAGTTTGAAAAACCCGAGGGTGTTATAGCTTCGTTAGGCGGTCAGACTGCGATAAATCTTGCCGAGCCTTTGATGAAGCGAGGTGTAAAAATAGTCGGTACGGATTGTGACGCTATTGAAAGAGCTGAAAACAGAGACAGCTTTGAAAAGATTTTAAAAGAGCTTAACATTCCTCAGCCTAAGGGAAAAGCCGTAACTAAGATTCAAGACGGCATTGATGCGGCAGCAGATATCGGCTATCCTGTACTTGTACGCCCTAGTTTTGTTTTGGGTGGCAGAGCCATGCAAATTGTTGGAAACGAAGAACAACTGCGTCATTATTTGAAAACTGCGGTTGAAATAGATGAAGACAAGCCTGTTTTGGTAGATAAGTACCTCGAAGGCAAAGAGGTTGAAGTCGATGCGATTTGTGACGGAACCGATGTATTTGTGCCCGGTATAATGGAGCTTGTGGAGCGTACCGGTGTACACAGCGGTGACTCTATCAGCGTTTATCCAACGTTCAGCATTTCCGATAAGGTTAAGGGCATCATTTTACAATATGCTAAAAAGCTTGGTTTGGGTATTGGCATAATCGGCCTTTATAACATTCAGTTCATTGTTGATAAAGAGGAAAATGTTTATATTATTGAGGTTAACCCCCGTTCCTCCAGAACCGTTCCTTTTCTATCCAAGGCTACCGGTTACAACTTAGCTGATATTGCAACCGAGGTAATAATGGGCAAAAGCCTTAAGGAGCAGGGAATATTCGGTATATATCCGGATGAAAAGCAACGTTGGTATGTTAAAGTTCCTGTTTTCTCTTTCAATAAGATTCGAGGTTTAGATGCCTATCTTTCTCCTGAGATGAAGTCTACGGGTGAAGCTATCGGTTATGATAATAAACTTAACAGGGCTTTGTACAAGGCTTTGCAAGCATCAGGTATGCACTTGCAGAACTATGGTACCGTATTTGCTACTATATGTGATAGAGACAAAGAAGAAGCGTTGCCTTTGATACGCAGGTTTTATAACTTGGGTTTCAATATACAGGCAACCGAAGGCACGGCTGAGTATTTAAAAGCTAACGGCATCAGAACTCACGTGCTTAAGAAAATAGGCGATGGAAGCAATGAAATTTTGGAAGCCTTACGGCAAGGGCACATCGCTTATGTTATAAATACACGCGATTTAGGCGCTACCGGCAACATTAGCGACGGATATGAAATAAGATGCGGCGCCATTGAGAACAACGTTACAATTTTTACGGCGCTTGATACCGTGCGTGTATTGTTGGATGTTTTGGAAGAAACAACACTTTGTATTTCTACCATAGACGCTTAAGGAGATTACTTTATGAAGCAGAATGTGCTTTCTGTTATAGAAAATATAGAGCTTGCTCCTGATGTATACAGAATGAAATTAAAAGGTGATATATCGGACATTTCTGCCCCCGGGCAGTTTGTCAATATTAAGCTTGACGGTATGTATTTAAGGAGGCCTATATCCGTATGCGATGCAGAAGATGAAGTGCTTACAATAATTTACAAAGTTGTGGGCAAGGGAACTGAATATATGAGTACGCTAAAAAGCGGTGAGTTGGATGTGCTAATCGGGCTTGGCAACGGTTATGACGTTTCTTGTTGCGGAGATTCACCACTTCTTATCGGCGGTGGTGTTGGTGTCCCTCCTTTGTATATGTTGGCAAAGAAACTTGTTGCAAGCAGGAAGACTCCTACAGTCATTTTAGGCTTTAACACTGCAAAAGAAATGTTTTATAAAAATGAATTTGAAGTACTTGGTTGCAATGTATTGGTAAGTACGGTAGACGGGAGTTATGGCGTTAAAGGATTTGTTACCGACGCCATGAACGGACTTAATTACAGTTATGTTTTCACCTGCGGGCCCGAGCCAATGCTCAAAGCTGTTTATAACGTTGCCGTCACAAGCGGTCAGTTTAGCTTTGAAGAGCGTATGGGGTGCGGTTTCGGTGCCTGTATGGGGTGCTCTTGCAAGACGTTGTACGGCAATAAGCGCATTTGTCGTGATGGTCCTGTGCTTGTAAAGGAGGAAATTATATGGGAAAATTAAGCGTGAATCTTTGCGGGATAATGCTTGATAATCCTGTTATTCCTGCAAGCGGTACTTTTGGATATGGCTACGAATTTGCAGAGCTGTATGATATTAATGTTCTTGGCACTTTTTCCTTTAAGGGGACAACTAAAGAGGCACGTTTTGGTAATCCTACCCCTCGCATAGCGGAGTGCACAGCGGGGATGATAAATGCTGTAGGATTACAAAATCCCGGCGTTGATGCTGTTATAGAAGATGAGTTGCCGAAACTTAAAAAGTGCTTTGATAAAAAGGTTATGGCCAATGTTAGCGGCTTTTCTGTTGAGGATTATGCGTATACTTGTCAAAAGCTTAACGACTGTGAACAGGTTGGATGGTTAGAAGTTAATGTTAGCTGTCCTAATGTGCATGGTGGCGGAATGAGCTTTGGAACCGATCCCAAGGCGGCCGCGGCGGTAACAAGGGCAGTTAAGGCGGTGACTACCAAGCCTGTAATTATAAAGCTTTCTCCAAACGTAACTGATATAGTAAGTATTGCGAAAGCATGTGAGGATGCAGGCGCTGATGGCATAAGTCTTATCAACACTTTGTTGGGGATGCGTATAAGCTTGAAAACAAAAAGACCCATTATAGCAAATACTATGGGAGGCTTTTCCGGTAGCGCAATATTTCCTGTTGCTTTGCGCATGGTATATCAAGTATCAAAAGCAGTAAATGTGCCTGTTGTCGGAATGGGTGGCGTATCTACGGCGGAAGATGTTATCGAGATGATGCTTGCCGGTGCTACTGCGGTAGAAATTGGTGCTGCTAACTTGGTTGATCCTTATGTTTGTCGTGATATAATAAACGATCTGCCGCATGTTGCGCAGAAATATGGAATAGAAAATTTAAGAGATATAATCGGAGGTTCACATTAATGGGCAGAGATGTAATAGTGGCATGCGATTTTGCCAATGCTGAGCAAGTGTTGACTTTTCTTGACAAATTTGGCGAAAAGAAGCCTTTTGTAAAAATTGGCATGGAGCTTTTTTACGGTGCCGGTCCTCAAATAGTAAAAGAAATTAAGGCCCGCGGTCACAAAATATTTTTAGATTTAAAGCTTCATGATATTCCGAATACAGTGAAAAAATCTATGGCTGTTTTGTCTAATTTGGATGTAGATATGTGCAACTTACATGCGGCAGGCACAAAGGCAATGATGGAAGCGGCAATTGAGGGTTTGACTCGTCCTGACGGAACAAGACCTATACTTATTGCCGTAACGCAATTGACCTCCACCGATCAGGAAAGTCTTGAAAAAGATTTGCTTATAAAAGAACCGATAGATAAAGTTGTAATGCATTATGCTTTTACTGCAAAATCGGCAGGTTTGGATGGAGTTGTGTGTTCACCCTTAGAGGCAAAAAAGGTTCACGATGTTTGCGGCGGCGAATTTGTAACAGTTACCCCCGGTGTGCGTTTTGCTGATAATAGCGTTGGTGATCAAAAAAGAGTTATGACGCCTGCACAAGCCAAGCTGGAAGGTTCTGATTATATTGTGGTAGGCAGACCTATAACAGCCGCTGAAGACCCGGTAGCAGCATACGAGAGATGTCTTGCTGACTTTGTGGATTAAGGAGAATAAGAAATGAAAAAATTAATAGCAAAAGATTTACTTTCCATAAAGGCTGTTTTTCTCAGTCCCGATAAGCCTTTTATATGGGCAAGCGGTATAAAAAGCCCTATTTATTGTGATAACCGACTTACCCTTACAGCCCCTAAAGTAAGAACTGATGTGGAAAATGGCTTAGCGGAACTGATTAAGGCTAATTATCCCGATGTTGAGGTTCTTATGGGGACTTCGACTGCGGGTATCGCCCATGCCGCTATAACAGGTCATTTGCTTGATATGCCTATGGGATATGTACGCTCGGGCGCAAAAGATCATGGCAGAGGAAATCAAATAGAAGGTAAGTTAGAAGAGGGTCAAAAAGTTGTAGTTGTTGAAGACCTTATTTCTACAGGCGGTAGCGTTATTGAAGTTGTTAATGCATTGAGAGATGCAGGCGCAGAGGTACTTGGCATTGTAAGTATTTTTACCTACGGAATGAAAAAAGGTCTTGACAGGATGGCAGAAGCCAATGTTAAGAATATATCTCTTACTGATTTTGATACAATAGTTGAAGTAGCTGCTGAAGAGGGATACATAAAAGCAGAGGATGTCAGCCGTCTTATAGCTTTTCGCAATAACCCTTCTGACGAAAGCTGGATTAGATAGAACATATATAGAAAGCGAAAGCTGTTATGAGAAGTCTTATTGGTATAAACGATTTTTCTGTGCAAGAACTCGATGAATTAATGCATACTGCTAAAGATATCATTGACAATCCTGCTAAGTACAGTGAAGCTTGCAAGGGCAAAAAATTAGCAACACTGTTTTTTGAGCCATCTACAAGGACCAGATTGAGTTTTGAAGCTGCGATGTACGAACTTGGCGGAAGCGTGCTTGGTTTTTCAGAGCCTAACAGTTCTTCGGCGGCCAAAGGAGAAAGTGTTGCAGACACAGCCAAGGTGTTAAGCTGTTATGCTGATATTTTGGTAATGCGTCATTATAAAGAAGGGGCTCCTTATGTTGCTTCCCGCAATGCGACTGTTCCGGTTATCAATGCAGGTGACGGAGGACACAACCATCCAACTCAAACTCTTGCAGATCTGCTTACAATCTATCTTTGCAAGGGCAAACTTTCTGATATAACCATTGGTTATTGCGGTGACTTAAAGTATGGCAGGACTGTGCATTCTTTAATCTCTGCGTTATCACGTTACAGCGGCATAAAAACAGTTTTGATAGCGCCCGATAAATTGACTTTACCGGGATATATCAGAAAAGACGTTTTGGAAAAAAACGACATGCCTTATAAGCAGGTTTCTTCCCTTGAAGAAGCTATGCCGGAGCTTGATGTTTTGTACATGACAAGACTTCAAAGAGAGCGTTTTGCTACAAACGACGAGTACGAATGTTTAAAAAACAGTTTTATTCTTACGCCCGATAAGCTTTCCGATGCAAAAAAGGATATGTGTATTCTGCATCCGTTGCCTCGTGTTAATGAGATAAGTGTCGCAGTAGATGATGATCCGCGCGCTAAATACTTCGAACAAGCTTTAAACGGTAAATATATGCGCATGGCTTTGATCATGAAGCTTCTTAATGAAGCAAAGGATAGAAATAGGGAAACGGAGTCGGAATATCGAACAGATTTGATGTGTGATAATCCACGCTGTATAACAGCTACAGAACAAGAGCTTTTGCATAAATTTGTTCTTACCGATGAAGACAGAGGAACGTATCGCTGTATCTATTGTGAGACAAAAGCACATTGAAGTTAAAACGGTGCCTTGACAAGAAGTGCAAGTATATGTTAAAATACTAAACAAGTATATACGCTTTTGTGACTGGCGGATTAGTGGAGCACCACTTGGAAGCAAAAGCGTTAAGGAGTGCATACTCCTTTTGCCGACCGTCTGGGCACATTTACTCTGTAGCAGGGTAGGTGTGCCTTCTTATGTTTTTGGAGGACTTTAATTATGAAAAAAGTTGGTATAGTTATGGGTAGCGATAGCGACTTGCCCATCATAAAAAAAACGACCGATATGTTAGATTCTTTGTGTGTACCTTACGAAGTTCATATTTATTCTGCACACAGGACCCCTGAGCAAGCAAGGGCTTTTGCCTTAAATGCGTATGACAACGGATTTGGTGTACTTGTGGCCGCGGCAGGCATGGCGGCGCATTTAGCAGGCGCGATAGCTGCCAATACCGTTTTACCGGTTATTGGTATACCTTGCAAATCTTCTTGTTTTGACGGTATGGATGCATTGCTTTCTACCGTGCAAATGCCTACAGGTATTCCTGTTGCCACAGTTGCTGTAAACGGTGGCGCAAACGCTGCATTGCTTGCAGCGCAGATAATTGCGGTTGACGACGAAAATCTTTATAAAAGATTATTAGAAAAGCGTAAAGCGGATTCTGATGCCGTGCTTGCGAAAGATATAACTATATCTGCAGAATTGAACAAGTAACATAAGTGTGACGGAGGTACATTATGGGCGGTTTTTTTGGCGCTGTATGTAAGCAGGACGCTATTACGGATGTGTTTTTCGGTACCGATTATCATTCTCATTTGGGTACAAGACGCGGCGGCATGGCAGCTTATGACGATAAAATAGGGCTGCAAAGGGAAATACATAATATACAAAATTCTCCTTTTAGAACGAAATTTGAAGATGTGTTTGATGAAATGAAAGGGCGTTCCGCAATCGGATGCATAAGCGACAGCGACCCTCAACCTTTGCTTATTCGTTCAAATATTGGTACGTATGCCATAAGTATTGTGGGCTTGATAAACAATGCAGACGCTTTAATTAATCAATACCTTGCATTCAGTGGTGGACACTTCGGCGCAATGACGGGCGGCAAGATTAATTCTGTAGAGCTGGTTGCAGCATTGATTAATCAGAAAAGCAACTACATAGAAGGAATAAAGTTTGCGCAAAACGCAATTGAAGGTACGGCGTCGATTTTGATATTGAAGGATGACGGCGCAATTATAGCAGCAAGAGATAAGTATGGTAGAATACCTGTAATTTTAGGAAAGGGAGAAAATGGGTATTGTGTTTCATTTGAGTCTTTTGCTTATCAAAAACTTGGTTATGAAAACGAGAGAGAGCTTGGCCCCGGCGAAATTGTGGAGATAAGCGTAAACGGCATAAAACAATTGTCTCCTCCCGGTAAAGATTTACGAATTTGTGCTTTTCTTTGGTCATATTATGGATATTCGACCTCCACTTATGAAGGCATAAATGTGGAACTTATGCGTTATCGAAACGGCGAAATTATGGCACGTCAAGATAAAGAAACCGGCAAATGTCAAGATATTGATTACGTTGGCGGCGTTCCTGATTCGGGTACTCCACATGCTATTGGTTACGCTAATATGAGTAGAATACCTTTCGCAAGACCCTTTATTAAGTATACACCAACTTGGCCACGAAGCTTTATGCCCGCAAATCAAAGGGATAGAGACAAGGTCGCAAAAATGAAACAAATACCTGTACACGATTTAATTGTTGATAAAAATCTTCTTTTTGTTGACGACTCCATAGTTAGGGGGACGCAACTTAAAGAAACGGTGGACTTTTTGTATGATAACGGTGCAAAAACGGTACATATGCGCTCTGCTTGTCCGCCGATAATGTATGGCTGTAAGTTCTTGAATTTCTCAAGATCAAACGATGACATGGCGTTGATTGCCCGAAGGGTCGTTTATGAATTGGAAGGAGAAGAGGGAAGCAAGTACTTAGAAGAATACAGTGATGCAACCACCGAGAGAGGAAAGAAGCTTAGAGAGTCAATAGCGCAAAAGTTTAACTTTGCTTCTTTGGAATTTCAGTCATTGAAAGGCGTCTGCGAAGCCATAGGGCTTGATGAGTCTAAACTTTGTACATATTGTTGGAACGGAAAGGAATAAGATATGAATTTACAATCTAAATCTGATAGTTACGCAGCAGCAGGTGTTGACATAACAGCAGGCTACAAGGCAGTAGAACTTATGAAATAGCATATAGCAAAAACGATAACCAAAGGTGTTTGCTCTGATGTGGGTGGCTTTGGAGGTTTGTTTGAGCTTGATTTGGAAGGCATAACTAAACCTGTTCTTGTAAGTGGTACAGATGGCGTTGGTACCAAGCTTAAGATTGCGTTTATCATGGACAAGCATGACACTGTGGGCATAGACTGTGTTGCTATGTGTGTTAATGATATTATATGCAGCGGAGCAAAACCCTTGTTTTTCTTAGATTATATTGCTTGCGGTAAAAATGTACCCGAAAGAATAGCAGATATTGTTAAAGGCGTATGCGATGGATGCGTTCAGTCCGGTGCGGCTTTGATTGGTGGCGAAACGGCGGAAATGCCCGGTTTTTACCCTGTTGACGAATACGACCTTGCAGGTTATTGCACAGGTATAGTTGATAAAACAAAGATAATCGATAACAAAAGAATGAGCGTTGGCGATATAGTAATAGCTTTGCCATCCAGCGGTGTTCACTCCAATGGCTTTTCTTTGGTAAGAAAGGTCTTTGATGTAGAAAACAACGATATAAAGACCACTGTTTCAGAGCTTTCTGCTTCTATAGGGGAAACACTCCTTACTCCTACAAAAATTTATGTTAAGCCTGTTCTTGCGCTTCTGGATGAGGTTGACGTAAAAGGTATTTCTCATATTACCGGCGGTGGTTTCTATGAAAATATTCCTCGTAGTATCCCCGATGGTCTTTGTGCGAAAATAGAAAAATCTGCCATAAAAGTACTTCCTATATTTGATTTGCTTGCAAAGACGGGCGGCATAAGTGAAAGAGACATGTTTAATACCTTTAATATGGGGGTAGGCATGAGTATCGTTGTTCCCAAGGAAGAGGCGGACAAAGCGTTGACCGTTCTTAAATCCAACGGTGAAGAGGCATACATTATCGGCGAAATATGCAGTAGTACCGATAAAATTATACTTTCCTAATCGGGTGAAGGTATGGAAGAAAAAATTAAAATTGCTGTACTTGTTTCGGGCGGAGGCACGAATTTGCAGGCGCTTATCGACGCTCAAAAAGCCGGTATTATTAAAAGCGGCGCAATTTCCCTCGTGGTATCCAACAAAAGAGATGCGTATGCATTAGAGCGAGCGAAGGATGCCGGCGTTGCCTCTGAGGTGGTTTTGAAGTCAGAGTGCGGAAGTCAAGAAGCGTTTGAAGAACGTCTCATGGCTTTGCTCAAAAATAACGGTATAGAATTAATTGTGCTTGCGGGCTTCATGTCAATCTTAAGCGAAAATTTTACAAAAGCTTTTAAACAAAGAATAATTAACGTTCATCCGTCTTTGATACCGTCATTTTGCGGTAAAGGCTTTTATGGTTTGAAAGTTCATCAGGCGGCATTGACATACGGTGTTAAAGTCACAGGTGCAACTGTTCACTATGTAAATGAAATTCCCGATGGTGGGGAAATAATAATGCAAAAGGCTGTTAAGATTAAAAAGAACGATACAGCAGAAGTTTTACAAAAACGTGTGATGCAAGAGGCGGAGTGGAAAATTTTACCGCGTGCTACCGAAAATGTTTGTAAAAATATGCTTAAAATGAAAGGGAATTTATAGTTATGAATATTTATGAAATTAATAATTTGCCCGAATTGATTAAAGATAATTCTTACGTTGGCAGAGGGATTGTTATAGGAAAAACCCCTGACGGTAAGAAAGCTTGCGTTGCATATTTTATAATGGGCAGGAGCAACAACAGTAGAAACAGGGTTTTCGTTCAAAACGGCGATGAAGTTATAATTCATCCCTTTGACGCTTCTAAGGTTGAAGATCCCAGCTTGATTATTTACTCTCCTATAAGAAAGTACGAAAATTATCTCATCGTTACCAATGGTAACCAAACTGATACAGTTTACGACGGACTTGCTGCCGGAAAAAGCTTTACCGAAGCTTTGAAGAGCAGAGAATTCGAACCTGACGCCCCTAACTTCACACCTCGTATAAGCGGAATCCTTGACTTTACAAACGGTGATTTCTCGTACGAAATGAGCATTCTCAAAAGCGCAAATGCTGATGGTACGGCATGTAACAGATATACATACAGCTATACCGCTTTGCCAGGTCTCGGTCATTTTATTCACACCTATATTTGCGACGGTAATCCTATACCTACTTTTTGCGGCGAGCCCGAAAGAGTAGCTATAGATAACGATATCAGCTCTTTTACAAGCTCCCTTTGGGAAGCGCTTAATGAAGAAAACAAAATATCTCTTTATGTTAGGTATATCGACCTTGAAAGCGGTGAAGTTGAAAACCGCATGATTAACAAAAACAAATAAACATTGCTTTATCAAATTGGAGGACTTTGAAATGAATTCTTTTGAACTTAAATATGGTTGTAACCCTAACCAAAAACCTTCCAGAATATTTATGGCAGATGGTTCCGAACTTCCTGTTGAAATATTGAACGGTAAACCCGGTTATATAAACTTCCTCGATGCTTTTAACTCTTGGCAGTTAGTATCAGAGCTTAAGGCGGCTTTGGGTTTACCTGCAGCTACCTCTTTTAAACATGTAAGCCCTACCTCTGCGGCAGTGGGGATTCCTCTCCCACTCAAGCTTAAGAAAGCTTGTTTTGTTGACGATGTAGAAGGCCTTGACGATTCCCCCCTCGCTTGCGCTTTTGCAAGGGCAAGAGGGACCGATAGGCTTTGCTCCTTTGGTGACTGGATAGCGCTTTCAGACGTGTGCGATGTTACCACTGCAAAGCTTATTAAAGGAGAGGTTTCCGACGGTGTTATCGCTCCCGGTTATGAGCCTGAGGCACTTGAAATATTAAAAGCAAAGAAAAAAGGAAATTATAATATCGTAAAAATAGACCCGGATTATATTCCCGAAAAATCCGAAAAGAAGCAGGTTTACGGTATCACTTTTGAACAAGGCAGGAATGATTTTAAGATTAATCCCGAGCTTCTCGCAAATATTGTAACAGAGAACAAAGACTTAAGTGCTGAGGCTGCACGCGATCTTGTTGTTGCATTAATAACTTTAAAATATACGCAGTCTAATTCAGTATGCTTTGCAGTAGACGGACAGGCCATAGGCGTTGGTGCCGGTCAGCAATCCAGAATACATTGCACGCGTCTTGCCGGCGGAAAGGCGGATACTTGGTTCCTTCGTCAGCACGATAAGGTTCTTGGGCTTCCTTTTAAGCCGGAACTTTCCAGGCCCGAGCGCGATAATGTAATCGATGGATATATTAACAAAAATGAAGAAGATGTTTGCGCAGAAGGTATTTGGCAGAAATATTTTGTTAGCCGTCCCGAACCTCTTACAGCTGAAGAAATCCGTTCATATCTTGACAGTCTTGACGGTGTTTCTCTTGGGTCTGATGCATTCTTCCCCTTTGATGACAGCATTAAACGTGCAAAAATGACAGGTGTTAAATATGTGGCAGAGCCCGGCGGTTCTCTCAGAGATGCCGATGTTATAGCACGTTGTAACGAATATGGAATGGTTATGTCCTTCACAGGTATGCGCTTGTTCCATCATTAATGGAGGCTTTTTATGAAGATAATGGTAGTTGGTGGTGGCGGGCGTGAGCACGCAATCATCAAAAAACTAAAAGAAAACACATCGATAGAGAAAATATATGCACTTCCGGGCAACGGCGGTATTGCGAATGATGCTTGTATTGTAGGTATTAGCGCCACCGACATTGTTGCAATAAAAGAGTTTGCTGTTAACCATGATATAGATTATGCTGTTGTTGCACCGGACGACCCTTTGGTTCTTGGTTGCGTAGACGAACTGGAAGCCGTCGGCATACCTTGTTTCGGCCCCAATAAAGCTGCAGCAATTATAGAGGGAAGCAAAGTGTTTGCCAAGAATTTAATGAAAAAGTACGGCATTCCAACAGCGGCCTATGAAGTGTTTGATGATATGGATAAGGCTCTTGATTATCTTGAGAATGCGCCTATTCCTACGGTTATTAAAGCGAACGGATTAGCTTTGGGTAAAGGTGTAATAATTGCCGAAACACGCAAGCAAGCTTTTGATGCGGTTAAGTCGATGATGTCGGATAAAGTTTTCGGTAAAAGTGGCGAAAGTATTGTAATTGAAGAGTTTTTAACAGGACCGGAAGTGTCTGTTTTGTCCTTTACGGATGGCAAGACAATTGTTCCTATGGTGTCATCAATGGATCATAAACGTGCGGGCGATAACGATACGGGCCTTAATACAGGCGGCATGGGAACTGTTGCACCAAATCCTTATTATACTTCTGATATTGCCGCTGAATGTATGGAGAAAATCTTTTTACCGACCGTAAAGGCTATGAACGAGGAAGGGCGTAGCTTTAAGGGCTGTCTGTATTTTGGATTGATGCTTACATCTGATGGTCCCAAAGTTATAGAGTATAATTGTCGTTTCGGCGATCCGGAAACTCAGGTTGTACTTCCGCTTTTAAAAACTGACCTTTTAACAATTATGCAGGCGGTAACTAACGGTACTTTGGCTGATGTTGATGTGGAATTCAATGGCGGTAGCGCTTGTTGCGTAATTGTTGCTTCAGGTGGATATCCTGCTTCCTACGGTAAGGGGTACGAAATAACTATTCCTGATGAGATGTTTGATAAAGTTTATGTTGCCGGTGCAACTAAAAAAGATGGCAAGCTTGTGACAAGCGGAGGCAGAGTACTTGGTGTGACTGCCACAGCTGATGATTTAAAATCTGCAATTGATGCATCTTATACAATGGTTAAAAGCATAAGTTTTAAAGATGCTTTTTATCGTAGCGACATCGGAACGCGTGCATTGAAGGCAATACAGGAGGGCTAATTATGGTTTACAGAGTGTATGTTGAAAAAAAGCAAGGTCTTGATCATGAAGCCAAAGCTTTACTTTCGGATTTAAAAACGCTCCTTGGCATAACAGCTTTAAACGATGTTCGGTTGCTAAACAGATATGATGCCGAAAACATAGATGAAAAGCTTTTTGGATACGCGAAAAACACAGTTTTTTCTGAGCCTCAGCTTGATGTTGTATATGACGAGTTTAATGCTGATGAGGGTACTGTTTGTTTCGGTGTAGAGTTCCTGCCCGGTCAATTTGACCAACGTGCCGATTCTGCCGCACAGTGTATTCAAATTATTTCTCAGGGGGAGCGCCCTGTTGTAAAAACCGCAAAAATCTATGTTTTGTACGGTGATTTAAGTAATGAGCAAATTGATGAAATAAAGAAGTATGTTATAAATCCTGTAGAAGCAAGAGAAGCTTCTTTAGAAAAACCCGAAACGCTAGCTACCGAATATGCATTACCAACAACTGTTGCGACGATTGATGGCTTTAACGTTTTAGATAAAGACGGCCTCAAGAAATTCGTTGCAGATTATGGCTTAGCAATGGATGAAGAGGATATAGCATTCTGTCAGCAATATTTCCAAGACGAAGGTCGAGATCCTACAATAACGGAAATACGTATGATTGACACTTATTGGTCCGATCATTGTCGCCACACCACCTTTTTAACCATTATAGATGATGTTAAGTTTGAAGACGAAATTTTGCAAAAAGCTTACGATAGATATTTAAACACAAGAGAATTATTGGGAAGAACAAAGCCTGTATGTCTTATGGACATTGCTACTCTTGCGGTAAAGTATCTTAAGGAAAACGGTAAGCTTGAAAAACTTGATGAATCGGAAGAAATTAACGCTTGTACCGTAAAAATAGAAGTAGAAGCGGACGGCAAAAAAGAACCATGGCTTTTGCTTTTTAAGAACGAAACTCATAACCACCCTACAGAAATAGAACCCTTTGGCGGTGCTGCTACATGTATAGGCGGTGCTATTCGCGACCCGCTTTCCGGACGCTCCTATGTTTACGGAGCCATGCGTGTAACAGGTGCAGCTGACCCCTTAAAGCCTGTAAGCGAGACTATTAAAGGAAAGTTGCCTCAAAGAAAAATCGTAACAACAGCTGCGGCAGGATATTCTTCTTACGGTAATCAAATTGGTATATCTACAGGTATAGTCGATGAAATTTACCACCCCGGCTATGCGGCCAAACGCATGGAAATAGGCGCGGTTATAGCGGCAGCTCCTGCGGAAAACGTGAGAAGAGAGCGTCCTTCAGCAGGAGATGTTGTTATACTTTTAGGTGGCGCAACAGGTCGTGATGGTTGCGGCGGCGCAACAGGCTCTTCTAAATCACATACTTCCAAGTCTTTAGAAAGTTGCGGCGCAGAGGTTCAAAAGGGCAATGCACCTGAAGAAAGAAAGCTTCAGCGTTTGTTTAGAAATCCTGCGGCTTGCCGCATGATAAAGCGGTGCAACGACTTTGGTGCCGGTGGCGTTTCGGTTGCGATAGGGGAACTTGCAGACGGACTTTCTATCGATTTGGACGCTGTACCTAAAAAGTATGAAGGACTTGACGGTACAGAGCTTGCAATAAGTGAGTCCCAAGAACGCATGGCAGTAGTTGTTGAAGCGAAGGATGTTGAAGGGTTCTTGGCGCTTGCCTACGAAGAAAATTTGAACGCAACGGTTGTTGCTACCGTCACAGAAGAAGCAAGGCTTACAATGTCATGGAAAGGTAACAAGATTGTAGACATAAGCCGCGAGTTTTTAAACTCCAACGGTGCAGCTAAACATATTAGTGTTGCTCCAGCAAAAATTGCTCTTAAAGAAAAAAGAATAACAGGTGAATTTTCTAAAAATATAATTGACATAGCCGCTGACCTTAATACCTGTTCAAAGCGCGGTCTTTCTGAACGTTTTGACTCTACCATAGGCGCAGGCACGGTTGTGATGCCTTTTGGCGGCAAAAATCAGTTAACTCCTTCTCAAGCAATGGTTCAAAAAATATCTATGGAAGAAAAGCATACAGATGACTGTTCCTTTATGTCCTGGGGCTACAATCCTTTCATTTCAGAGCAAAGCCCTTATCACGGTGCGTATTTGGCTGTAGTCGAATCTGTGTCGAAGCTTATAGCAAGCGGTGCTTTCTTCGAGGATGTATATTTGTCTTTTCAAGAATATTTTGAGAAACCTTTAAAGGACGCAACTCGTTGGGGTAAGCCCTTTGCTGCATTACTCGGCGCTTTTGAAGCTCAAATGGATTTAAACATCGGGTCTATAGGCGGTAAAGATTCTATGAGCGGTTCTTTCGAGGACTTGCATGTACCTCCTACTTTGGTTTCATTTGCCGTAACAACAGGCAAAACCAAAAATGTTGTTTCGCCGGAGTTCAAGCGCGTGGGAAGCAAAGTTGTACTTATAACGCCTAAATATAATGAAGATGGGTTGCCCTTAAGTGAGTCGCTTCTTGCTTGCTTTGATAAGGTTAAAACTCTTGTACAAAAAGGCAAAGTTTTGGCGTGCTATACCCCTTGCCTCGGCGGTATAGCAGAAGCTGTCATGAAAATGTCCTTCGGAAACGGTATTGGCTTTAAGTTTAATGATAGTCTAACAACTAATGACATTTTCGGTTATAAGTACGGCTCGTTTGTTATAGAAGTTGATGGAGAAACCGATGAGCTTGTAATCGGCGAAACCGTTTCAGACGCAAATATCAGCTATGGTGATGAAAGTGTTGCGTTAGATAAGCTTTTGGATGTATACGAAGATAAACTTGAGAGTGTTTATCCTTGCAATATTCAGCAAAAACAAGAAGGGATGGAGACCTTCTCATATAAAGCTAACGGTTATCCAAGCCCCGCAGTTAAGTCCGCTTCTCCTAAAGTGCTTATCCCTGTATTCCCCGGCACAAATTGTGAATACGATAGTGCTAAAGCGGTGAGAGACGCAGGAGCTAAGCCTGAAATAATGGTTATAAATAACCTAAGTGCAGATGGAATCAAGCGTAGTGTCGAAGCGTTCGCATCCAGCCTTAACGACGCTCAGATCGTATTTATTCCGGGCGGTTTTTCCGGTGGCGACGAGCCCGATGGCAGTGGTAAGTTCATAACTGCATTTTTCCGTAACGATGCGGTAAAACAAAGTGTAACCGACCTACTTGAAAAACGTGACGGCCTTATGTGCGGTATATGTAACGGTTTCCAAGCTTTGATTAAATTAGGGCTTGTTCCTTACGGCAAGATAATCGATACTGATGAAAATTGCCCTACCTTGACGTACAATACCATTTCACGGCACCAATCTCGGATAGTACGTACACGTATAGCTTCCAATAAATCTCCGTGGCTTGCTTTAACCGAAGTAGGCGATGTGTATAACGTTCCGATTTCACACGGTGAAGGTAGATTTTTAGCAAGCGAAGAGCTTATAAAGCAACTTGCCGATAACGGTCAAATAGCTACACAGTATGTTGATTTTGACAACAACGCAACAGCCGATGTTCATTTCAATCCCAACAATTCTATGTACGCTATAGAAGGAATAACCTCTCCCGATGGCAGAGTATTTGGTAAAATGGGACATAGTGAGAGAATAGGGCAGGGGCTTTATAAGAATGTTCCCGGCAACTATAATATTCGCATGTTTGAAGCAGCAGTTAAATATTTCAAATAATTGTGATTAAAGCGTAGCCCGTTTGGGCTACGCTTTAATCATAGTTTGGATATGCAAAATGTGCAATTAATTTACATAGAACAAAAATTTTAGACCAAAAATACTTGATTTTTTCACGATTAAAGTATATAATCCTATACGTGTAGAAGAATCTTGCATGTAGATTATAATTAAATTCAACTTGGAATGAAATGATTTTCTTGTGATTTTTAATTATCAAAATCGCAATGTGACAGGCGTTTTTTGTATTCTGTGAGGTGTTTCTAATGATTGCGTTAGAACAAAAGATAATTAATGAAGGCAGAGTTATGCCCGGTAATATTCTGAATGTTGGCTCATTTCTTAACCAACAGCTCGATGCGGCGTTCCTTTGGGAGATGGGAGAGGAAGTTGCGCGGTTGTATAAGGATTGTGGCATAACAAAGATACTTACCATAGAAGCTTCCGGCATAGCCGTTGCCGTGGCAGTTGGTGCTGTAATGAAAGTACCGGTACTTTTTGCAAAAAAACATCGTTCCGGTAATGTTGCAGGAGCTGTTCATAAGGTTACAATACATTCTTATACTCATGGTAACGATTATGAGGCGGTTGTACCGTCTGAATATCTTAGATCTGATGACAGAGTTCTTCTTGTGGATGATTTCCTTGCAAATGGCGCTGCTTTGCGTGGGCTGGTTGAACTAACAAAACAAGCCGGAGCAGAAGTAGTGGGGGCGGCAATTGCTATAGAAAAAGGTTTTCAAAAAGGTGGTGACTCCTTGCGTGAAGAAGGCGTAAGGGTAGAGTCGCTAGCTATTATTGAAAGTTTCAACAACGGAAAAATTGTTTTTCGTTCGCAGGGATGATGTAATTTTGATTACATAAATAAAATTTTTGGAGGATTTCTGTATGAAGAAAATCGTTTCCCTTTTACTGCTTGCAGTAATGATGCTTTCGTGCTTTGTTGCTTGTGGGGGAGAAGGAGAGAATGAAAACGTGCTTACTATCGGTCTTATCTGTTTGCACGATGAAAACTCTACTTACGACCTCAACTTCATCAAAGCGATGAAAGAAGCTCAAAAAGCGCTTGGTTTGGAAGATAGCCAAATCGTTTACAAGTATAACGTTCCCGAGGGTGCGGAATGCACTGATGCGGCAATTGATTTGGTTGAAAATTATGGCTGTGACATAATTTTTGCTAATTCTTTCGGTCACGAATCTTTCTTGATGGAAGCTGCTAAAAAATACCCTGAGGTTCAGTTCTGTCATGCAACCGGTACTATGGCGCACACCAGCACCGATGAGCTTAAGAACTTCCACAACGCATTTGCTTCCATTTACGAAGGCAGATATCTTGCAGGTATCGCTGCAGGTATGAAGCTTAACGAAATGATTGAAGCAGGCGAGATTACTGCAGAACAGGCAAAGATGGGCTATGTTGGCGCATTTGCTTACGCTGAAGTTAAATCCGGTTATACCTCTTTCTACCTTGGTGCAAAGTCTGTTTGCCCCACTGTAACTATGGACGTTAAGTTTACCGACAGCTGGTATGACGAAAACAAGGAAAAGGAAGCAGCACTTGCTCTTATCGAAAGCGATTGTGTTCTTATAAGCCAGCATGCAGACTCTATGGGCGCTCCCAATGCTTGTGAGCAGGCAGGCGTTCCTAACGTTTCTTACAACGGCAGCACAGTTGAAGCGTGCCCCAACACCTTTATAGTTTCTTCCAGAATTGATTGGTCTCCTTACTATCAGTATGTTTATAACTGTGTAAAGGAAAATAAGGCAATAGCTGTTGACTGGTGCGGCGGTATTTCTGAAGGTTCTGTTGTTCTTACCGAAGTAAATGATAAGGCAGCAGCTGAAGGCACCCAAGCAGCTATAGATGCAGCTATAGCTGAATTTAAAGCAGGTACTCTTCATGTATTTGATACCAAGAACTTCACCGTAGCAGGCGAAACTATTACAAGTTTTAAGGCAGACGTTGACACAGATGCTAACTACGAAGCTGATACCGAAGTTGTTGAAGACGGTATTTTCTACGAATCTAAGTATCGTAGCGCTCCTTACTTCACTCTTGACATTGACGGTATCAACATTCTTGGATAATATTTCACTGTTCTAGTTGTCTTATATAAGGCGGGACTTTCCGTCCCGCCTTGTTTTAATGGAATTTTCAAGCTTAAGCAAAATAATTGTTTGTTTAAGCTTGAAAATTTCATAACATATATGGAGGTTTCGTAAATGGGTATGGTTCCTGCTATTGAACTAAAAAATATTACCAAACGTTTTGGTAGTGTTACAGCAAATGAAAATGTCTCTCTTGTTGTTAATAAGGGAGAAATTTTGTCGATTTTAGGCGAAAACGGAAGCGGCAA
>JAZSIW010000101.1:0-4594 GCA_045534025.1 Eubacteriales bacterium | reverse complement strand
GAGGTTTTATCGCAAATAAAGAACTGACAGCTTGCGCTGTCCATAGAATAGCTGGCGGGTGGCATTCATATAACGCCACGCTCGTGCTTTAAGGGGTTTTTAACGCCGTTGGCGCTGAACTCGCCAAGAATCTGCTTGCCGCTGCTGCCCGTACCGTCGTGCTTGGGATCGCCGCCCTGAATCATAAAGTTTTTCATAATACGGTGGAAGGTAAGCCCATCGTAGAAGCCGTCTTCCGCCAGGCAAAGGAAGTTATCCACGGTAATGGGGGCGTAGGTGGGGTCCAGCTCCAGCTTGATGGTGCCGTAGTCCTTAACCGCTATCTCCACATGGTGCTTTTTGGTTATATCGATGCTGTATTTATAGTCCTTTTGAATTTGGGCGGAGTTTTGTTCAACCGTAGTGCCGTTTTTGTCCCCCACCGTGGTGTTTGTGCCGGAGGTGAAGGTGTTTTTGCCGTCACCGTCGACGCTCAAAGGAAATATATCCATAATTATTACAAGAGGCAGCAATACAAGAGCAACAACGCCTATCGCTTTAAGGCATGTTGTTAATATCTTCTTGCGCTTTTCTGCCCTTTCCGCCGCTTCTTTTTCCATACGCTGGCGGCGTCTTTCTTCTACTTGCTGCTTGTAAAGTTCGTCTTTCTTACCCATTTTGTTCTCCTATTTTACACTTTCATATATTGCTTTTGCCGCTGCTGCAACGTCTTCCTTGCCAAGGACGGAGCTACCTGCCACAAGCACGTCTGCGCCTGCTTCATACACAAGTTTTGCGTTTTCCGCACCTATGCCCCCGTCCACCTCTATGTGATAATCAAGCCCCAGCTCTTCACGCAGTGCCGCCAGCTCCCCTATCTTGGGCAGGGAGGAGTGCATAAACTTCTGACCGCCAAATCCGGGCTCCACGCTCATAACCAGCGCCAAGTCCAAAAGAGGCAGCAGGTCCTTTATGTCGGCAACTGAGGTGGCGGGCTTTATCGCCAATCCGCATTTTACACCCAGCGCTTTTATGGCTTTAAGGTCGCTTTCGGGGTCCTTCGTGGCTTCCGCATGAATGCAGATAAGGTCTGCACCTGCCTTTGCAAAGTCCTCTATGTACCGCTTCGGCTCCGTTATCATAAGGTGCGCGTCAAAAAACATCTCCGTATCCTTGCGGATGCTTTTGATAAGGGGCTGACCGAAGGAGATGTTAGGCACAAATATGCCGTCCATCACGTCCAGATGCAACCAGGGCACACCTGCATTTTCCAAAATTTTAAGCTTTTCGCCTATCCGTGCAAAATCACAGGCAAGCAGGGAAGGTGCAAGCAAAAGCGGCTTTTTTTCCATAATCGGTTGTACCTCTTTTCACGTCCGTGCCCACACGTATGGGCGTGCCGACACATAGAATGATATAGTAAAATAAGCCGCCGTTGCCCCGACAGGGACGTGTAAAACTAAGGAACTGACCGCTTAAACGGGGGGATGGCGGCGGTAGATAGATTGCTTTTATTTCTTCTCCTTGGTAAGGGAAATTTCTTCTTCGCTGCGCATAAGCTTAAGGGTGGTGCCGTCGTATTCCGTATTATAAACGGTTTCTTCCCCGGATTTAGTCAAGGTCAGCACATCGTCCTCCAGCTTATAGGAAAAATTTTGGCGTTCGGTCGCTTCTCCGTCCTGATATATTCTGTAGCTGCCCGTACCGTCACCGTTAAAGGTATATTCGTTGTATCTGTTAAGATTTTGGCTTTCCACAGGGGTCACCCACACGCCCGTCAGCTCGTCCTTGGTGATGATAAGCTTGCTGTTGCAGGCTATAAAGCCCACACAAAAGGCAAGCGCAAGCAGTGCCGCCACACATTTTTTCATAAATCAAACCCTCCGTATATTTTGCTAAAAGGCGCTTATCAAGCCCGCATCGAACTTAAGTATAAGTGCCGCATCAACACTGTTAACAACGCCGTCGTTGTTAACGTCTCCGTTTTCTATGCTTGCCCTAAGTCGGGCGTCGTATTGCAGGACCCACGCTGCATCCAAATTGTCAACACTTCCGTCGCTGTTAACGTCGCCCGGCAATATGGGGGCGCCCGTTATGCTCACGCTTGCTTCAAGTGCTGTATCCTCTGTGGCAAAACTGTTGCCGTAGCTGTCGCCGCCGTAAAGGTCGCTTACGGCAAAATCACAAACGCCGTCACCGACGGTCATAAACATAAGCGTTATCAAAACATCGCCGTTCTCATAAACACCGTCGCCGCTAAGGCTAAGGCTTAAGCTGTTTTCGCTTTGTGCGGCGGAAATGCTCCAACCTTCACTGCGGGCATCGGCCGTAACCTCCTCTATGCGCAAAAGGGCGGCGTTGTAGTACAAAGTAAAGTTAAGGCTTGTAAGCCCGCCCGAAAGCGTTTGCGGTATATCCGCTACCGAAAGCTTAAGCACCACATAACCGCCAAGAGCCGTTTGGGCAGGCAATACTTGCGGTATAAGAGTGGGTGCCTCGCCGTCGTAGGATTCCTTGGGGCTTATGGGGATGTCGGCGCTGTCTATGGTATAATACACATTGCCGCCGTTCTCTACGGTGCAGCCGTTTATGCTTAGTCTGAAATTTCTGTAATACTCACTTAAAAAACGCTCCGCCTCCAAGGGCAGTGCACCTTTAAGCGTATTTCCGCCTTTAAGGCAGCTGCCAAAGCTAAGCAGGTAGGTGTTTATGCTTTGGTTCTCTTCCCAAACCTCATACTCAGGCTCAAAAACCTCACAGTATATCCTAACAACAAACTCCTCATTTTCCGGTATAAAGCCGTCAACTTCTACGCAAAACTCCACTTCTTCCGTGTTTTTGTCGTATACGGCGGTAATGCCTGTTATTTCGGCGTAAAACACGCCTTCTTCCGCAGAAACACCAAGCATCGGCACGGCGCAAAGGCATATTGCAAGTGCTGTTATAACAGATAAAGTTTTTAACATTATTAAATATCACCTCTATCCTTCCATATTTTATCAAAGCTGACTGTGTTTGTCAATATATATTATACCCAAGCGAAGGTAAAGGAAGGTGAAAAAACGGCGAAAAATTTTTTATATTTTTTTGAAAAAGGTATTGACAAAGGAATATTACTGTGCTATACTCTTCCTTGCTGGTCGGCGATCGGCTAAATAAAACGGGGGTTTAGCTCAGCTGGGAGAGCATCTGCCTTACAAGCAGGAGGTCACAGGTTCGAGCCCTGTAGTCCCCACCAAAGCCCTTACCGAAAGGTAAGGGCTTTAACTTTCTCTTCAGACAAAATTTTACAGTTTGCGAGTGTAGCTCAATGGCAGAGCGTCCGCTTCCCAAGCCGAACACGCGGGTTCGATTCCCGTCACTCGCTCCAGAAAAGAAACACCCTTTGTCTATCGGACAAAGGGTGTTTCTTTTCAACTAAATCCACCTTCAGCGGGTAAAGCTTATACCTCGGGCGCATTAATCTTTTTCGGTATAAATTTGCCGTCTTCCGCTTCTATAAAATCCTCGGTTTTCAGCAGATAATAGGCAGAGGGCAATGCGGTTATTATTTTTCCTTTTTTATCGACCAAAAGGTAAAACTTTGCGCCTTCAGCGGCTTTTTCATATACGGCATAAGGGGCCAAAAATTTGCTTAAAGGGCCATTGTATCCGTAATACAGCTTAAATTTTTTGTCGTAGGGGTCGTTAAAATATAAATAATATGTGGATACGTCGGAATCCGTTTCCTCAACCTCCGCCTTCTTTGTGCAGTGGGCGGTTACAACATAAAAGCTTTCGCGCAGAATATGGGGATTAAGCAGTCTTTTTGCACGTATAAACCCAATAACCCCAATAACCGCACTGCCAATAGACGCAGCTATTATAAGGGAGTCGGTGCTTTTTTTTGGACCTATTGTAAAAAGCAATAACAATAAAGCCATAAAGATGCCGCCGATTAAGTAAATTAAACTGCGATCCTTGTAAAATGCTTTAAGTTCATTGATACAGGATTCAAAGCTGATATATCTTCCTTCCTGTTGCTTTTGATTGACTTGATTATTGCATGTCATTTTAACACCTCCTACCATAAACTATAACACGTTTTAAAAGAAAAATCAAGTTCGGCATTATTGACAATTCCCGTAATTTGCGCTACAATAAATATATTATAAGTATAAGGAGATGTTTTAATGAAAAAAATATTGGCGTTGATTCTTGCTTTTGCATTTGTTTTGTCCTTTGCCGCTTGCGGCGGAGAAGAGCCTGCTGACAAAACATCAGGCAAGACGAACGAAAGCGTAAGTGCCGGTGACTCTAAGGACGAGAATGCGGCAAGCGGCAACTCTCAAAACGACGTTGACGACAAAGTTTCCGAAGATGAAAGCAAAGTGGATACTATCGTTTCCGAGGATGAAAGCAACAAAGCAGATACTATCGTTTCCGAAGATGAAAGTGATGAGCCTGTCAGCGCTCCCGAAGGAAACGGCGGCTTTGACGGTCAGCTTGACGTGGAGGAAAGCGTGCTTCTTGACGAAGACAACGTTAAGGTTACCCTTAAGGGTATGGAAGTGGGCGACGGCAGCGAGTATTCCGAAGTTATCTTTAAGCTTCTTTTGGAAAACAACAGCGATAA
>JAZSIW010000132.1:0-10071 GCA_045534025.1 Eubacteriales bacterium | reverse complement strand
AGTATGACGCTCTCCTTATCGACAGCTTCCCCGTTGAAGACGCAGCTGACGAAGAAAGCTCTGATGTTGAAGCATCTGACGACCTCTCTGAAGTTGAAACCGATGACGCTTCCACCGAAGAAGAATCTGCTGACCTTTCTGCTGTTGAATCCGACGACGCTATTATAAGCGAAGAAGATTCCGAAGAAAGCGCTGAATAAAAATTAAACGAAACGGAAGAATGCCCCCTGCTGATGCAGGGGGCATTTCAACTGTAGAAGGCAACTAAATGCCTTCGCTTTTTCTTGTTGCTTTTTGTTTTTTATTTACTTGATTTACAGGCAAGGTAACGGTAAATACGCTACCGTTGCCAAGCTCGCTTTTTACGCTTATATCGCCGCCGCAAAGCTCTGCTATACGCTTGCACAGGGAAAGCCCTAAGCCGTAGCCCTCTGACTGATGGGATACATCCGCCTGATAAAAACGGTCGAAAATCTTATCTATTTTATCTGCAGGTATTCCCTGCCCTTGGTCTGATACACTTACGGTAACGTTGTTTTCATCGGCACTGCAATAAAGTGAAACCGTACCGCCGCGAGGGCTGAATTTTATGGCATTTGATATCAAATTTATCCACAAATGCGAAAGCATGTCCTCATCCGAACAGTAATACACCTCGTCAAGCTCTATGTCCGGCTCTATATCTTTTGCGCTCCATTGTTTTTCAAGCAACAGCATACAACGACGCAATTGCTCATCCAAAGAGAAGCGCTCTTTCTTAACAAGTGCGCTTGTATGCTCTAAATTCGTAAGCAAAAGTATGTTTGCTGCCATATCCGCAAGACGCTCTGATTCGTCTACAATTATTTGCAAATACTCACGCCGCTGTACCTCGTCCAAATTTTTATCCACAAGCAATTCGTTGGCAAAACCTTTAATGGAGTTTATGGGTGTTTTAAACTCGTGGGAAAAATTACTTATAAAATCCATCCTTAAAAGCTGAGTGTTTCCAAGCTCCTCCACCATTCCGTTAAAACCGGATACAAGCGCCTGTAACTCGTTGGAGGTGTCTCGTTCCTCAACCCTGACAGAGAAGTCGCCGTTTTTTACCTTTTGGGTGGCCTTTGCCAAATTCTTTATGGGCAACACAAAAAAGCGTGTTACGGGGATGGAAAACAGAGTACTTATGAAAACAGCAGAGCAGAAAATAATTATAATAAACGGATAGTGGCCGCCAAGATTTGCATTGTTTTCCCGTAGCCACAAATAAAGCCAAAGCCCCACAAGGGCAAATGCGCCCGCAAAAAGCAAAGTTACAAGTACAGCTGTAAGTATAAGGGCACGTATGGACAGACGCCGCCTCATTTGCCGTCACCTGCGCAAACAGCTTTGTATCCCAAGCCTCTCACTGTTTCTATTAAAAAATCCGCATTGTTTCTAAAACGGTCTCTTAATCGATTTATATGCACATCCACGGTGCGCTCGTCCGTTTCACTTTCCATATCCCACAGCTCGTCCATAAGTTGACGGCGTGTATGTATCTTCCCCGGCGAAGACAAAAGCTTATAGATAAGCAAAAACTCCTTTTGAGGCAAGGTTTCCGTTTTTCCGTCATAGGTAACGGACAGTGACTCAAAATCAAAAACCGTATCCCCCACCTTAAGGCGTTTCTCGTTTACTATCTTTGCCCTGCGAAGCAAAGCAGCTATACGCAACAGCAGCTCCTCTTCATCCACGGGCTTAACCACATAGTCATCCGTGCCGGAGATAAAGCCCTTGCGCTTATCCACAGCCGTGTCCTTTGCGGTAACCATTATTATAGGTGTATTCATACCGCCTGCCCTAAGAGTAGCGGCAAACTCAAAGCCATCCATTTTAGGCATCATTACATCCAGCACAATAAGGTCTGTGTGCTTACGGTCAAGAAGCTCCAGCGCTTCTTCCCCATCGTGAGCGATAAGGACATTATAGCCTGCACGGATAAGCAACGCCTTTAAAAGCTTACAGGTATTGATATTGTCATCAACAACCATAATATCAAACATACAAAAGCCCCCTTTCATATTCGATTATAGCACAGATTATTACAAAATGGAACAACAAAGTATAAATTTTACAATCCTTTTGTGTTGACAAAAGACGGCGGCTGTTGTATAATGAAGAAGAATATGATAAAAGGATAAGATTCGCCATGGCGTTGTTGTTGAAAAAGAGGGACGGCACTTATATCATTGTGGGCAACAAGCAAGAGCGCACCCTGAAGTTTTTATACAAAACAATATCCGGCAGAATGGTGCTGAAGCTGTTGACACGTCCCGTAGTATCCAAAGTTACGGGCAAGGTGCTTGACAGCAGACTTAGCGCATTTGCCGCAAAAAGCGCAATTAAGAAGCGCAAAATAGAAACCGAGATGCTGGAGAAAAACAAGTTTAAGTCTTATAACGACTTTTTCACACGCAAGCTTAAAGAGGGCGGCAGACCCGTTGATATGATGCCGCAAGCCCTTATAAGCCCCTGCGATTCGAAGCTTTCCGCATACACTATAGGCGAAGACAGCAGTTTTGTCATCAAGGGCACGCCCTACACTGTTAACGACCTGCTTGGGGGCGACAACATCTATAAGGAATATATAGGCGGCACTTGCCTTATCTTCCGCTTGGCGGTTGACGACTACCACCGCTATTGCTATTTCGATAACGGCAAAAAAGGTGACAACAAATACCTAAAAGGCATACTGCACACGGTACACCCCATTGTTGTGGGCGAGTACAATATTTACAAGCGCAACTGCCGTGAGTACACGGTGATGGATACCGAAAACTTTGGTAAGGCAGTGCAGGTTGAGGTCGGCGCCATGATGGTGGGAAGGATAAAAAATTTTCACGGCACCCACAGCTTTAAGCGCGGCGAGGAAAAGGGTATGTTTGAATTTGGCGGTTCTACCATAGTACTGCTTCTTAAAGAAAACGCCGCTGTAATTGATGATGACATATTGCAAAACAGTGCAAACGGCGTTGAAACAATTGTTAAATACGGCGAGAAAATCGGCCATAAAGCGCAAATAATTACTTAACAGAAAGGGATATATACTATGAAAAAGTTTTTTACCTCCGAATCGGTTACAGAAGGACATCCTGACAAAATATGTGACAAAATAAGCGACAGCGTGCTTGACGCTATACTTGAAAAAGATCCAATGGCAAGAGTTGCCTGCGAAACCGCTTGTACGACGGGCTTGGTTTTGGTAATGGGCGAAATTACAACCGATGCTTACGTTGATATACAGGGTATTGTAAGAGAAGCCGTAAGAGAAATAGGCTATGACTCTTCCGATAAAGGCTTTGATTGCAACACTTGCGGCGTTATCGTTGCACTTGACGAACAATCCAAGGACATAGCAATGGGCGTTGACAAGGCGCTTGAAGCTAAGGAAGGTACACTTTCCGACAAATATGATACAGGCGCAGGCGACCAAGGTATGGTATTTGGCTTTGCTTGTGACGAAACAGAGGAGCTTATGCCTCTTCCCATCTCCATGTCCCACAAGCTTTCCAAGCAGCTTACCAATGTTCGTAAAAACGGCACCCTTCCCTACCTCCGTGCAGACGGTAAGACCCAGGTTACCGTTGAATACGTGGACGGCAAGCCCGTACGTATCGACAGTATTGTTGTTTCCTCCCAGCACGCGGCAGAGGTTGGTCTTGAACAGATAAGAGCAGACATAATAGCCAATGTTATTACCCCCATCGTTCCCGCAAACTACATAGACGAAAACACCAAGATATACGTTAACCCCACAGGCAGATTTGTTACCGGCGGCCCCAACGGCGACAGCGGTCTTACAGGCAGAAAGATAATTGTTGATACATACGGCGGCTACGCAAGCCACGGCGGCGGCGCTTTCTCCGGCAAGGACCCCACAAAGGTTGACCGCAGTGCGGCTTATATGGCACGCTACGTTGCAAAGAACATCGTTGCTTCCGGCATAGCTTCCGCTTGCGAAGTACAGATAGCTTACGCAATAGGCGTTGCAAAGCCCCTTTCCGTTTACATTGACACCCGCGGCACCTGCAGCGTTGTTTCTGACCAGCGTTTGGCAGAGATAGTAAACGAAGTGTTTGACCTTCGTCCTGCGGCTATTATCGAAAAGCTGGAGCTTAGAAAGCCCCAATACCGTCCCCTTTCCGCATACGGTCACTTCGGCAGAGAAGAGCTTGGCGTTAAGTGGGAAGACACCGATATGGTGGAAGCTATTAAGAGCAAACTTTAATCACCTTAAGGGGTCGGCTGTAAGGTCGACCCCATTATAGTATTACAAAAGGAGGACAGCAGGTGGAAAAGCTTGAAGGTATAGTTGAACATATTGTATACACAAACCCCGATAACGGCTATACCGTTTGCCTGCTGGACTGCGGCACGGGGGAGCCGATTACCGCCGTAGGGTTACTTCCCTCCACGGTTGAAGGAGAAAAACTTGTAGCCACGGGAGCTTGGACAAACCACCCCAGCTTTGGCAAGCAATTCCGAATTGAAAGCTATGAAAAGCAACTGCCCGACGGTGCAGAGGGGATGTATAAATTCCTGTCCTCGGGCTATATCAAGGGGCTGGGTCCCATTACCGCTATGCGATTAGTAGAGAAGTACGGGGAAGAAAGCTTTGATGTGCTTTCCAACCATCCCGAATGGCTTGCGGAATTCAAAGGGATAAGTCGAAAGCGTGCCCTTGCCATAGGTGAAGACTTTAAGCTGAAGTTTGGTATGCGTGACGTAATAATGTTTTGCAGTAAGTACTTCGGCACGGCTATCTGCACCAAGATATACAAGCGCTACGGCGGCGGAGCGGTGGAGCTGATAAAAGCCAACCCCTATATGCTTTGTGACGATATCACGGGCATAGGCTTTGAGCGTGTTGATAAAATGGCGGCAGATTTGGAGTTTCCGCCCGATGCGCCTGAGCGTATTAAAAGCTTTATAAAGCACGTGCTTTTAACAGCGGCTTATAACGGCGGGCATTGTTATATGCCTATGGAGGAGCTTACGGAAACGGTAGCCCGTAGCTTAGACATAGACCCCGTATACGCCGAAAGCTGTATGAACGAGTTGGCACAGCTTGGTCAGCTTGTGCTTGGAAGCGGCAGATGCGCCCTTAAGCTTTACAGCGAGGCGGAGCGTTTTGTAGCGCAAAAGCTTGCTTCTATGGCAAGGTGCGAGCTTCCTTTCAGGATTGCGGGCATAGACGACAGCATAAGTTTTTTGGAAAAGAAATACGACATAGAATATGCCCCCAACCAGAAGCGGGCAATAAAATACGCCACAAGCAACGGCGTTACTGTTGTTACGGGTGGACCGGGCACAGGTAAAACCACGGTTATAAAGGCGATACTTGAGATATTTGCCGCGTCGGGCATAAGCTTTATGCTGTGCGCACCTACGGGGCGTGCGGCAAAGCGAATGAGCGAGGCTTCCGGCAATGAGGCTAAGACCATACACCGACTGCTGGAAACCAAGTACAACAGCAAGGGCGAGCAGATATTTGTACACGACAGGCACAATCCCCTGCCCTACAGCGCCATTATAGTGGACGAGGTTAGTATGGTGGACGCCTTGCTGATGGAAAACCTGCTTAGGGCAATACGTGACGGCTCCTACCTCATCCTTATCGGCGACAGCGACCAGCTGCCCCCCGTAGGGGCAGGCAACGTGCTTTCGGATATTATTGCGTCACGGGTGTTCCCCGTGATAAGGCTTAACGAAATCTTCAGGCAAGCCAGAGAAAGTCTTATTGTAGTTAACGCCCACAGCATAAACGCAGGTGAACTGCCCGAGCTTGCCGACAAAAAGAAGGACTTTTTCTTTATGGAACGGCAAAACGCCGAGGAGATGACAGAGCTTATAAGTCAGCTTTGCAAAACCAGACTACCCAACCGCTACGGAATAGACCCCAAAAGCGACATACAGATAATAACCCCCACACGAAAAGGGCCGATGGGCACTGCCGCCCTTAACGCCGCTTTGCAGGATGCGCTTAACCCCAAAGCTAAGGGGAAAAACGAGTGCAAGATAGGCAGTACTCTATACCGTGAGGGTGACAAGGTGATGCAGACCAAGAACAATTACGATATACCTTGGAATGCGGACGGTATTGACGGCACAGGGGTTTTTAACGGAGATATAGGTATAATAAAAAGGCTTGACGCCCACGACCAGACCGCCCTTATCAAGTTTGACGATAGGCTTGCGGAATACGATTTTTCTATGTTTGAGGACGTGGACCACGCCTATGCGGTAACGGTGCATAAAAGCCAAGGGAGCGAATACCCCATTGTTATTATCCCCTTCTTTGATTTTCCGCCTATGCTTATGTACCGCAGTCTGCTTTATACAGGCGTTACCCGTGCAAAGCAGATGTTTATAGGCATAGGTAAATCCGCACGGCTTGCACAGATGGTTATGAACGACCGCAAACTGCAACGAAACACCACGCTTAGAGAACTGCTTGAAAGTATAGAATAATCATTACTATAACAAAACAGCCCAACCTTTCTTTACAGAAAAGGTCAGGCTGTTTTGCTCTTTCTTTATATCTTTGTTTCCCTATTACCGATTTTCACACACGGACACTATAAGCATCAACAATACCAAAGCGATAATCATACCGCAAATAACGAAAACCTTTTTGACCATCAACATTCACACTCTATCACGTACGGGATACACTTGGTAATAAGCAGTGTAACGCCGACTTTATCCATATACACGCATTGGTAGGGACTTGTGTCATAAAGCGTTTCGTAAAAAGCTACGCAGAACACTTCTTTTGCATCGTCATAGGAGAATACTACATGGCGATACTCGTTAGGGTATTCCGCCCTTGCTCTCTCCTCAGCGGCTTCAAGGGTGTCTATTACGGGAAGCGGTGTATCTATAGGCTGTATATTAACAAAGCCTTCGGTTATACGCTCCAGCTCATTCTCTACGCCGATGTAAGCGCCTTCCATTACTGCGGTCCAATCGAAGCGATTTGCGCCGTAGCTGTAAAACCTGTGCTCTTTTTCATAGTGTATGCCAAAGCGGTCCAAATCCTCAACCGTCACTCTTCCGTTTTCGAAAGCGGTAATCAAATCTTCCTTGTCACCGTTTGAATAAAAGACGGTAATATATTCGCCTATGTAGCTGTAGAAGAAATAGGCGTATGTTTCGTCTTCGTAAAAGTATTGGTACGCCTCGCCTACCGCTTTACCGTAGGAATCATCAACTATGTTTATTACTTCGGAAGCGTTGAACGCGCGGTCGGCTCTTATATAATCTATATCAAAGCTGTCTAAGTCGGCAATAGTTACGATACCCGTTACAAAAGCATCCTTTACGTTTTCGCTTGTGCCGTCGGAATAGTACACGGTAATGTAGTGGCTCATTATACAAGGGAAGTAATAATCATAGTTATCATCCTCGTAAAAGAATTCAAGTGCATCGTCCAGTCCCTTGCCGTAGGAATCGTCTACTATGTCTATTACTGTTTTTTCGCCGGGGACGACATCAAAACCCGCATCGAAACGCAATATCATTGCAGCGTCAAGGCTGTTAACCACGCCGTCTTCGTTATAATCGGCACACACAAGCCCCTCGCCCTCAAGACTTATCAACATCGCATCGTGCTTTAGTACCGTTGCCGCATCAAGACTGTTTACAAACCCATCCAGGTTAGCATCCCCTATGGGACGGATAACATCTGCAAAAGCTGTAACGCCCGTGCAAAGGATAAACGCCAAAGCTATACATATAAGTCTTTTGATTATTGTCATATAATCACTTCCTTTCTTAAAATTAAATGTGTGCCCTATTCGCCGCTGATTACATAAAGGGTTACGCCGCTTTGGTTAAGGTAAACCGTTTGGTCACCGCCTGCGGTGCCGGACATAGAGAAGTGTACCGCCCAGGTGTGGTCTGTATGTGAATAGTAGGTGCTGACGGTATCGTATTCCACGGTGCACTCATTTGCCGCTCTCTCTATGGCGTCTTCGGAGCAGGTTATGGGGCAGTTGCCTTCGTTTACAAATCCGTCGGTCTTAACGGCACAGCCCGGGTGCTCGGAAAGTATTCTGCTTGAATCGGGCATTACGCTGAAGGATGCATCCTCGGCGGTCTTTTCTACCGCAGTGTAGAATATGTCATACGCTTTAAGCTGTTCTATGCTTACGTGGTTGTATTCAAGCGCCTCTACGATATTCTCCGCAGTGCCGTCCTTATAATGCACCACTATCCCTGTGCTTTGGATATAGGGAAAACAGTATATATAATTATCGTCCACGTAAAAGGCTTCAACTGCTTCGGCACCGCCACCCGAAAGGTCCTCTATATAATCCACGTCCATAGGACCGTCGGCAGAGCTTGGCTTGGGGGGATCATCCACCATACCAACCTTAGTTCCTAATTCCTTTTCGTAGTATATACCGAAGCGGTCAAGGTCGGCAATAGTAACGGTTCCGTTTTTAAAAGCCTCTCTGACATTTTCGCTTGTTCCATCGGAATAGTACACTATAATAGAGTCGCCTATTAAATTGGTGAAATAATAGGTATAGGTACCGTCCGTGTAAAAGTAATCGTATGCGGGACATATAAAACCGTAGTCGTTTTCGTCAACTATATTTACTACGGTTTTTGTGCCGACTTCCGTTGGGTCAACTGCAGGTTTACCTACTGCTATGCCGTCGCCGATAACGGGTACGTCATCCGTAACGGGCAAATCCGTAGGTTCGCCGTTAGGTGTATTTTGAGGGTCATCAACTACAGGCGGTACATATTCGGGGGCAGTATATTCTGCACCACAGTACTCGTATATAAGGCGGGTCATCAGGTCAACAAGCAGCTCTTCTTCATACTCCTGCACGGAAGGGGGCAAGTGACTGCCGCCTACACCGCTTGTGTCCGTAAGGAAGGCGTAGCTACCGCCTGTAAGCACAGCGTAGCTTCTTAAAAGAATTTCCGTCTCCTTGTTTATACCGCTGGATGCCACGGGTATAATCCTTATGCCCATTTCGGCAGCTTTTTTAATTGTGCCGCTAAGGTCGTCTATAATCTGCGGATCCTTATGGGGCGGTGCGTCCAAAATAAGGAACAGTATCTTTACGCTGTCCTCATCCCATGCGTGATCATATACGGCGTTGCGAAGCGCTTTGTCTACCGCTTCTTCATAATCGCCGCCGCCGGATGCATACTGCTCTGCCACGTTTTGCTTCACCTTCTGCGGGTCGGTCTCAAAAGCATAGTATTTTACTATATACTCGTCCTGCAAGTCACGGTAAAAGTTTACGCTGGTGCGTACGTCAAAACCTGTGTCAGACGCACGGTTAATTATCTCCTCAACCTCTGCCTTAAGATAGGCTATCTCGTCACCCATGGAGCCTGTGGTATCCACCACAAACATAAGGTCAAGCTTTTTCGTTTCCTTTACGCTGTCAAACACAAAACGGTAGCTGTCGCCTGTATATCCCGGCTCGCGGGTAACACCTGTGCTTTGCTCTTTACCGTTGTAATTTACTGTAATATTTACAGGTGCCGCACCGCCTGCACCGTAAAACAGATACGCCTTACCTGCCGCATTGGTAACGGCAGAATAAAGCACCTTACCTTCACCGTCAAGAAGTTTTACCAAGGCACCGCCGACGGTGATCAGATTTAAACCTTCTGCCTGAGGGTCATCCTTTTCTTCGTGTACCCCTACGTCAACAGTTATGCGGTTTATGCTTGGCAGCTTCCACTCTTCCACATAACTTTGCCATTCGCTTTCAAGCAGTGCTTTCCAAGCGGCAAAGTCCTCATTGTCACGTATCTCGCCTGCGGTAAGGGTACCTGCGTTTGCCTGAATGTCCGAGCCCACCCAATCCTCGGGCATATACTCGGGGGTACCGAGAGGTGCGTCTGCTTTATCTTCGGCATCGCCCTCGTATCTTTCGTCTTCCATAAGGACGCCGTCCATAGCATCCTCAGTGGGTAACATTGCTCCGCCGTTCATATCATGGGAAGGAGAGCCCTCTATAACGCCGTCCTTATTTTCTGCAAAGTCGGATCGTAGCCATGTCGTTCTGTGAGCCA
>JAZSIW010000013.1:0-3201 GCA_045534025.1 Eubacteriales bacterium | reverse complement strand
AGCTGAAGGTAGTTAAGAGTTATAAGTTCTGCAACTGACATAAGCTCATCACTTCCGTCACCCTTGATAACCGTGCCGTCCTCGTTAACGTCGCCCAATGTATAGCACTGTTCGGTAAACAGGGCTATTCTAACGTCGCCGTACATAAGCCCGTACTGCTCATAGCTTATGTATCCGTCAAGCTCGGTCAAAAAGTATTCTATAAGCATATCGGCGTCGCAAAGCAGGCCCTCATAAGCCACTATGGGGCTGTCCGCAAACATTGTAAAGCCGTCGCCGCCGTTTTTAAGCATATAAAAACTGCCTGCAACCGTGTATGTAGCCTCGGGGTCTATGTCCTCGCCGCCTACCTTAACGTTTGCTACACGGCGTCTCATGCTTCCGTCAATGCCCACAAAGGCGCCCATATCATCTTTTATAACAGGACTTTCGTTATAGCTGTGTATCTCGTAGCAAAGACCCGCTACCTGCAAAAATCCGCCAAACTCTTCGGGATAGCCGGAAGCACCGTGCTCCAGCGCATCAAGTATCTGCTGCCCCGTTGCATCTATAACGCACATCTCGTTGCTCCAAGGATTAATGTCCATAAGCTGTTTGCGGGTAACGTCACCAACGGGTATCTCTCCTCTTATACCGCCGCCGTTGGCAAAGGCTATGTCTGCACCTGTTACGGCAAGGTATGCGTCCGCAACAAAGTCACCCATATTGGTCTCGTAATTGCGTATTATGCGGGTGCCTTCCTCGTCGTAGATGGCAAGGTTTGCGTCACTTGTGCCGATGGGGTTAAAGAGATAATCAAGCTCTGCATTGTAGCCGTCTATAAGGGTCTGAACCTCATTGTATGCTTCCTCGATGCCAATTGCCTCTTCAAGGGGCACAAGCTGTGTCTGTGCACTGCCTGCGGCGCTTACGGTAAGCTTGCCTATGTTCCCGAACTTTTCGCCTGTAGAGCTAAGTAACACCGCCTCACCGTTTTTGTTTTCATAGCTGTCGCCGTATATGGTCTGGTGGGAGTGACCGTCCAGCACTACGTCAATACCCGTGGTGTTGGCTATAAGGTCCGTGGACTTCCAGCCATCGGTAGTGCCTTCGATGCCTAAGTGACACAGGGCTATAACAAAATCCGCACCGTCATCTCTTGCACAGTCAACCGCAAGCTGTACGGTGTCGTAAAGGCTGTTCTCGCAAAAGCTGTATATGTAGTTGCCGTCCTCGTCCTGGAAATAAACAGGGGTGGATTTGGTATAGGCTTCAGGGGTGGAAACACCCACAAATGCCACCTTAAAGCCGCCGAAGTCCTCTATGGCATAGGGGGGCAGTACGGTGCTTTCCGTACGCAGGTCCACAAAGTTACAGCTTAGATATGTGTACTCCGCCTTCTCGCCGGATAAGCTTAAAAAAGTGTCCATGCCGTAGTCAAACTCGTGATTACCGGGGATTGCATAGTCATAACCCACGGCGTTCATCAGGGTAACAGGCGCCTCACCGCTTGTAAGGGTGCCTATAATTTCGCCCTGTATAGCGTCACCAAGGTCTACCAGAACAACGCTGTTTCCCTCGTCTTCAAGCCACTGACGGTATGCCGCCAAGCTTGAGTAGCCGTCTATGGCACAGTGAACATCGTTGGTGAAAAGCACTATTATCTGTCCGCCTTCGCCTGCAGAAACAGGTACGGTGCCGAGACTGAGCGCCAAAACAAGAAGAACGGCAAAAAAACCTTTAAATACGTGCTTCATAAAAATTGCCTCCTTAGATGTATTTAGGATGGCTTTATTTTAGCAAAAAATTTTTGGCTTTGCAAGTAGGAAAAATGCCCCAAGAGCAAATTCACGGCGCTGACGCTTCATGATTTGCCCTTGAGGCGCTAAACTATAAGCTGAACTTATCTCCCATAGCCTTAAAAGCTTCCTTGGCTTTGCACTTCATCATATCGCACACGCCTGTTTTGCTTTTTATTATCATTGCTGTCATATATGCAGAGGATGCGCCGATGACCATACCTGCTACAGCGCCGCTTATTATAATGCATTTGCATAGCTTTTTCATAAAAATCAACTCCTGTCCCTCCTATTATCCGACAAATACTGCTTTTTTATGCAAAAACCTTTAAAAAAACTGTTGACAAAAGCGCCCGGAAGAGTTATAATGTATGAGCGTCTGCTGAGACGACGGTAAAAACACGGGGGTGTGGTTTTATGCGGCTGGATATACAACAACTGCTGGCACAGGACGGCGGCACCCTAAGTTTTGAGTTTTCTTTACCACTTGGCGCAGGCTACGTCGATTTTAACGAGGGCAGCGCAAGGATAAAGGGCGGCGTCAGCAACCACGGCGGATATCTGCTTCTTACGGCGGATGTCGATGTGGCGGCGGAGGGCATCTGCTCCCGTTGCGGTGAGGGCTTTGGTTTCAGCCACAGCTTCAGGATAGAGCGACCCGTGGCACGCAAGCTTGTTGCAGACGAAAATGATGAGTATATTTTAACAGACGAGGATGGGTTTATTGACCTTAGCGCCGTTTTTGATGACGAGTTGCTTTTGGAGCTGCCCACCAAGCTGTTATGCCGTGAGGACTGCAAGGGACTGTGTCCCAAATGCGGCAAGAACCTTAATAAAGGCAGTTGCAACTGCCCTACTAAGGAGATTGACCCACGGCTTGAGGTTTTGAAAGCGTTGCTTGATAACGGCTGATATATTATTCCTAAAAGAGGGAGGTGCTGAAGATGGCAGTACCAAAGGCAAAAGTGTCCAAGGCAAGAAGAGATAAGAGACGCTCTTCCGTATGGAAGCTGGATATGCCCGGCATGACTAAGTGCGCAAAGTGCGGTGAGTACAACCTTTCCCACAGAGTTTGCAAGAGTTGCGGCTCCTACGCAGGCGAGGAAATCATCAGCAAGGACAGTAAAAAGGCATAAGGCTTTGGTTTAATGTGAAGGTTTCTGCCTGCGGGCGGAAACCTTCCAGAAACGCGTGCCGTTCTCCGGTCGTTAGGGCTTGAGGCAGGCGCGCCTTTTGCGTTTATGGAGATTTTTTATGGTTAAGATAAGCTTAGTGGAAAAAGGCAGTCCCGCAGATAAGGCAGGGCTTTTGGCGGGCGACAGTATAATAAGCATAAACGGCAACCCCATAAACGACGGGCTGGACTATTATTTTTACACCGCCGACTGCCGCCTTGTTATTGAGGCAGAGCGTAACGGAAAAC
>JAZSIW010000085.1:0-2649 GCA_045534025.1 Eubacteriales bacterium | reverse complement strand
GGGCCCCCGACTTCCTTCCCTCTGAAGAGCCCTCCGAAGACGTTCCTTCCGAAGAGCCCTCCGAAGACGTTCCTTCCGAAGAGCCCTCCGAAGACGTTCCTTCTGAAGAGCCTTCCGAAGATGTTCCCTCCGAAGAACTCTCCGAAATTGCAAACTTTGACCCCCGCCTTATAGGAACTTGGTATGCCGAGCATAAAACCTCAGACGATACTGCTTATACTATAACCTATGTTTTTAAAGATAACGGTGAATTTTCATATTTGATGAACGACGCGGAAGTTTTAACCGGTACATGGACTGCAGATTGGAGCACTACAACATTTGCTTTGTTGATGTTCGAACAAACCATTGAATCCACAATGAACTACGAATTTTTAAGCGACAACGAGTTGCATCTGTATGATGAGGATGCAGATGAATACCTTTCAAGGGAAATACCTCTTTAACAGCAAATAAAGCTTAATCACCCAAAAGAACAAAACGACGCAGGTTTTAAACACCTGCGTCGTTTTTTGTGTTATTGCCACGACAAGCGTTCCTTGACAAAAAGGCGGCAGGATTCCTCCCGCCACCACTAACTATTTGAGCAACCGATCATACAAAAATCAAGCATTATCATTTATCAAAGCATAACTAAAAATCCGAACCCTTCTCCTATAGGATAAAGGTTCGGATTTTCACTGTTTGGTGGAGCATACGGGACTCGAACCCGTGACCCCAACACTGCCAGTGTTGTGCGCTCCCAGCTGCGCTAATGCCCCGTGGATTTTATTTTATCATAGCCCTCACCGATTTGTCAAGAAAAAATATTTTTATTTTTTAAAAAAGCTATTGACAAAGGGCTTTCGCCGTTGTATAATAAAACCACACCAAAAAGGTATTGTTTTGGAGGGCTTATGAAAATAACCCAAGAGGCGGACTATGCACTGCGTATAACAAGCGTGCTTGCCCAAAGCACAAAGCCGACAGGCGCACCTGCAATAGCTGAGGCGGTAGCGGTACCCCACCGATTTGCCATGAAGATATTGCGCAAGCTTGCCCTTAAAGGGATAGTTAAGTCCACCCGTGGGGTGGCAGGGGGCTACAGTCTGACGATGGCAGCTGAGGAGCTTAGCCTAAAGACGGTTATTGAAGCGATAGACGGGGAGATTAACATACGGCACTGTCTGTGTGATAATCATACCTGCGCCAACAGCCCCAATAAAAGCGAATGTCGCTTTCACAACGTGTTTGCCCATATCAACAGCCTTATCACCACCCGTTTGAAGGCGCTTTCCATAGCCGATATGACAAACCCGGAGGTATCCACAGAACAGCTTATTGAAAAATTAAAATAAACATTATTTTGGAGGAATTTAAAAATGAAACAGTACAGATGTAAAGTATGCGGCGAAATTATTACAGGTGACCATATCCCCGAACAGTGCCCCCGTTGCCGTGTAACAGGCGATGACAAGTTTGAAGAGGTTGTTGCAGACAAGATGTCTTGGGCTGCTGAACATATTCTCGGTGTAGCTAAGGACGCCCCCGAAGCTATTAAGGAAGGTCTACGTGCCAACTTTATGGGTGAATGCTCTGAGGTAGGTATGTATCTTGCGATGGCAAGAGTTGCCCACCGTGAAGGTTATCCCGAAATAGGCCTTTACTGGGAAAAGGCGGCTTATGAAGAAGCTGAGCACGCCGCAAAATTTGCAGAGCTGTTGGGTGAAGAGCTTACGGATTCTACCAAGAAGAACCTTGAAATGCGTGTAGCCGCAGAAAACGGCGCAACTATGGGCAAGTTTGAGCTGGCAAAGATGGCAAAAGAGCTTAACCTTGATGCTATCCACGACACAGTACACGAAATGGCACGTGACGAGGCCCGCCACGGCAAGGCATTTGAAGGCCTGCTTAACCGTTATTTTAAATAAATTGCGTAACCAAAAGCTTTTAAGGGCATTCACCCATTTGGGTGAGTGCCCTAATACCTTGGCAAAAGGTGTTTTCCTCTAACTCCGCGTGGGATGGTTAGTGTCGCAACTTTCCGAGGGAGCACTTTTTCGGCACATCCTTCGGGGTGTGCTTTTTTGTTGGGTAAAGGTGCGAGAAACAATAAGAAGCTTCCTTCACAATATTTTTATATATGGGCTTTACTTTTTATGCAGTTTGTGTTATCATAACACCATACCACACTACATTTTAATGAGATGAATTATAAATTTGCATAGAGGGATACTACCTTGGCAAAAGGTGTTCTCTTTGTCTCTCTATGCAGATATTCATCGGTGTAGTGTGGTAACGAAACCGAGGGGGGCACTTTTTCGGCACATCCTTCGGGGTGTGCTTTTTTTGTGAGGTAAAAATATGAGCAAAAAACAAATATTAGATGTTACAGGCACACCGTTAACTCCATCACCGCAGGGTGTTGAATGCTTGGGTAACGGAGAGCATCCGGAATATGAGTGTTGTTGCGACGAGTGCGATTACTATCTTTATTGTTTTCCGCAGTACAATTTGCAGATTGATTAAATTTCTATAACACCCTATAAATAAAATCAATAGAAATACACCGCCCAAAACATAGCATTACAGGCAAAAACTCATCAATTTTATGTAGGGCAAACAAATCGCTATGCTTTAGCAACAACGAAAGGCTTTTCGGCGCATGCC
>JAZSIW010000130.1:0-7214 GCA_045534025.1 Eubacteriales bacterium | reverse complement strand
GAAACGGCGGCTTTGGCAGTACCGATTAGGAGAATTTGGTTTGAGAGAACAGTTTATATATTCGGATATACCCTTTGGCCACCTTACAAGTCCCAGCCTTACAGCGGCAGGGGCAAAGCACCTGTTTACCGCCAAGGACGGGGGCGTAAGCACGGGTGTTTACAGCAGTTTTAACTTTGCTGCAGGCTCGGGAAGTCCGGCGGACCCTTGGGAAAACGTTGTGGAAAACCACCGCATTGCGGCGGCACATTTAGGCTTTGACACAGCGGACGTTTGCCGCAGTTACCAAACCCACAGCAGTACCGTAAAAACCGTGGGCAAGGCAGAGCGCGGCACAGGACTTACAAAGCCACCCTTTGACTGCGGTGTGGACGGCTTGGTCTGCTGTGAGGAAGGGGTTTTGCTTTCCGTACGGGGTGCGGACTGCGTTACGGTTTTGCTGTACGACGGCAAGAACCGTGTATGCGGCGCTTGCCACAGCGGCTGGCGGGGCACGCTGGACAAGATAGCCGCCAAGACCGTGGACGCCATGTGCGCCATAGGTGCGAAGGCGGAGCATATCGTTGCAGCGATAGGACCTTCTGCCCGCAGCTGTTGCTACAAGGTGGGCGAGGAGCTTTACGATAATTTTACGGCGGCGGATGCGCAAAACAGCCGCTTTTTCCACCGATGTGAGGACGGGGTGTACCTTGACCTGCAAGGGGCAGTCTGCGCCGCCTTGGAAGAAGCGGGGCTGAGTCCTCTGCATGTTGCCGACGGGGGCGAGTGCAGTATATGCCGCCCCGACCGCTATTTTTCCCACCGCCGCAGCGGCGTTATGCGTGGGACGATGGCGGCGTTTATAGCTTTATAGAAAAGGAGCGTAGGGTTTTATGGACGGTGTAAAAATATTTCACATAGCGGACCTGCATTTGGATGCACCCTTTACGGGGATGAACGCTACAGAGGCGGCAAGCTGTAAAAACGGGCTTAGAAGCGCCTTTGCCAAGGCGGTGCTTGCCGCAAAAAACCGTGGGGTACAGCTGTTTTTTATAGCCGGCGACCTGTTTGACGGTGATTTTGTAAGCCCCGACACCGAGGAGTTTTTGGCAGAAAAGTTTGCCTCTTTTCCCGATTGCCGCTTTTTTATAGCGCCCGGCAACCACGACCCCTACACTGCGGGCTCCTTCTACGCCAAGGGGCTGTTGCCCTCCAACGTGCACGTATTCCGTGACAAGAGCCGTGTGGAGTTGGACGATTTGGGCGTGGACGTGTACGGCTTTGGCTTTAGCGGCAAGGAGTGTACGGAAAGCCCCCTTACGGGATATCCGCCCCTTAGAGAGGACAGGATAAACATACTTGTGTGCCACGGCGACGTAGGGGTGGAAAACAGCATCTACGGCCCCATAAAAAAGGAAGAGATAGGGCTGTTGCCCTTTGACTACATAGCCTTGGGACATATCCACAAGGCAAGCGGAGTATTGAAGCACAACGGAGTACACTACGCCTACAGCGGCTGTATAGAAGGCAGAGGCTTTGACGAAACAGGGGACAAGGGCGGTCTTTACGGCACCGTTGCCAAGGGCGAGGTACAGCTTGCCCATTTTTCACTTTCCATGCGCCGCTACGAAACGGTAGAGGTGGACATAAGCGGGATGGAAAGCCGCCTGCAGGTTACGGACGCAATACGTGAGGCGATAAAGCCCTACGGCGGTATGCGTGTGCGTGCGGTACTTACGGGCAGACCGAAGACGGCGTTTTTTATCAGTGCCGATATGTTTTCCACAGGTGGCTCTGACCCTGACTACATAGAGATAAAGGACAAAAGCGTGCCTGCCCTTGACATTAGCGTTATAGAGCAGGAAAACACCCTGCGGGGTGCGTTTTTCCGCCGTATATCTAAGCGGATAGAAGCGCTTGCAGAGGATGACCCACAGCGTGAAGTGTGTGTTGCCGCCTTAAAGGCAGGGCTTGCCGCCCTTGACGGCAGAGACCCCACGGAGGTGTAAAGGGTGAAGAACGATATTAAAATAGAACGTGTGAATATAGCCGCCTTTGGCAAGCTTAGCGAAAAGGATATAGAGCTTGACCCGAAGATAAATCTTATAACTGCGCCCAACGAGGGGGGCAAAACTACCCTTGCGGCGTTTATACGCTTTGCTCTTTACGGCTTTAAGGGCAAAAGCCAAAGCATAACGGAAAACCCCAAGAAGATGTATATGCCTTGGTCGGGTGCGGCGGCGTCCGGTGCGCTGACTCTTCAGAGTAACAGGCGCATAAGGATAGAACGCAGTGTGGTTGGTAACAAGGAGACGGCGCTGTGCACCGATGCCGCCACAGGTGCGCCCCTTTACGAAGGGGATTTCGGTGACGAGCTGTTTGGTGTAGGGCTTGATATTTTTGAAAAGACTTTGTTTTTATCCACCGCAGAGCCGCCCAAAAGCAAGGATACGGAGCTGGCAGACAGACTGCAAAACCTTGTATTTTCCGCCGACGAGCAGATAAGCGGGGAGAAGGCGGAAAAACTGCTTACCAAGCACAAGAACGCTCTTAAGGGCAGGACTGCGGGCAGTGGTAAAATATGTGCCCTTGAAACAGACAGCGCAAGGCTTGCGGAAAAGCTAAGAACGGAGCGCACAGCGGCAACGGAGCTTACCGCATTGGAAGCCGACGCCGCAAAAACCGCTGAGGAGATAGTACGCAGAGAAGAAGAAGAGCTGTCCGCCGAGGCGGAGCTTAAAAACTATGAAAAGTACGAGGCGCTTTTGCTTTTGGCGGAGCACGGCAGACTGGCAGAAGAAGCGGCACGAACCGCCAAGGCGGCAGAAAACGGAAGCGTGGGGCTTACGGAGATAGAGCGTCTGCAAGGGCTTAAATCCACCTTGGACAAGACGGAAGACCGCCGCAAGGACAGAGAAGAGGAATACGGCGAGCTTGCCGCCGCAAAGCCCGTAGCCGATACCGAGCCGATGATTAAGGCGGAGGCGGCAAAGGCAAAGCGAAGCAAGCTTAAGACCTTTTGCATTGTATTGACGGTACTTACGGTGCTTGGACTGGGCGCAACCGTGGCCTGCAAGCTTATAAGCGATGTAGCACAGTACTTTAACTATGCCGCCATAGCAACGGCGGTATTTGCAGGTGCGACCTTTGCCGCATTCGGCGCAAGGAACGCCGCCCTGAAATCCGCAGGCTTTAAAAACGATGACGAGATAGAAGCCGCCATAGAGAACGGCAAAAAACAGGCAGAGGCATTTAAACTCCACGCCGCACGCACCGCCGACGCCGACGCCGCCCTTGAAGAGGCTAAAAAAGCGGAAGAAGCGGCACGAAGGGCCCTTAACGAAGCGCTGTCTTACTACGGCGCGGAAATGGAAGACGGAGACACCGCCATAAGCGAACTGCTTAAACAGCACATAGCGGCGGAAGCCCTTAAAGCGGAAGCCAAGAGCGCCGCCACCGCCCTTGAGGTATTTGAGGGCAGACACAGCACAGAGGCGCTTGCGGCAATGGCAGAGGGTGCGGTAGAGCCCCAAAAGCCAAAGGCGCAGATAGAGATAGAGAAAAAGGCGGCTACCCAACGCATAGCTATGTATAAGGATAAGCTTTCTCAGACAAATCAGCGCATTGCCGCCATAAAGGCGATGGGCTACGACCCCCTCTCCACCGCGGAGGAGCTTTCTTACACCCAAAGCGAACTGGAGAAGGCAAAGAAGCACTACGAGGCGCTGAACCTTGCTTTGGAGGAGCTTAGCGCAGCAGGCGACGAGATGAAGGCATCCATATCTCCCCGTTTGGCAAGCGTGGCAGGCGGCTATTTTGCCACCCTTACGGAGGGCGCACACGTCAGTTTGGAGTTGGACACAAAGTTTTCCCTTAACTGTGACAGCGCCTACGGACAGAAAAGCGGCGAGCATCTCAGCCGCGGCGCCCGTGACGGAGTATACATCTGCCTGCGCATGGCGCTTATAGACCTGCTGTTTGAAGGCAGAAAGGTACCCTTTATTTTAGACGACGCATTTGCGCACATAGACCCGCCAAGGCTTAAGCGCATGCTAAACCTGCTTTCGGAAAGCGGCCATCAGCTGATAATAAGCAACTGCAGCGGCAGAGAGGAAGCGGCACTTAAGGAGCTGGGCTTGGAGTACAAATCCATTACATTATAAAATGAGGAAAAAGCGATGGCTGTTAACAGGGATACACCTCTGCGCTTTATAAAGGGCGTGGGCGAAGCTACGGGCAACAAGTTGGCAAAGCTTGGGCTTGTTACGGCAGGCGACTTAATTGAATTTTTCCCACGGCGCTATGAGTACAGAGACGAGCTGTACCCTTTGGCAGACGCACCCCTCGGCGAACCCTGCGCAACGGTGCTTACGATATGCTCTGCCCCCTCTTTGCGCTACGGCAACAAAAACATAAGCTACGTTAAGGTCAACGCCTGTGACGAAAGCGGCACCGCCACCCTTACCTTTTTTAACCAACCGTGGATGGAAAAATCCCTTGTGTCGGGCAGAAAGTTCAGAGTTTGGGGGAAGGTGGAGCGCTACGGCTACAGTTTTCAGATTACTTCCCCCGAAATAGAGCCTTACAGCACCGATTTGCCTTCTGTGCTGCCCATATATCCCTTAACCAAGGGGATAAACCAACAGCTTATCCGCCGCTTGGTAAAGGCGGTGGAGGAATGTATAGCAGAGGAAGAAAGCCCCCTGCCCCCCGAAATAATCGCAAGCCACGCCCTTTTGCCCCGAAAGGAGGCAATACACGCCCTGCACTTCCCCGAAGACAGGGAGAATGTGGAGAAAGCCAAACGGAGCTTAGCTTTTGAGGAGCTTATTCTGTTTCAGCTTGCTCTCAGACGTGTCAGGGGCTCGGTTAACCGAGGGCTTGCCACGGCGATGAGCTATAAGGACACGGGTATAGGCAAATTCTTTACTGCCCTGCCCTTCTCCCTAACAAGCGCCCAGGAGCGTGTGGTAAAGGAGGTCTTTGCAGACCTGTGCAAAGAGGTGCCCATGTGCCGAATGGTGCAGGGTGACGTGGGCAGCGGCAAGACGGTTATTGCCGCCGCCGCCATGGCGTTTGCGGTAAAGAACGGTCTGCAATGCGCAATGATGGCACCTACGGAAATTCTTGCTAACCAGCATTTTATAACCCTTGGCAAGCTGTTTGAGGGCTTTGGTATAGAGCTTGCCCTTCTTACGGGCAGTACAAGCGCCAAGGAGAAGCGCCGCATAAAGGGCGGACTTAAGGACGGCAGTATAGCCGCCGTTGTAGGCACGAACGCCATAATACAGAAGGATGTGGAGTACCGAAACTTAGGGCTTGTCATAACCGACGAGCAACACCGCTTCGGCGTACTGCAAAGGGCGGCGCTGGCGGATAAATCCACGGGGAAATGCCCCCATTCCTTGGTTATGTCCGCAACGCCCATCCCACGCAGTCTGTCTCTTATACTGTACGGAGATATGGACATAAGCGTTATAGACAGTCTGCCCCCCGGCAGGCAGGTGATAGAGACCCGCTGTGTAGGCGAGGAAAAGCGCGCGGCGGTATACGATTTTATAGGCAAGCAGATAAGCAAAGGGCGGCAGGCATATATTATCTGCCCCTTGGTAGAGGATAGCGAAGGCACGGCAGACGACAAAAAGAGCGTGGAAAGCTACAAGGCGTTGTTTGCCAAGGCTATGCCCAATGTCAAAGCCCTGTGTCTGCACGGCAGAATGAAGGGCAAGGAAAAGGACGAGGTAATGAGCGCCTTTGAGAGAGGAGAAGCCTCGGTACTTATATCCACCACGGTGGTAGAGGTAGGCGTAAACGTGCCCAACGCCACGGTTATGCTTATTGAGAATGCAGAGTGTTTCGGGCTGTCCCAACTGCATCAGCTACGTGGCAGAGTGGGCAGAGGGAGTCACAAATCCTTTTGCATAATGCTTACGGACAAGGCAAGCGCAAGGCTGGAGGTGCTGTGCGAGACCACCGACGGCTTTAAGATAGCGGAGGCAGACCTTGCCGCCAGAGGTCCCGGTGACTTTTTCGGCGCACGCCAAAGCGGCGATGCCAGATTTATACACGCTACCGCCGCAGATATACCGCTTATAGAAACCACAAGAAACCTTGCGGCAAGTCTTGAAAAGCACCCCTCCCCCATACTGGAGGAGGCTGTGCGCCGCTATCTGGGCGGGCTTGGCAGCGAAAATATATTCAACTGAGAGAAAAAAGATGGAGATAAACGGACTTAAACTTAAAAACGGGCTTATGCTTGCACCCATGGCAGGGGTAACGGACAGGGCGTTCAGAACCCTGTGTGCCGAATTTGGGGCAGAATACTGCGTAACGGAGATGATATCCGCAAAAGCGGTATGCTTTGGCGACAAAAAGACCGCCGCCCTTGCACGTCCCGGGGAGGGCGAGCAGGTGGCGATACAGATTTTCGGAAGCGAGCCTTATTATATGGCGAAGGCGGCGTCAGAGCTTTTGAAGTACGCCCCCATAGCCATAGATATAAATATGGGCTGTCCCGTGCCGAAATGCGTAAAAAGCGGCGAGGGCAGTGCACTTATGAAAAACCCCGAGCTTTGCGGCAGGATAGTGGCAGAGGTAAAAGCGGCAGTAAACGTACCCGTGGGTGTAAAGATGCGCACAGGCTTTGACGATGCCCACAAAAACGCTCTTGAGGTAGCAAAACGTGTGGAGGAGGCAGGTGCGGCTTATGTGTGCCTCCACGGCAGGACAAGGGCGCAAATGTACTCCGGCACCGCAGAGCGTGATACTCTTAAGGCTGTAAAAGAGGCGCTCTCTATATCCGTAATAGGTAACGGCGACATAAAATGCGGCGAGGACGCCCTTAGTATGTTTGCGGAAACAGGCTGTGATGCGGTAGCGGTAGGCAGAGGAGCAATGGGCAAGCCTTGGCTGTTTGCAGAGCTTGCCGCCGCCATAGAGGGCAGAGCCTACACGCCACCCACGGCAGAGGAAAAGCACGCCGCCGTGGTAAAGCATATAAAAAGCACGGTGGCAAACAAGGGCGCACAGGTGGCTATCCCCGAGCTTAGAAAGCACCTTGCTTGGTATTCCAAGGGGCTGTACGGCTCAGCGGCTTTGCGCAACCGTGTAACAAGCGTCTGCACGGAAAAGGAAGCCCTTGCCGTAGCAGAGGCTATGTTTTTCCCGCCCAACGCAGAGTAACAAAAAAGGCTTTTCGGCACTTGCCGAAAAGCTCAGACTGTCGAAAAAGTCCA
>JAZSIW010000114.1:0-9023 GCA_045534025.1 Eubacteriales bacterium | reverse complement strand
AATAGTAGTCCTTCTTTTCGGAATATTCTTTTTCGTATGCGGCGTGATAACCCTTGGTCTTGGGATATCTTTCAACCCTTGCCTGATACTCGGGAGTGCCCTCGTAACCTTCGCAAAGCTCGTCAACCTTCTTTTTAACCTGTTCTTCGTAACGAACCTCTATACGTTCCTTAAGATATTTTTCGCAGTCAAAACGACCTTCCTCAAGTGCAGCAGTAATATCTTCTTCGGGAACAGTATAAGCGTTTTCAACAGAAGTGGTACCGGTTGCTTCAAACTTAAGCTTTTCAATTACATAATTCCTCTGGTCTTTTTCAGCGGCGGTAAGCGCTGCCTTTTCCAAAGATGCAACCATTTCTTTATCAGCAAGAACGCCTGCCTCGACCTTTAATCTGTTATCTTCGGAAAGCTTAGCCTTATACTGCTTAATAAGCTCATCGTGAATTCTTTGTTTGATTTGATCTTCGTTGGCTGCCATATAATCAGCATCGGTTGCGTCAATGGCAAAAAGCTCACCGTTTATGTACTGTGTATAGAACTCGGAAACAACATCTTCAAGCACCTGCTGATAATCAACACCTTCTATGGAAACAGTATTACCTGCATAGTCCTTAACGGAGTATGCCTTTACAGCAAGGCTGAAACCTGTAAAATAAGACTCCTGAAGTTCCAAATTGTGTTCTTTTTCCAAGTCGATACCTTCAACAGAGATGCCCTTATCCACAGAGGGGAACGCATGGAAAGTATGACCGGTATAAAGAGTATCCATAGAATAGGTCTGACCCTGATTGCCGTCTGTACCGGTGGGAAGGATAACCTCGCCACTGTTGTTGAGGGTGTAATTTACACCGTTTGCACCGTAAAGCAAAAGGTTTTTAATATCAACTTCGCCGTTAACGCCATTAAGCAAACGAATAAAGTTTATTGCATATGCTTCATAATCCACATTGCCGTAACCGTTTGCGTTCTGAACACAAGTAACAGCTTCACAAATCTCCTGACTGGTTGCATGAGGCTTGGCGTAAACATTGTATACAAGATTTTTGCCTTCTGCCCCTTCTTCACCGGCAGCAGCTTTGATTATTTCTTCAAGTTCACTCTTTGTGCCTGTATAAAAGGCAGCGGCAAATTTTTCGTTAACAAGCTTTTCAACTAAAAGCTCATCTTCAAAAGGATCTGCTATATAGCCCAAAGAACGGTAAACTGCAACAGTCTTATAATGGCTGACAAACTGTGCGTTACCGATAGCGTCTGCCTGATAAGGAACGATAAGGTTACCCTGACCGTCTACTGCCAAAGAAGAACCAAGCATTTCTATGTTATAATCATCCGTTACAAAAGCGTTAGGAGTGTTCAGCAAAGGAATTATGTCTGTGCCTTCGTAGGAGTTCTTTTTAACATAATTCAAGTATGTCTCCAACTCTGCAAGTGTCTGCATCTGATTTTTGGTAAAACCATACTCATAGTTTTCTTTGCCTTCTTCGGAGGAGGTAATTAAATTAGAATAGTAGTCAAGGAGGTCTTGGTCAAATACGAGAAATTCATATTCACCAACGGCACGAACGGTAGGTATACCGTAAACTTTGGCAGCTGCTTCGCTTTCGCCAACCTTTACCGCATTAAAGAATACCTCAGGGATACACTTCTTAAGGCTTATCATCTCACCCTCGGAATTGTTAAGAGCAGCGTCAAGTGACGCAAGCTTGCCCTCGGAAGCATCCAGATAATATTCGTCAAAATCAGTATACAATACTACATCCAAAGACAAAGAATTGGGATATATATTCTTCTTTTCCTTTTCGTCGTTAAGAGTGTTCATAACAACGTCTTGGTCATATCTGATATAAGGTCTTTCTTCCTTACTTATTGTTTTGAATTCGGAATTTTCAAAATCAAACAAATAAGTTAAACTGCCGTCCTCTCTGCAAGCTTCAATAACGTCTTTTGCGGAAGCTATCATTTTGCCGTAATCTTCTTCGGGAGCAAGGAACAGCTTAACGGCATAGCCGTTAGTCATGATAATGTTGTTAAGGTCTCTTTCAACTATCCTGATATCCTCTTCGGTAGTTGTTTCACCGGTAATACCGAAATAGCTTATAATGGGGATTTCGGGCAGAACGATTTTTACCACTTTTTCTTCCGCTCTACCTGCAATAAACGCAACCACAGCCGCAACCAATACGGCAACAAGACCCAATGCAATTATGCGTTTAACTAATTTTTTTTGCTTCTTCATACTAATGCTATACCTCCATAAAAACGCCATGATTATACAAAACATATTCTACAACAAATTTGCCGTTCTGTCAATGACTTTTTTGATTTTTATATTACTCTTTTTGTAAAAGTTTTAATGTCGGTTGCATTTTACAATGTTTTGCATTATACTGTATATTGAGGTGATAATTTTGGATGACAGAAAATACAGGAAAATTTTCAGCGACCTACCCATTATAACCACCGACAGGCTTGTACTGAGAAAGATAGTTCCCGAAGACTTGTACGATATGTATGAATACGCCTGCGAGCCTGAAGTATCCCGCTTTTTACTTTGGTCTCCGCACCTTAATATAATGGAAACAAGAGGACACATTGAATACCTGCAAAAACAATACCGAAAGTCCTGCTGTACCGATTGGGGTGTTGCCTTAAAGACCAACAACAAGCTTATCGGCACCTGCGGCTTTTCCACCGTTGATTTTCACAATAATAAAGCGGAGATAGGCTACGTACTTTCCAACAAGTACCGTGGCAGAGGTTATATGCGTGAAGCGGTGAGGGCTGTTATGGACGTGGGGTTTAACCGCTTAGGACTTAACAGAATAGAAGCGAGAATACTTGAAGGGAACGTGAGCTCTGAAAAGCTGGCGGAAAGCGTAGGAATGTCAAAAGAGGGCACCCTGCGCCGGGCACTGTTCATTAAAGGTGTATACAAAACCTTTAGCTATTATGCCATAACAGAGGAAGATTTCAGAGAGACATATAGTTTACATAATGCATAAACTGTGAGTATAAGCTTTGAAAGGAGCGAGTTTATGCACTACAACACCAAAAGCGAAAGCTATGGAAATATACAAAGCGCCTTTGAGCACGAAGCCGCAGGTCATGTGCGATACATGATACTTGAAGAAGATGCAAAAAAACGTGGCAACGTAGATTTGGCAAATATTTACGGTGGCTTAGCAAAAGAAGAGTACAACCACGCTAAAATATGGTACCGAGAAAACCACAAAGAGGACGAGGAAAGCGAACTGACCGAGAGAATTGCCGACGAAACAAACGAAGCGGCATACGGTTACGCAAACATGGCGGCAAAGGCCGAACTTGAAGGCTATGAAGCGCTGGCAGATAAATTCCTTGCTAACGGAAAAGCAGAGGCCCACCACAGAGATAAGCTTATGAAATACCGTAACGAAAGCAAAGACGGCAGCAGATACCACAGTCATGAAGACACAGTTTGGTGCTGCGGTATTTGCGGGCACAGGCACACAGGACTTACTCCGCCTGAGGAATGTCCTCTTTGCGGATACGGAAAGAACGCATACGCCAGGGCGTAAAACACTGCACAAATCACCCAATGAAGCACGTCGGCTTCGTTGGAAACCCGACAAAAAAATCGGACTTCAAATATGAGGTCCGATTTTGATATATAATATACCTTAGTGTCCTTTTTTTCCATCCAGGATTACTTTTTGGTGGTTTTATTTGTTGCCCTTTTCAACAAGCCTGATTTTTCCAAAGCAGTACAAACAGCAACGCCTACAACACAGCATGCGAGAATTTCTACAACGGCGTTAAGTGTTATCATCGCAGAAATAATAGCAATCACGTTTCCGTAAGCTTCAACCATTGCCGGATTATTGCCGAAAAGCAAAACAAATCCGCCCACAAAGAACAGAGTATTAAACACGGGAGAAGATAAACAAACCACAAAATGTCTTGCCAAACTATACTCTATACCGGGCTTGTTAATAAAACCTTTATGCAAAGATTCACTTATCAAACCTGTAAGGAAGCCCATGAGCATACGGGGAACTATACATAAAATTATGGTGAAAACAACACTCATATTCAAGCAGATTTGGCCGAAGGGACTGCCCATAAAGGCTTGTGCAAGACTGGTTGCGCCAAACACAAAACCAAAGTATATACCGTACTTCCAACCGAGAACTGCGCTGCCTATAGCCACAGGGATATGCATTATAGTAATTTCAATACTGCCGGTTTTAATATATCCCAAAGGTGTAAACCCCAACAAAAGCATGAGGGCTGTTATAATAGACGCAAAAGCAAGCTCGTAGATATTAACGTTTTTTTTCAAAAAACACCACTCCAATTACCACAAACTAAAATTACGAAATTATTATACAAACCTGTATTTTCTTTGTCAAGGCAAAAATTAAACATATTGATAAGTTTATTAAATTAGTTTTTTGGTAATTTCCGCTTCCAAACGACCTCTGAATGCAGGATTAAGAGGATGTACCACATCCCTGCCCTGCCCGTCTTTGGGCATTACCGCGATAATGCTACCGTCGTTTCGATATGCAATTTTGATATCGTGTACCGCCAAAGCATCGTCAAAAATAACGCTTACTATTGCGGCAAGGCTTCCCGACGCAAAGCGTTTTCTTACCGTTATTTGTGTTATATCCATAAAAAGCTCCCTTATAAAATACAAATGTTTAACAAAGTGAATTAAATTTTCTTTTTATTAAAATTACCCCTTTTATTTTTACTTTTTGTATGATAAAATATACTAAATAAGTTTACACTGAGATATTATATAATGAGGTGTTAATTTTGCAATTTGATATAAACAAATACGAAAGTTATTATTTTGTGGGTATCGGCGGTATAAGTATGTCTTCTTTGGCGCTTATACTTAAAAGAAGCGGAAAAAGCGTAAAAGGATATGACCGCCGACGCAGCGATGCCACCAAAAGCCTTGAAAACGAAGGTATTGAAGTGTTTTACGAATGTGCAGAAGATAACTGCACAGGCTGTGACATTGCCGTTTATACTGCCGCTGTTGACGGTAGCCACCCTGAAATGAAGCATATTGCCGCAAAGGGCATCCCGACCATAAGCAGGGCGGAGCTTTTGGGCGCTATAGCAAAAAGCTACCCTAACTCTATAGCTGTGGCGGGCACCCACGGCAAGTCTACCACCTGCGGCATCCTTTCCCAGATTTTTCTATCCCTTAACGGGGCTGATCCCACCATACTTATAGGGGCTAAGCTTCCCAGCATTTCTTCCACCTTCCGTACGGGACACGACGGTAATTTTGTGTTTGAAGCCTGTGAGTACAAGGATTCTTTTTTGCAGTTCTACCCTACCGTTTCGGTTATTCTTAACGTAGAGCTGGACCATACGGATTATTTTGCCGATATTGAGCAAATGGACAAATCCTTTAAGCATTTTATGGACAACACTGCACCCGATGGCTGTGTTATTGTTAACAAAGACAGCGAGCACGCTATGCTGTGTGCAGGCAACCACGAAGGTAAGATTTATACATACTCGGTTAAAGACCCTACAGCAGATTTTTATGCAAAAGACATACACTTTATCGGCGGCTTACCCGGCTACACCCTTGTTTTTAAGGGACGTGAAGTATTTAATGCGGAGCTTTCCATACCCGGTGTACACAACATTTCCAACTCTTTGGCGGCGGTTGCGGCAGCATTTATGTCCAAGGTACCCGACGAAGCCATTATAAAGGGGCTTAAAGATTTCAGAGGCGTTGGCAGACGGTTTGAATACAAAGGCGAAATTAACGGCGCCAAGGTTTATGACGATTACGCACACCACCCCGACGAGGTTGTTGCCACCCTTGAGGCGGCAAAAAAACTTGGCGGCAAAAGGCTTATATCAGTATTTCAACCTCACACATATTCACGCACAAAAGATCTGCTTGACGGATTTAAAGCGGCCTTCGATGATGCGGATATTAAGGTATTTGCAGAGATATTCCCCGCCCGTGAGGAAAACATATACGGCATAAGCTCTGCTCACATAGCCGAGGGTATGGAAAACGCCCTGTGTATTGACAGCTTTGAAGGCATTGCTGACTATATAAGAAAAAACGCTGAAGACGGTGATACCGTTATTCTTATGGGTGCAGGTGATATTGACGGTGTTGCAAAGCTGCTGTTTTAGCTATGGCATACGGAATAGTCTTTGAACAAAACGGTGCTTCCGTTGTAGGTCGCTTTGGCGGAGAATGGCCGGAACGTTACCGATTCAGTCCGAACCCTTTGCTTCTAAAGGCGCTGGGGGAGCTTATAGTTTCCCTTGCCGAAGGAAAAAAGAAAAAGTTTGAGATTCACTTGGAAGCAAAAGAGAACGGTCTGTATGTCTTCGGAAAAAGGAACTTTTACAGGGGCAGTACTCTTATCAGATTTGAGTTTGACAGCATGCATCCCCACTTCCGTGTGCCCTGCCACAACAGATTCAATTATGACGGGTTCACAGATGAGGAACTTTTGGCGTTCGGGCGTGCACTTATTGACTTTGATAATACGGGACTTGCACGCATGGGCGAAGAGAACTTGGCAGACTTCGCCCGTGGCTTTGAAGAAGAGCTTTTGATATAAAACATGACAAACACCCCTTTGGCGAAAAGCCAAAGGGGTGTTGTTATATCTAATGTGCAGATTAGGTGTTCTTCATTATAACGCTTTCGATAATATCTGCGGCGTCTTCGCAGTCATCAAGGCAGCTTTCAAGGTCCTCATAAACGTTAGACCAAATGATAAGGTTGCGTGTATCCAGCTCATTTACAAACAAATCACGGGTAAGCTCGCTATGAAGAGCGTCACCTTCGCTCTCAAGTGTGTTAACCTCTACAAGCTTTCCCTTTATAAGCTTGGAGGACTTAAAGTTTCTGAACTCTGCCATTGTGTCTTTAAGAGCTGTTGCGCACTTTTCAATAAGTTCGCAAAAACGAAGGGCGCCGGGCCTTATCTCTTTTACATTATAAAGATACATACAACGCATAGCATCGTCAAGGGTGTCCATAATATCGTCAAGCTTCGTGCCAAGCTCTATAATGTCTTCCCTTTCGATAGGAGGCAAAAACTCGTGCATAAGATGTTTGGTCATTTCGTGCTTGGCCATGTCCGCCTCATTCTCCAGCACGTGCATATCATCCATCTGTTTTTTAAAGGTTTGACTGTTAAAATTTTGCACAGAAGTTTTTAAAAGCTTTGCCGCCCCGCAAATTCTATCCGCAGTAGCGCAAAAATAATCAAAGTAGTTAAATTCGTTCTTCTTTGCCATTTATATTCCTCCTAAAAGAGCCTTTGGAACAACAACACCATAAGGTAACCTAAAAGACCGCAACCCGGGAAGGTCAAAAGCCACGCCCACACCATTTCCTTGACTACAGCCCAATTTATAGCAGAAAGTCGTTTAGATGCGCCGACACCCATAATAGCTGTGGTCTTTGTATGAGTAGTACTTACGGGGATACCGGTAAGGGACGCCAACAGCAAGCAGAATGCGCCGCCCATGTCAGCCGCAAAGCCTTGATATGTTTCCAGCTTGACCATATCCATACCTACGGATTTTATTATCTTATAGCCGCCGATGGATGTGCCAAGCGCCATGACAACAGAGCAAAGTATCATAAGCCAAGGTGGTATATGGAAAGAATCAACTCCGCCTTCTCCTTTTGCCAAGGTGATGCCCAAAAGGAAAATACCCATAAACTTCTGACCGTCCTGCGCACCGTGCATAAACGCCATAGATGCGCCGCCGGCTATCTGTGCACCTTTAAAGAACTTAACGGTCTTTACCCTATCCATACCGCGGCAAATACCTTCAATAACCTTCGTCATCAAAAAACCGCTGCCGAAACCAAGAACAGAGGAAAGCCCAAGACCGTATATCACCTTAAGCCATTCGCTGCCGTTTATACCGCTAAGACCGCTTTGCAAGGCTATAGCCGCACCGGAAATACCCGCTATAAGTGCGTGACTTTCGCTGGTGGGAATACCGAACGCCCATGCGGCGGTTGCCCAAACAACTATTGCAAACATTGCGGCACAAAGCGCCAAAGTTGCATCCTCTGTGTTGCCCTCAAAGTTAACCATATTGCTTATGGTAGCCGCAACTTCGCTGGAAACATAGGTCATTACAAAAACACCGAGGAAGTTGAATATTGCAGCCATTATTATTGCCGCTCTGGGTTTCATGGAACGGGTGGAAACGCAGGTTGCAATTGCATTAGGTGCGTCCGTCCAACCGTTAACAAGAATAACACCCAGGGTAAGTACAACAACTACGGCTACTGCGGGCTCTTTTAACAGCCCCAAAAACTCAGTAAAACCCATATTTGTCCTCCGTGGAGTCTATACTTTACAAAGAAGGACTATTCATCTTCTTCCTCTTCGTCCTCTTCGTCTTCGGTTTCTTTTATTTTTTTAGTAACGCTTGCCATTTCAAGACGGTGGTTATCAACCTTTTCACCCTTGATTATCAGGTTATCATCCTCAACGGTAAAGGTTGTCCCGTCCTCGGGAATGCCGCCGAACAAGGTAAAGGCATAGCCACCAAGGGTGTCATTTTCGTCATCGGGAAATTCCACACCCAGCTCCTCTGCGACCTCGTCAAGCATAGCGCCGCCTTTTATCTGCCAGGTATCGTCGCTTAGCTTAACAATATCGGGAACAATATCTTCTTCGTCATCGCTGTCGTCAAAGTCACCCATTATCTGAGCCAACAAATCATTCATTGTAACGATACCTGCAACACCGCCGTACTCGTCAAGAACCACAGCAAAGTGATTGCGTATCTTCTTCATCTGCTTAAACAGCACGTCCGCACGCATACCTTCGGGTACGAAATGAGCGGGGCGTACTGCTTTTTGCATAATCTTAGACTTTGTCTTGTCCTTAAGTGCAAAATAGTCCTTAGCGCAAAGCACACCTTTTATTTCATCCGCAGTCTCACCGCAAACGGGATAATAGGAATGCCTATGCTCTATAATAATATCGTCCCATTTGGAGATATGGTCT
>JAZSIW010000016.1:0-12790 GCA_045534025.1 Eubacteriales bacterium | reverse complement strand
CATAACCATACCCGACAGCGTTACTTCTATTGGAGACAGTGCGTTCTCCGGCTGCTCTTCCCTTACAAGCATAACCATACCCGACGGCGTTACTTCTATTGGAGACAGTGCGTTCTCCTCTTGCAAAGCCCTTACAAGCATAACCATACCCGACAGCGTTACTTCTATTGGAAACAGTGCGTTCTCCTATTGCAAAGCCCTTACAAGCATAACCATACCCGACGGCGTTACTTCTATTGGAGACAGTGCGTTCTCCTATTGCATTGCTCTTCAAGGGATAAGGCTTCCCGACAGTGTCGCTTCTATAGGAAACGGAGCGTTCAATAGGTGTCACAGTTTTAAAACCGTATACTACAACGGCACAGAGGACCAGTGGTACTCTGTATATGTAAACTCCAACAACAGCTACTTGATGAATGCTGATTACGTATTCGAATATTCCGCTATGGACATTCCTGTAGATGATTCACTCGTTGCTGTGGCACCTGAAGAATACAACTATACCTTTGCTTTATCTGTAAACGGAGACGGTACCGCTACTATCGCCGTGATTCTTCCCTTTGGCGGAAAGGGCGGCAGATTTGTTCTTAAAACTTCTGAGGACCTTACCTATGTTGCTGATTCTTTGACTTCTCACATAATAGCAATCGTTAACGATTTCGACGTAGCAAACAATGGTATCAGCGTTTCTTTTCATCATTATCAATCTTTTATTGGTGAGATCGCTGTTTACGCTACTTATGAAATTGCGGACGGCGCCGAAATTACAAAAGAGGATATAATTGTTAACGAGTGGAGTCTTGTTGACGGCAACTACAAAACCCTCGCAGACCAGAACGACGGCGATGTTATCAAGGTTATCAATGTTGTAGAAAAAGAGCCCTCCGAAGACGAATCCGAGTCCGAATCTGAATCTGTATCCGAATCCGAATCTGAATCTGTATCCGAATCTGAATCTGTATCCGAATCCGAGTCCGAATCTGAATCCGAGTCCGAATCCGAATCTGAATCCGAGTCTGAATCCGAATCCGAGTCTGAATCCTCCGAGAGTGAACCTTCCGACGACGTAGCAGATATCCTTTGCGGTGACGTGAGCGGCGACGGCATAGTTAACAGCCTTGATGCGGCGCAGGTACTTAAGCACGACGCACAGCTTATTGTCCTTGAAGAAAACGCCCTCACAGCGGCAGATGTTAACGGCGACGGCATAGTTAACAGCCTTGATGCGGCACAGATTTTGAAGTTTGATGCCCAATTGATTACAGAATTTTAAAGTCAATTTACCAAAACGATGGCTCCTCGCCCTGTAATGGGTTGGGGAGCCGTTTTTGTCGGGGTCTCCATGTAGCCTGTGGGCTTCATGGGGTGGTTTATTCATCATTTTCTAAAAAATAACATTTAGGGCTTGAAAAACAAGTAGGAAGCGGCTATAATATAATAGTTATGGTATGCTTACGGAAAGGCGGCGGCGACGGATGAAAAAATACAAGGACATACAAAGCTTGCTTAGCTATGTGCGCCGTGCCATAGACGACTTTGATATGATACGGCAGGACGAGACCGTTGCCGTAGGCGTTAGCGGCGGCAAGGACAGTCTTACTTTGCTGTGCGTACTTCAGGCGCTTAGCCGTTTCCACCCCAAAAACTTCCGCCTTAAAGCCATACTGATAGACGCAGGCTTTGAGGGGGCAGACTTCAGCCCTGTGACAAGGCTGTGTGAGGAGCTGGAGGTGCCCCTTACCATAGTACCCACCGACATAAAGCAGATTGTGTTTGACTACCGCAAGGAGAAATGCCCTTGCTCGCTGTGTGCAAGGATGCGCCGCGGAGCTATCCACGAGGCGGCAAAGCGGGAGGGTTGTACCACTATCGCACTGGGTCATCATTTTGACGATGCGGTGGAGACCTTTATGATGAACCTGATAAACGAAGGGCGGCTTGGCTGTTTTAAAGCGAAGACTTATCTTGACAGGCAGGAGGTTACGGTTATCCGTCCGCTGATATATCTGCCGGAGAAGCTTATAACAGGCTTTATCCGCCGTGAGGAGATAGAGGTCTGCGGGAAGGTGTGTCCCGAAGACGGCTTTACGGAGAGAGAGCGTGTTAAGGAGCTTATTACAAGCCTTACGGAAAACGACAAGGGTCTGAAGGGCAGGATTTTCGGTGCCATACAGCGCGGCGGCTTGATTTAGTTAATATAAGGTTCATGTGCCCGAAGTAAAATCCCATAACAAGGAGGGTTGTCCCCTATGAATTTTTCAGCGTTGCTTAACTGCGTAGTGTATTTGGCTCTTTTGGGGATAGCCTCTCAGTTTATAGGAATGCGATTGCCCAGAGATGTGTTTACGGGCAAGGGATTTTGGTTCAGGTGCCGCACCTGGGAGAAGGGCGGCAGAGTATATGAAAAGCTGGGTGTGCGACGTTGGAAGGACAAAGTGCCGGACATGAGCAAGCTTTTTAAAAAAAGCATGGTGCCCAAGCAGCTGAAAAGCGGAATTGACCTTGAACGCGCCCTGCTTATGCTTAAAGAAACCTGCGTGGCGGAGCTTATACATATATTGCTGATTGTTTTTGCGTTCCCCTGCCTTTTTATATGGCACGGTACAGGCGGCGCCGCAGTGTGGTTTATTTACGCTTTGGGGAACACGGTTTTTGTAATAATACAGCGGTATAACCGTCCAAGATACGAAAAGATTATACAACGCTTGGCTGACCGCAAATAAATACATCAGACATTAAGGTGGTTTTTATGAACTTGCCAAACAAGCTTACATTGCTTAGAATTGCGCTTATACCCTTTTTTGTGATTTGCTTTTACCTGCCCGTCGATTACAGTATGTACATAGGTGCGGCGGTGTTTTTGGGCGCATACATAACCGACGCTGTTGACGGACATATTGCAAGGAAGCACGGCCTTGTTACGGACTTTGGCAAGCTTATGGACCCCATTGCCGACAAATTGCTTTCCGCCTCCGCCCTTATAATGCTGTGTGCGGTGGGTCATATACACCCCGTTGCGGTTATAGTTGTCCTGTCCAGGGAGTTTTTTATAAGCGGCTTGCGCTTGGTTTGCGCCGACAAGGGCGTGGTGGTTGCCGCCAGCAAATGGGGCAAGCTTAAAACCGTATCTCAAGTGGTGTGCATAATGGCAGTTATGCTGGCATACCCCACTGCAGCGCTTATCGCAAATGAAACCGTAGGCAAGGTGCTTACCGTTTTTGCAGACGTAACCGTGTGGATCTCCGTTGCCCTTGCACTTGTCTCCGGTGCAGATTATGTTTATAAGAACAGGTCGTTTATAAAACAATAAGGTTAGGTGTTTTTGTGGATAACAAATACGCAAACAAAATTTTTACAATACCGAATATATTAAGCATGGTACGCATATTGCTTATACCTGTATACGGTTATCTGTATATTGCAAGAAACGAGTATGTGATATCCGCAATTATCCTTGCCGCGTCCATGCTTACGGATGCTGTAGACGGCATCATTGCAAGGAAATTCAATATGATATCCACCTTTGGTAAAATTATAGATCCCATTGCGGACAAGCTTACACAAGCGGCTGTGTTTTTCTTCCTAAGCCTGCGCTGGTGGGACCAGCTTAAGTGGGTAGTGCTTGTGCTTGTACTTAAGGAAAGCTTTATGCTGTTTATGGGGCTGTTTAACCTTAAAAAGGGCCGCATGCTTAACGGCGCCCTTTGGGCAGGCAAAATATGCACCACAGTGCTTTTCGTTTCCATGGGCTTGCTTGTTATAGACCCCGGCATGGCGGACAGGCACGTGGGCGTGCTTTCCGTCTGCTGTTGCGTAGCGATGATATGCTCCTTTGCCTTTTATCTTTCCGCCTATACGGGCGGGAATCACGGCGTTGACATAGTATCCTTAAGGAAGGACGACGAAAAATGAAGGTGCTGATACTTTCCAGCAACACGGGCGAGGGACACAACAGCGCCGCCGCCGCAGTTGCCGCAAAGCTTGTGGAAAAAGGCCACAGCTGTGATATTAAAGATGTGCTGACCTATATCTCGGGCAGCATGTCGGATTTTATATGCGGCTGGCACGTACGTCTTTACCGCAAAGCGCCAAAGCTGTTTGACTGGGGCTACAAGGTTGTGGAGAAAGGGCAAAACACCAAATGGGGCGCAGGCTTTGCCGTTTTTTTAAACAAGGGCGCAAAGAACTTGGCGGCAGATGTGAGGGAAAGCGACTATGACTGGGTGCTTTCCACCCACCCCTTTTCCGCCTTTATGTTTACCACGGCGGTAAAGAAGTACGGCCTTCAGGTAAAAAGCGGATTTATTGCCACCGACTATACCTGCAGTCCGCCGGTGGAGCGCACTTGTATGGACCTGTATTTTATCCCCCACAAGGAGGTCACACACGACTTCTTAAGTAAAGGGATACCCGAATATAAGATAGTTGCGTCAGGCCTGCCCGTAAGGGAAGAGTTTTATAAAAGATATAACAAGACGGCGGCAAAGCGTGCCTTGGGTCTGCCGCAGGATAAGCACAACCTGCTTTTGATGTGCGGAAGTATGGGTTGCGGCCCCCTTAAGCAGATAACGGAAAGGCTTTCCGTAACAATGCCCGACGATGCCCACCTTACGGTTATATGCGGCAGCAACAAAAAGCTTAAAAGAGAGCTTAAGACCCTTAGATATCCCCGTGGCAACGTGCGTGTTGTGGGCTTTACCAACCGAATAAATTATTATATGGACAGCGCCGATATGATAATAACCAAGGCGGGCGGCATAACCTGTACCGAGTCTATGGTAAAGCGCTTGCCCATGGTGCTTATTAACGCCGTCGGCGGCTGTGAGACCTATAACCGCACCTTCTTTATAAGCAGGGGCGGCGCAGTTGAGACCAGCGGCAAAATAACGGACTTGGCGCTTCAGCTTTTGAAAAAGCCCCGCCGCCTTGAGGATATGTCCGCCGCCATGGATGCTATATACCCCGGCAACGCCGCAGAGAATATTTGCGGGTACATATGTAAGGAATAAGTTAAAGGGACCGCCTTTTGGACGTTCCCTTCAGACCGCCGACAAAGGCACAGAACACGAAAAAAGCAAGAAAACATTACAGTAAAGAAGAAAGTTCGGGGACAACTTCCCCGAACTTTCTGCAATTTATCATATTTTTTCGTTCAAAACGAACCTCGGCTCACAGTACCTTTATACAGTTTTCGGGGTCCCCGTTGCGAACAAAGTGAGCAATGGGGTGTTTTTTCGCCTCGGTTCGTATTGTCTGCACTCTTTCTCAGCAGTCTGCCAAGCTGATGACAAGGTTTGTCATCAGCTTGAAGGGACCGCCTTTTAGTCGGTCCCTTTTGTATGTTTTAATAAAATTTAAAATTCAACCGGATATTGATAATAAACCCAAACAGGCGCTTCGGTGTATCCCAGCTCCTGACTTATCTCAATAAGCATTGCGTCGTGCTTCGACAAAAGACTTGCATCCAAAGAATTTGTATCGCCGTCAATATTAACATCTCCCGCTATCAAATATACACCTATCAGCTCTTGAGTTTCGGCATCGTGTCTCAAAACAAACGAAGTATCCAAGCTGTTAATATATCCGTCGCCCTGTACGTCACCTATAACAATAACAAACATTACCTCTCTTATCTTGTTATCTGCCGTACCCTTGCGCAAAATAATCATACCCGTTGACGCTTTGGTTGTAGAGGTTACGGTTATGGGCTGCTTGTTGCTGTCAAGTACCGTTTTTTGTTAAAAAGTCGTATGCGTCTTCGTCAGATACGCCTCCCTCATCATACCCGTGGTTGTAATAGTTCCATAGATAGTAAGGAGAAAATACATTGGTAGGGCAACCTTGATTTTCGCCCGCGCTTATATCCAAATCAAAGTTTCTAGCCACCTCATACGAAAATTGATAATAGGCACTTGCCCAAGCTGTGCAAGATCCTCCATACTGCTTTCTGAGTGCGGGAAAATATGGCTTCCCCGTAGTTTCGGAAACCGCTTCCGCTAAATTAACCTCACTTGGTAAACCTGCACCGTCATCTGCCGTTGGTTGTATATCAGCGGGTTCAGTTATAGGCAAATTTTCACTGTACTCCGCCCCAACTGAAAAAGAAAAACTGCACATCAAAAGAACGGCAAATACAAACGCCAAACAGCATAAATAACATTTCTTCATAATATCGTTCCTTTCAAAAACCGCAAAAACCTTTTACTCCAACCCTGCGTCATACTTCAAAATCAACGCCGCATCAAGGCTGTTTATTTCTCCGTCGAAGTTAACGTCTCCTGCGGTGTTGCCGTAATAGTTATGTAATGCCGATTCATCGACAAGCTCAGCATCGTACTTAAGCACCTGTGCCGCATCAAGGCTGTTAGCCACGCCGTCGAAGTTTACGTCTTTCGGGTCATACACGGTTATTCTGCGAATTGTCGAAATTGTAGTTCCGTCTTTTCGTGTTACGGTTATGCTCGTTTCTCCAACACTTTTGCCTGTTATTGTTGCGGTTTGATTAACAAGAAAATCGAGGCTCCAATTCGGTTCGCCACCGGACAAGTTCACCGTTGCCACATCTTCGTTGCTGTTTTCCCAGAATTCCGTTTCGGGGCTTCCGGTATGGATTTGCTCTGTGTAATAGTAATAGGAAACAATGCCGGGAATCGTATTCATTAAGATTGCCATATCAACACATTTGCTCTTCGACTCACAATATGCAAAGTACATATCAGAATGAACTGTTTCGGGGTAAACGACATTTACGTAATAATCATTTTCGTAGTAATCTGTATCTGCGAATTTGCAAACGTATTCAAATCCGTATTCGGACAAGCCGTTTGGTTCCAGAATACTCGGATCCACAACAAGAGGATCTACTTCAAAAATAACGCCCAGATAGTCTTCCCATATAGCTCTTGGGTAAACTATGGATTCTACATAAATATCAACGCTTTCGTTAACTGCAAGATAAATTTCCTCTTCTTCGATGTTCAACCAAATGCCTGTGTCTGCTGTTGCAAAATCCTTTGCGTAGATATTTCGTTTCGTCTCATTAACCGTCCTGCTTGCCCGAAGGGCATCGGCGGTGGATTGCCAGTCAAAGCCCTCGGCGGTGTCGAAGATAAGCATAAGCTCGTAGCTGTAGCCTGTTTCGGTACGTAGCTTTTCCGTTGTCAACACCTGTATGCAGTTCATATCGGGAAAGTCTTCGGGGGTAAAGATTTTTGACTCCTCGGTGTTGATTTTTACAAGCATGCTGTTATCGTATGTCCATTCGGGCGCTTCCGTTCTCCTCACGGAGCTTTCCACGGCGGAAACAAGCACAAGCCCTTGGCAAAGAATAAGCATTGCCAACAGCAGGGATAATATCTTCTTTGTGTTCTTCATAATATCGCTCCTTTCAAAAATCTTAAAAGCTATTTATTCCAGCCCTGCATCGTATCTTAAAATAAATGCCGCATCAAGGCTGTTGACAACACCGTCGCTGTTCATATCGGCGTTATTCAACGCAAGTTGCACTGCTTCCATCAGGTCTGCATCGTATTTCAGCACCAAAGCTGCATCCAAAGAGTTGCATTCGCCGTCGTTGTTCACGTCACCGAAAACATTGCCGCATACGTTGCAGTATGTGTCGGTATCGCCGCTATAAGCGTGTTTGGTTATGCCTACTCTGTCGCCGCAAACGGAGCATAAGTGCCAATGATTATTGCTGTTGGAGTGCCACTCTGCAGAACAATCGTGAGGAAGTGTAACAGAATCCCCTTTTAGCACATAACACTCAGAACATTTGTATCCGTCAAAGCCGGGATTGGCACATCCGTTTACCTCCACGTTATGTTCTTCCCAAGTGTGTACGTGGTCACTGTAGGAATAATAGGTTTCGCCGTTAAAATTAAGGCTTTCGGCATAGGGGTTACCGTTTTTTACGTAATCCGTTATATCAGCAACAGTCTCTCCAAACATTACTGATTTAGCGTAGTTAACCAAATTCCCACAAGCGGAATGAGAACTTAAATCGGCAGCAATCGTACAGGAATTAATAAATACACTTGAAAGGTTGGGAGAACCGTAGAATGCAGAAGCTCCGATAGAAGCAACGTTGGCTCCGATGGTAACACTTGCAAGGGCATAGCACCTGGAGAACGCTTCCGCCCCAATATGAGTAACGCTGTCAGGGATTGTAAGGTCTGTAAGAGAAATACAGCGGATGAACGCTTTGTCCCCAATAAAAGCAACGCCGTCTCCGATAGTAACACTTGCAAGTGAACGGCAGTCGGAGAATGCTTCTTCTCCAACACGAATAACGCTGTCGGGTATTGTGACTTCTGCAAGGGAGCTGCAGCGGGAGAACGAAGCGTATCCAATAGAAGTAACACTATCGGGGATTGTAACGTCTACAAGAGAATGGCAAGCGGAGAACGCCTCGCCACTGATTGAAATAACGCTGTCAGGTATCGTAATACTTGTAAGTGAGGTACACCCGTAAAATGTATACGGCTCAATAGTAGTAATGCCACGTCCTAATGTAACGTTTGTAAGGGAACGACAACCGGAGAATGCAGAGGTGGCAATACGAGTAACACTGTCTGGAATCGTGATGCTTTTGAGGAAAGAACAGTTATTGAATGCCCTCGCCCCAACAAAAGTAACGCCGTTTGCAATATTTACGGTTTTGATATACTTATTGTAGTCATACCAAGGTGCTTGATTATACATTTCTCCCGTGCCGGTTATATCGAGAACCCCTGTTTCCAAATCAAGGCTCCAAGTAAGGTTTTCACCGCAAATGCCGCTGTAGTTTGTTTCGGGCGCTTCCGTTCTCCTTACGGAGCTTTCCACGGCGGAAACAAGCACAAACCCTTGGCAAAGAATAAGCATTGCCAACAGCAGGGATAATATCTTCTTTATGTTTTTCATAATATCGCTCCTTTCAGTCTTTTAAACCTATAATTTATTATATCATACAAAACTGCAAATCCATTGGTTAACATTTTAGTGAACGGGCGTTTTTGTATAAATGCACAAAATTACGCTTGCTCTTTTGTGCAACATATCAATCACAACGTAGGACGACGGTTTTATGCCGCCCCAACGAAACACGAAAAACAAACGGTAGGAAAGAGACGTTTACCCTTCCTACCGTGTTAAATTCGTGTGTATTTTTCGAGGCGTCGAGGGTGCCGCCCTCTACCGCCGGATGTTGCACTTTTGCGTAGGCAGTTGGTTTTGTCTTCGGGTTGCGTTACGGCTGGAGCCCCCAGCCTTACATTGCGCAACCGAAAAAACTTAATTGTCCTTTGCCGTTTTGCTACAAAAACGCAGGAAAACGGAGAAAACAGCAGAAAAATTAAATTTTTTTGCAAAAAGGTATTGACATTTGTTTTTTTTATGTTATAATCACAAAACGATAAAACTAATTCTATGATATTGGAGGAAATCCCCTATGTCCACATTTATGGTAAAAAAAGAGGAAGTCAACCGTAAGTGGTACGTTATAGATGCAGCCGGCAAGACCCTTGGTAAGGTTGCAGTACTTGCGGCTACCATCCTCAACGGCAAGCATAAGCCCGAATACACGCCCCACGTTGACTGTGGTGACTGTGTTATAGTTATCAACGCTTCTCAGGTAGTTCTTACCGGTAAGAAGCTTGACCAAAAGTACTACTACCGTCACAGCGGTTACGTAGGCGGCCTTAAGGCTACTAAGTACCGCACTCTTATGGCAACCAAGCCTGAAATGGCTGTTTCCCTTGCAGTTAAGGGTATGTTGCCTAAGAACAAGATCGGCTCTGCAAGCCTTACCAGACTTCTTGTTTACAAGAACGGTGAGCACAAGCAGCAGGCTCAGCAGCCCGAAGTGGTTGAGGTTAAGTAAAGAAAGGAAGGACTATAAGATATGTATACACCTAAGAAACCTTATTTTTACGGCACCGGCAGAAGAAAGCATTCCGTTGCCCGTGTACGCCTTATACCCGGCTCCGGCGCTATCACCATCAATAAGAGAGATATAGACGACTATTTCGGTCTTGATACTCTTAAGCTCGTTGTTCGTCAGCCTTTCGGCGTTACCTCTACCGAAGGTAAGTTTGACGTTGTTATCTCCGTTTGCGGCGGCGGCGTTTCCGGTCAGGCAGGCGCTATCAGACACGGTATCTCCCGTGCACTCCTTCAGGCTAACGATGAATACCGTCCCCTTCTTAAGAAGGCCGGTTTCCTCACCCGTGACCCCAGAATGAAGGAAAGAAAGAAGTACGGTCTCAAAGCTGCAAGAAGAGCTTCTCAGTTCAGCAAGAGATAAGTTTTTTCCTACGAAATATTATCCCGTCTTTTATCGGTGCGGTGGCAGGTCTGTTTCGGCTGCCGCCGTGCCGTTTTCTTTTTTATTAACGGTTTGGAGTAATTGTTTATGTATACAGTTAAAAACGCTATCGCCGCTTTGGTGGAGGAGTTCCTTAAGACCAAAGGGGCGGAAGCCGGCGATATAGCCACTTTGTTGGAAAGCCCTGCCGACACCAAAAACGGCGACCTTTCCCTGCCCTGCTTCCGTTTCAGCAAGGCTCTTCGTTCAGCGCCCCCTATGATCGCCGCACAGCTTAAGGAAGAGCTTGAAGGTGCGCTCCCTCAGGTTGAGAAGATTGACGCTGTGGGCGGCTACCTTAATTTCTACCTTAAGGGCTCGTTTTTTGTTAACGCACTTGCACGCATAGCCGCCGAGGAAAACTTCGGCTCCTCTACCGTGGGCAAGGGCAAGACCGTTTGCCTTGACTTTTCATCCCCCAACATTGCAAAGCGATTCCACGTGGGGCACTTGGGCACCACCGCTATAGGCGGCTGTCTTAAGAACCTGTACAATTTTTGCGGCTACACCACCGTGGGCATAAACCACCTTGGCGACTGGGGCACCCAGTTTGGTAAGCTGATAGTGGCTTACAAAAAGTGGAGCAATGCGGAAAAGGTTAAGGAACGCGGTATAAGCGAGCTTGTAGATATCTACGTACGCTTTTCTGCGGAGGCGGAGAAGGACGACAGTCTTAATGATGAGGCGCGTGCCGCATTCGCTAAGCTTGAAAGTCTTGACGAGGAATATATTGCCATTTGGCAAAGCTTTAAAGAGATAAGCCTGCGTGAGTACATGAAGACTTACGAGCTGTTGGGTGTTGAATTTGACAGCTACAACGGCGAAAGCTTTTATAACGATAAGATGGATGCCATAGTGGACGAGCTTAGGGAGAAAGGTCTGCTTGTGGTGGACGACGGTGCATCTATCGTCCGTTTAGACGACTATGATATGCCCCCTGCCATCATTTTGAAGAAGGACGGCTCTACCCTTTACGCTACCCGTGATATTACGGCGGCGATATGGCGCAAGAACAACTACGACTTTCACAAATGCGTATACGTTACCTCCGCAGGTCAAAGCCTGCATTTTGCCCAGTATTTTAAGGTTGTGGAGCTTATGGGCTACGACTGGGCAAAGGATTTGGTACACGTACCTTACGGCACAATGAGCGTTAACGGCGAAAAGCTTGCGTCCCGCACGGGCAACGTAATACTGCTGGACGATTTGTTTGGCGAAGCTATAGCCAAGGCGGAGAAAATAATAGAAGAAAAGAACAGCGACCTTAAGGACAAGCGCGGCACGGCGGAGGCTGTGGGCGTTGGTGCAATAGTATTCGGCGCACTTAGGGACGGCAGAATTAAGGACACCAACTTTGTTTGGGAAGAAGCCTTAAGCTTTGACGGCAACACGGGTCCTTACGTTCAGTACACCTACGCACGCACCGCAAGCATACTGCGCAAGGCCGAGGGTGAAAACGGCAATTACAGCGCATACACCCCCTTGGCAGAGGAAAGCGGACTTATCAAATTGCTCCTTGCATTCCCCGACAAGGTGCTTGCCGCACTTGCAGACCACGAGCCCTGCGTTATAGCGCGCTATGCGTTGGAGCTTTGTGCCGCTTACAACCTGTTCTATCATAACTGCACCATACTTAAGGCCGAGGGTGAGGCTAAGGCGTTCCGCCTGCAGCTTACCGCCGTGGCAAAGCATGTGCTGGGCAAATGCCTTGACCTGCTGGGTATGAAGCGCACCGAAGAAATATAAGTTAAGGAGGATATATCATGTCCGGACATTCCAAATGGAACAACATTAAGCACAAAAAAGAAAAGACCGACGCACAAAAGGCAAAGGTCTTTACAAAGATAGGTAAAGAAATATCCGTTGCCGTTAAAGAAGGCGGCGCCGACCCCACAAGCAACTCTAAGCTTAGGGACCTTATAATCAAGGCAAAGGCAAACAACGTGCCCAACGCGAACATCGACCGCATTATTAAAAAGGCTGCAGGCGGTGACGGCGGCAACTATGACGAGATAGTTTATGAAGGCTACGGCATAGGCGGCGTTGCAGTAATTGTTGAGACCCTTACCGATAATCGCAACCGCACCAGCGCAGACGTACGCCACTATTTTGATAAGTTCGGCGGTAATATGGGTACCAGCGGCTGTGTGTCCTTTATGTTTGACACTAAGGGCGTTATCGTTATAGAAGCTGAGGACATAGACGAAGATAAACTGTTTGAAGACGTAATCGAATGCGGCGCTGAGGATATGTCCAACGAGGGCGAAGTGTTTGAGATATACACAGCACCTGCAGAGGTTGGCTCTGTAGCGGAAGCCCTTGAAAAGCTGGGCTACACCTACGTTTCTGCGGAAGCGGAGAAGGTTCCTCAGAATTACGTTACCCTTAGCGAAGACGAGCAGGTTTTGAAGGTGCGCAAGCTGCTTGACGCACTTGAGGACAACG
>JAZSIW010000159.1:0-6970 GCA_045534025.1 Eubacteriales bacterium | reverse complement strand
CCTTCTTGCCGGTATCGGAAACGAGTCTGCCCATTCTGTTGTGGATACCTTCGGAAACGGCAATAATGCACTTGCCCTTTTCTTCGTAGATAGCCTTAACCTTAGCGATAAAGTCCTTCATGTTAAAAGCAACTTCGGGAAGGTAAATAAGGTCGGGACCGCAGCCCTTGTAGCTTGCAAGTGCAGCAGCAGCGGTAAGCCAACCGGCGTTTCTACCCATAATTTCAACAACAGTAATCATACCCTTGTCATAAACTCTTGCTTCGTGATAAATTTCCATAAGGGAAGTAGCTATATACTTAGCGGCAGAAGCGTAACCGGGGCAATGGTCGGTGCCGGCCAAATCGTTATCTATAGTCTTGGGGATACCCATTACACGGCATTCATAGTTGTGCTCAAGCATAAATTTGGATATCTTGTTGCAGGTATCCATAGAGTCGTTACCGCCGTTGTAGAAGAAGTAACGAACGTCATACTTTCTGAATATCTCAAGTATACGGTGATAGTCGGTATCGTCAACGTCAGCGCTCTTAAGCTTATAACGGCAGCTGCCCAAAGCAGAAGAGGGAGTATACTTCATATACTCAAGCTCGTTGGGATCTTCCTTACCCATATCAATAAGGTTGTCATCAAGAACGCCCTTAATACCGTTAAGTGCGCCGTAAACCTTAGTGATATTTTCGTTTTCCAAAGCAGTCTTAATACAACCGTAAGCAGAAGCGTTAATAACGGAAGTGGGACCGCCGGACTGACCTATAATGCATGCGCCTTTCAATGTGCTCATTTTAAAAACATCCTTTCAACATATTGTTTCCAAATAACTATAACACAGTTTTTATATAAAATCAATCATCTTTTTTGCTGATTTTAACATTATTTTACCCCTTATCTCTTGACAACGCTTACAAATACTGCTAAACTAAGCGGGTAAATTCAATTTTTCTTAAATAAAGGAGAGATTTTGTTATGGCATTAGTTACTTCTGCTGAGATGTTTAAGAAGGCTTACGAAGGCGGTTACGCTATCGGTGCTTTCAACGTGAACAATATGGAAATTGTTCAGGGCATTACAGAGGCTTGTAAGGAAGAAAAGGCTCCTGTTATACTTCAGGTTTCCAAGGGTGCGCGCGCTTATGCAAACCACACTTACCTTGTAAAGCTTGTTGAAGCTGCTGTTCTTGAATGTCCCGAAATCCCCGTAGTTCTTCACCTTGACCACGGTCCCGATTTCGAAACCTGTAAGTCCTGTATCGACGGCGGTTTTACCTCCGTTATGATAGACGGTTCTTCTCACTCTTTCAAAGATAACATCGAGCTTACCAAGAAGGTAGTTGAATATGCACACGCACACGGCGTTGTTGTTGAAGGCGAACTCGGTACTCTTGCAGGTATAGAAGATGACGTTCAGGTTTCTGCAGAGGATTCCTCTTATACACGTCCTGAAGAAGTTGAAGAATTTGTTGCTAAGACCGGCGTTGACTCTCTTGCTATCGCTATCGGTACAAGCCACGGCGCATACAAGTTCAAGCCCGGTACAGAGCCTCAGCTTCGTTTCGATATCCTTGAAGATATCTCCAAGAGACTTCCCGGTTTCCCCATCGTTCTTCACGGTTCTTCTTCCGTTCCTCAGAACTATGTTACCATGATTAACGAAAACGGCGGTAAGATGCCCGGCGCTATCGGCGTTCCCGAAGATCAGCTCCGCAAGGCAGCTTCTCTTGCAGTTTGTAAGATAAACATTGACTCCGACCTCAGACTTGCTATGACCGGTACAGTTCGTAAGTTCTTTAACGATTATCCTGACAAGTTTGACCCCAGAGAATATCTTAAGCCTGCAAGAGCTAACATCAAGGAACTTGTTCGCCATAAGTTGGTTAACGTTCTTGGTTGTAACGGCAAAGCGTAAGTTAAAATATCATATTTCACAAAGCGGAAGGCGTAAAGCTTTCCGCTTTGTGTGCTTTTGCTGAAAATTTTGGGCGCTATTGACTTTATTTAAGTGTAGGGATATTATTTAGGTGTATAATGATATTATGGAGGTGCTTGTAATTATGGGTAATTATCCTTATACAGATGGTGTTGACAAATTAAATGAACTTATTTCCGGTGTGCGCAATGCCATGGAAAAATTTTCTACATACAGTCAACAGCAGGTAGACGAGATTTTTAAAGCAGCTGCAATTGCCGCAGATAAGGCGCGTATTCCTTTGGCAAAAATGGCGGTTGAAGAGACCGGTATGGGTGTAGTCGAGGATAAGGTTATAAAAAATCATTACGCTGCTGAGTACATTTATAATGCGTATAAAAATTCCAAAACCTGCGGTGTTATAGAAAGTGACCCCGTTTTCGGTATAAGCAAAATTGCAGAGCCTGTGGGTGTTTTGGCAGCCATAATCCCTACAACCAATCCTACTTCTACAGCCATATTTAAAACTCTTATCGCGCTTAAAACCCGTAACGGAATTATTATAAGTCCTCATCCCAGAGCAAAAAATTCAACAATAGCCGCCGCAAAGGTAGTACTTGAAGCTGCTGTTGCGGCAGGAGCTCCGGAAGGGATAATCGGTTGGATAGACGTTCCCTCCTTGGAAATGACAACAACGCTGATGAAAGCATCCGATACCATTTTGGCTACCGGTGGTCCGGGTATGGTGAAATCCGCTTATTCCAGCGGCAAACCTGCCATTGGCGTTGGTGCAGGTAATACCCCTGCCATTATTCACGACAGTGCGGACATTGTTGTTGCCGTTAATTCCATTATCCATTCCAAAACTTTTGATAACGGTATGATTTGTGCTTCGGAACAGTCTGTTATAGTAATGGATGGCATTTATGATGCGGTAAAGGCGGAGTTTCAAAAGCGCGGCGCATATTTCCTTGGGGAAGAAGAACTTGACAGCGTTCGTCATGCAATGATAATAAACGGTTCTCTTAATGCCGCAATTGTTGGTCAAAGCGCTTGTCGCATTGGTGAAATAGCGGGTGTTCAGGTGCCTCCTCACAGCAAAGTTTTGATAGGTGAGGTTGAAAGCGTTGACATTTCCGAAGCTTTTGCTCACGAAAAACTTTCACCCGTTTTGGCGATGTACAGGGCAAAGGATAAGGAGGACGCTTTTGCGAAGGCCGAACAGCTTATTGCAGACGGCGGATTTGGACACACTTCTTCCATATATCTTAACACCATTACCGAAAGAGCATTGCTTAACGAGTTTGCAGAGCGTATGAAGACTTGCCGTATAGTCGTAAACACGCCTTCTTCTCATGGCGGCATCGGCGACCTTTACAATTTTGCAATGCGCCCTTCGCTTACTCTTGGTTGCGGTAGCTGGGGCGGCAACAGTGTTTCCGAAAATGTTGGTATAGAGCATATCCTTAACATAAAGAATGTAGCGGAAAGGAGAGAAAATATGCTGTGGTTCAGAACGCCCGAAAAGGTGTATCTTAAAAAAGGCTGTTTGCCTGTAGCTTTGGCAGAAATAGGTGACATAAGCAAAACAAAGCGAGCTTTTATTGTTACCGACAGCTTTTTGTACCAAAACGGCTACACCAAGTGTGTTGAGCAAAAACTTGACGAACTTGGCATAATGCATACAACCTTCTCTGCTGTAGAGCCTGATCCCACACTTGCCTGTGCAAAAGCGGGAGCAGAGCAAATGCGTAGCTTCAAGCCCGATGTGATAATTGCGCTGGGTGGCGGTTCACCTATGGATGCCGCGAAGATTATGTGGGTGCTTTACGAGCATCCCGATGCAGATTTTATGGATATGGCAATGCGCTTTATGGATATTAGAAAGCGCATATCTCCTTTTCCAAAGATGGGTGAAAAGGCATATTTCGTGGCTATTCCCACGTCTGCGGGTACAGGCTCGGAGGTTACGCCTTTTGCGGTTATAACCGACGAAAGCACGGGCGTGAAGTATCCTTTGGCGGATTACGAGCTTATGCCTGATATGGCAATAGTGGATGCCGACCTTATGATGAACGCTCCCAAGGGGCTTACTTCTGCGTCCGGTATTGACGTATTGGTTCACGCTTTAGAAGCTTACGCTTCCGTTATGGCAACAGATTTCACAGACAGTATGGCGCTTAAAGCCCTAAAGCTTGTCTTTGACTATCTGCCCCGTGCTTACGATAACGGATCGAACGATCCCGAAGCAAGAGAGCACATGGCGAACGCGGCTACCATGGCAGGTATGGCATTTGCAAATGCATTCCTGGGCGTGTGTCATTCCATGGCACATAAGCTTGGTGCCTTTCATCATTTGGCACACGGATTGGCAAATGCGTTGCTTATTACCGAAGTCCTTAGGTTTAATGCGGCAGAAGTTCCCCCTAAGATGGGTACCTTCCCTCAATATACACATCCTCACACTTTGCGCAGATATGCCGAGGTTGCAGAGTATCTTGGAATTAAAGGCGATGATGATAACGCTAAGTTCCTGGGGCTTATAGATGCAATAGAAGAGCTGAAGGTAAAGGTTGGTGTAAAAGCCTCCGTTAAGGAGTACGGCATCGACGAAAAAGAATATCTTGACCGTTTGGATGAAATGACGGAACAAGCCTTTGATGACCAGTGTACAGGCGCTAATCCGCGCTATCCTTTGATGAGCGAGATAAGGCAGATGTACCTTAACGCATATTACGGAACGAAGGAGGAAGTATAATGAACGTACAAAAAGAGCAAATACTTGCCGTAAGACCTTCCAAAACAATATATAGAGAGGGAAATACCGTTGTAAAATCCTTCAATTTAAGCTTTTCTAAATCGGATGTTTTAAACGAGGCACTTAACCAGTCCCGTGTTGAAGAAACCGGCCTTAACATCCCCCGTATACTTGAGGTTATGACCATAGACGGCTGTTGGGCGTTTCGCGCAGATTACATCCCCGGTAAAACCCTTCAACAGCTTATGGAAGAGTCTCCGGAGAAAATGGAAGAGTACATGGAGCTGTTTGTAGAACTTCAGCTTGAAATGCACTCTAAAACCTGTCCTCTTCTTAATAAGCTTAAGGATAAGATGCACAGAAAAATAAGGCAGACGGATTTGGATGCTACCACCCGTTACGAGCTTCACACAAGACTTGAATCTATGCCCAAGCACACAAAGCTTTGTCATGGCGACTTTAACCCTTCCAATATCATCATTACCGATGAGGGCGTGCCTTATATTCTGGACTGGTCTCATGCTACGCAGGGCAATGCGTCTGCAGATGCAGCCCGCACTTATTTGCTGTTTAAGCTTGCAGGTGCGGATAAAGAAGCGGAAATGTATTTGCGCATGTTCTGCAATAAAAGCGACACTGCTATGCAATATGTTCAAAAATGGATGCCTATCGTTGCCGCATCTCAATCTGTTAAACGTAAAGACAATGAAAGAGAATTGCTCTTGCGTTGGGCAAATGTTGTAGAGTACGAATAAAAAGAGGAATGGTTTTTGACAAAATCACAAGCAAATAAATCGTTTTATAATTTGTAATTTTAAAGAGGTTTTTCGGCACCCCGGCGTTAATTAACGCCGGGATTTTTTTAGGGCGCCTCATAAAGCCGACAGACCTTGTGAGGCTATTGCAAACAAAAAGCAGACCTTTCGGTCTGCTTCGATAGGTTGTTTCTATTTCCGTTTAGAGGGGACGGAATTTTAATTGATATGCAAAGGGAAAATGCAGAAGCCGGGTTATTACCAGTCGCCCCACCAATTATCGCCTTCGCTGGGTGCTTCTATTGCGCTGTTGTCGCTTTCATCAGGAGCGCAGCTACTGTTAGCATCGCTTATCGTGGCAATGTCGCCGTCAAAGATAAAACGCTTAAGCGTAATCTCCGGCTGTTCGTATATTAACTTGTTACCCATTACAATCCCCCTCCGGAATTTTATGTTTAACACTAAAATACCATCCTCATTTACCATAAGTATATCACAGCATAAATGACTTGTCAATAGCTTTTTTGATTATTTATTATGCGTTTTTTAACAAAAATTGTTGCGACGTTCAGTCTCTCTGTTTGAAATATGCACAATTTAAAAACGTTTGTATTTTGTTAAGAAAAATATATAAAAATGCAATTAAGCTATTGAAAAACAGGTAAAAAAATGGTATCATTAATCATTATAGTATTAATAGGCAAAATATGGAGGGTAGTATGGATTATTTAAAGTTGGCGGAACTTCTTTTCCCCGATGTTGATAAAAATACAGAATATTACGAGGAGCAGTATCCGCCCCGTAATTTAAAAGAAGGTGCAGCGGTAACGCGTTTTGCACCCAGCCCTACGGGCTTTGTGCACTTCGGCGGCTTGTTTCCTGTATTGGTTGGTGAAAGACTCGCACACCAAAGCGAGGGTGTGTTTTATCTGAGAATAGAGGATACAGACTCCAAACGTGAAGTTGAAGGAGCGGAAAACGATATAATCAAGGCGTTCGAAAGCTTTGGTATTAAATTTGACGAAAGCGTTGTGCACGGCGGCGATTACGGTCCCTACAGACAAAGCGACCGTCGTCCCATATACCGTTGCTATGCTAAAAAGCTTGTTGCTGAAGGTAAGGCGTATCCTTGCTTCTGCTCTGCTGAGGAGCTTGCGGCTCTTCGTGAAAAGCAGGAGGCGGAAAAGGTTATCCCCGGTTATTACGGCGAGTATGTAAAGTGCCGTGACCTGAGTTACGAGCAGGTTGAGGAAAATCTTAAGGCAGGTAAACCCTTTGTCCTTCGTTTTAAGTCCTTCGGCTCTTCCGAAAATAAAGTTAAATTTACTGACCTTATAAAGGGTACCATAGAAATTACCGAAAACGATATAGACCACGTATTGCTTAAGAGCGACGGTATGCCTACCTACCATTTGGCACACGCCGTTGATGACCATCTTATGCATACAACTCACGTTATAAGAGGCGAGGAGTGGTTGCCCAGCCTGCCTTATCACATCCAGCTGTTTAAGGCGAAGTCGGATCGTAGCCATGTCGTTCTGTGAGCCAAGGA
>JAZSIW010000099.1:0-20629 GCA_045534025.1 Eubacteriales bacterium | reverse complement strand
AGGGCGTAACTTATACGCCTGCGCCAAAAGCTTTCGTCAAAGCGGTCGTTTGTGTTTTGTGATACTATTCGTATGCGTATTTTGGAGGCAGAGTTGTAAAATCCCGTGCCCAAATATTTGCCCTTGGGGCTTAACACGTCCGCCAAAGAACCGTCGCAAAGGATGCCGTTTACTTCGGTCACGTCGTCCTCGTATACCCAAGGATGACCTGCCCTTACCGTCTTCTCTGCCTTTTCGTTTATCTTAACCGTAGGAAAATTTCTTGCCATATACCCGTCGCCTTTCTGTATACACTGTTATTTTAAAGGAAAAACTATCTGTGGGTGATAATAATGAAAAACTTTATAAAAAAGCTTATGTTTTGTCTTGCGCCCTGTGTGGTGGTCAGCGCCGTGCTGGGGCTTTACAGTCTTATATACTATTTTTTAGGCTGATATCTTTCGTTATAAAACAGATATTGCTGTGCTATGCCTGCGTAATTGCCGAAAACCGCAGGGTCAAAATTCGGCTCAAAATATTTCTCCATAACCCGTTTTATCCAAACATCCACTGGGAACGCTTCCGTGTGTCTAAGCCCAAACAGCAAAACGCAGTTTGCCACCTTGGGGCCTACGCCTTTAAGTTGCAGAAGCCGTTCAAACGCTTGGCCGTAGCTTAGTCCTATAAGCTCGTCGGGTATAAGCTCTCCGCTTTCAACTTGTGCCGCCGCGCCAAGTATGTACCGTGTTCGGAAGCCGCAACCGCTTTGGCTAACGCCATCTTCGCCTGCCGCAAGCAGGGCGGCAGGGGTAGGGAAGGCATACACGTCGCCTTCTATTTCCTCGCCGTAAAGTCGGCAAAGCTTTTCTATTATCTTTTTTATTCGGGGAATATTGTTGTTTTGGGATATTATAAAGCTACACAGCGCCTCCCAAGGCTCCTGATTAAGTATGTGTATGCCATATCCCGTCGCCGCCGCAGTCTGTAACTTTTCGTAGGAGGATAGGGAACGGTTTATCCCTTCGTAGTCCCTGTCCATATCCAAATAGTCCTTCCAGACCGCCTCGTATTCCTCTTCGCTTACACCCTCCAGCAAAACGCCGTCATCTGTGTCTTTAAGCACAAGACGCTTGCCAAAGGCAACGCCTGCCACGCAGTTGTCGCCTATGTTCTCAAAACGGAAGCACTGGCCGCAATCAAAGGTTTTACAGATGTCAAGGTCGCTGCCCTTTAAAAGCACACCACGGTCGGTTTTTACGGCTTTCATAAAATAATCTCCTAAAAAACTTGCAAAAATAAAGGCGGTACTGTATAATAATGTAAAATAATATCAAAAAGGACGGTATCCGCCCATGCGTGAAAAGATATATACCATCCCCGTAAACGAAGCTTTTGATGACCAAAGCGGCAAATGCCCCTTCTGCCTGCTGTACGAAAAACTGCAGGAGGATGAGCTTACCCTTATCCTGGGCGCGTCTATGATGGAGCCTGATGTGCGCATCCAGACCAACGAAAAGGGCTTTTGCGGCAAGCACTTTAATATGCTTAGGACCCGTAAAAATCGTCTTGGCTTGGGGCTTATTATGGAGAGCCATCTGGACGAGGTTAAGAAGAGCATAAAGCCCGGCGGCTTCCTTGCCCGTGATAAAAGCGCCGCACCCAAAAAGGGGATAGAGGCATTGGAAAAAAGCTGTTATATATGCGACCGCATAGCCTTTAACTTTGATAATATGATAAACACCGCTACCATACTGTATGAGGGCGAAAAGGAGTTCCGCACCAAGTTTGCCGCCCAAAAATGCTTCTGCCTGCCCCATTACCGCAAACTGCTTGAGGCTTCCGCAAAGATGAGCAAAAAGTACCGTGAGGAAATGGCAGAGGATGCGGCAAAGGTCGTGGGTGCATATCTGGATAAGCTTAAAGAGGATGTGTCCTGGTTCTGCAAGAAGTTTGACTACAGATATGATAACGAGCCTTGGTATGATGCCAAAGATGCAATAGAGCGTGCTATAAGCTTTCTTACCGCAGAATGATGAAAGACAGACGATTAAAACAAAAGCGTGCGGTAGCCATAGTGTCCGTAATTGTTGTGTTGGCACTTATGGGCTGGCTTACTTGGTTTTTACTGCGCTCTTTTGATAAAAACATAAACAGCCCTGAAAAATTTAAAGCTTATATAGAAAACTTTGGGGTTAAAGGATATCTTGTTGCTTTTGGCATACAGGTGCTTCAGGTCTTTGTTGCCCTTATCCCCGGCGAGGTAGTGGAGATAGGCCTTGGCTACGCTTTCGGTTGGTTTGGCGGCACGCTTATATGCTTGTTGGGAGTAGCGATTGCTTCCTCTGCCGTATTCCTTTTTGTAAAAAAATTGGGCATAAAAGCGGTAGAGCTGTTTGTGGATGCTGATAAAATAAACAGTTTGCGTTTTCTTAACAGTGAGGCAAAGCTTAAACGCACCGTGTTCCTTCTGTTCTTTATCCCCGGCACCCCTAAGGATTTGCTTACATATTTTGTGGGACTTACCCGTATGAACTTGGTGCAGTTTTTGTCCATAACGATACTTGCACGTCTGCCCTCGGTGCTTTCGTCCACTCTCGTGGGGCATTTTGCAGGGGCACAGCGTTATGTGCTAAGCATTATAATCTTTGGTGCAACTGCCGCAATAAGCCTTACGGGGCTGCTTGTTTACAACAAATTTATTAAGCAAAAGCGCAAGGAATTAAAGGAAAGACGCCTTGCCAAAAAAGAAGCTAAAGAGAAATATAAAGCTTAATATAAGTGTAACACAAAACCCTTTTTAAAGCAACAGCTTTAAAAAGGGTTTTTTATTTTTAGCTTTCGCAAGTGACACGAAGCGGCACGCAGGCGCGAGCTAACGGAAATGGTGCTTTTATTTTCTCCGGGTCCCCGTTACGAACAAAGTGAGTAATTGGGGCTTATATCTTAGACTTAAGGTATTCCGCAAATTCTGCGCTTGTTGCGCCGTCGGGTCTGCCGGTGATCTTAACCTTAGCTTCCTCAAACATGCAAATATCAAGTGCTTTTTCAAGCTTTTCTGCCTTTTCGGTCTTGCCTATGTGACGAAGAAGCATAACGGTAGCTCTGAGCATAGAGCAGGGGTCCGCATAAGCGGCTCTGCCCTCGTTAACCATACGGGGCGCACTGCCGTGGATAGCCTCAAACATAGCATAACGCTTACCTATGTTTGCACTGCCTGCGGTGCCGACGCCGCCCTGAATTTCCGCAGCCTCGTCGGTAAGTATATCGCCGTAAAGGTTGGGCAGTATCATAACCTTAAAGTCGCGTCTTCTCTTTTCGTCAACAAGCTTTGCGGTCATAATGTCTATGTACCAGTCGTCAACGGCAATGTCGGGGTAGTCCTTTGCAATTTCCTTGCATATATTCAAAAACTTGCCGTCTGTGGTCTTAATAACGTTTGCCTTGGTAACAATGTCAACACGGTCGTAGCCGTTGTTCTTTGCGTATTCAAAGGCAAGCTTTGCAATACGCTCCGTACCCTCGGTGGTGGTAACAACAAAGTCCATAGCCAGCTCGTCGTTAACCTTTATGCCCTTACTGCCTACCGCATAACCGCCCTCGGTATTTTCACGGAAGAAGGTCCAATCAATGCCCAGCGCAGGTATCTTAACGGGACGCATATTGGCAAACAGGTCAAGCTCCTTACGCATGGCAACGTTTGCGCTTTCGATATTGGGCCAGGGGTCGCCCTGTCTGGGAGTAGTGGTGGGGCCCTTAAGGATAACGTGGCAAGCCTTAAGCTCTTCCATTACATCGTCGGGTATAGCCTTGCCCACAGCGGCACGGTTTTCAATGGTAAGCCCGTCTATATTTCTAAGCTCTACCTTGCCTGCGGCAATTTCTTCCTTAAGCATATACTCAAGCACGTCACGGCTTACTGCGGAGATATAGGGGCCTATACCGTCGCCGCCGCAAACGCCTATTATAATCTTGTCAAGCTTTTCATAGTCCGTAAATTCCTTTACGCCTTTTATGCGTTCCGCCCTTGCAAGCTGTTCGTCCAAAAGCTTTTCAAAATGGGCAAGCGCCGCCTTCTTTTCCTCAGCAAATCTTTCTGCCATTATACCTTTTACCTCCAAATATTTTGCATTATATTAGTTTACATAACATTGTTGTTTTTTATGTACATAATGCGGAAAAACCACATTCTCCACCGAGTTTCCCACATTCACACACCGCAAAAACGGCTTGAATACTTAATTTCGACAAAAGAAACACTTGTTTCCCTACAAGTTTCCCACATTTTCCGCCCGCATTATGTTATATACATTATGCGAATAAAGATGCAAAAACATCTCTAAGCTTCCATGCAGGCGTATGCATTTTGGTCAAGGGGTGCGGTTTTTCCTGCCAAAAATTCATAGTAGCCTTGTGCAGCAATCATCTGAGCATTGTCGCCGCAAAGGGAAAGGGGTGGCACGTAAAAGCCTACGCCCAAGCGCTCTGTTATCTCCTTAAGTGCAGCACGCAGATGGCTGTTTGCGGCAACACCGCCCGACAGCACCAAAGGCAGTTTTTCGCCTTCTGCATAAATAGCTTCCACCCCGCGGCTTACGGTCTTTACCGCCGCTTTTGTAAAGGAAGCGGCAATATCTGCCTTCAGCTCGCCCTCTATTTTTTCGCCGCGCATTTCCATAGTATGTACTAAGTTTATTACCGCTGTCTTAAGACCCGAAAAGCTGAAATCAAAGGGAGCGTTGTCTACCTTGCTTATGGTAAAGTTAAAACGCTTTTTGTCACCCTCAGATGCCAGCCTGTCCATGTGCGCACCGCCGGGGTAGGGCAGTCCCAACACTCTTGCCGCCTTGTCAAAGGCTTCACCTGCCGCATCGTCACGGGTTACGCCTATGGTCTCAAATTCCGTATAATCCTTAACCTTTATCAAAGAGGTGTGTCCGCCGCTTACAACAAGACCTATAAAGGGCGGCTTTAGCTCCTCAAACGCCACATAGTTTGCGGCAATATGCCCACGTATGTGATGTACCGGTATAAGGGGTTTGCCGCTGCTGTAGCTAAGCCCTTTTGCAAAGCTAAGCCCTGTAAGCAATGCACCTATAAGCCCCGGTGCGTAGGTAACGGCAATAGCGTCTATATCTTCCATGGTAAGCCCTGCTTTTTCAAGAGCTTCGTTTACCACGGTGCAAAGAGCCTCGGTATGTGCTCTGGAGGCTATCTCCGGCACAACGCCGCCGTAAAGTGCGTGTATATCTACTTGGGACGCCACCACTGAGGATAAGGTTTTCCTTCCGTCTTCAACAATTGCGGCGGCGGTTTCGTCACAGCTGCTCTCTATGCCTAAAATTCTCATTGTGCATCAAGCTCCTTTATCATAACCAAAGCGTCATCGTTCTGACGCCTGTAAAAGCCTTTTCTGATACCTGCCCTTTTAAAGCCCGCTTTTGTGTAAAGGGCAATTGCGGCGGCGTTTCTGCTTGCCACTTCAAGGCTTATCTGCTCCAGACCTCTGTTTGTCGCCTCCGCTTCTATAAGCGCTAAAAGTCCTGCGGCGGCGTTTTTGCGCCTGTGCCTTTCTGCCGTAGCCACATTTTCTATCATCGCCTCAAAGGCGGAAAAAACACAGCTCGCCACGGCACAAAGATCCTCGTCCTCCGTAGCGGAAAGATACAAAGTGTCCTCCCTTGCGACGGCTTCCTTTATCTGCGCCTCAGTCCAGGCAGTATCAAGACACGCCGCCTCCAATTCGGCGGCGGCGGTAATGTGTTTGTATTTGATTCTTCCAAATTCCATAGTTAATTCGGTCCGACTATTTTGGCAACAAGCGCCTTGGGTGCATTTACCAGCTTTTCCGTAACTCTGTCATACAAATATGCGGCGCCGTTTACGTCAACCTTAAACTCTACTTTGTAATAAAGCCCCGGATAGTCCTTGGAGGTAAGCCATATAGAAAAGTTATTTTTGTCACCCCAATCACCGGTGGCGCTGTTTACACCGCCACCGCTGAAGGCGTCTACCACCATATTGATGTAGGCGGTTCCGTCAAGCTCTGCATCGCTGCCTGCGGCTTCCTTTGTGTAAAAATGGTCAATGGGTACGGTTGAGCCCGCCATATACAGCTTTGCCGTGCCGGTCTTAAAGCTTTTGATGCTTGGTGCGGTAACAGATTCCGCCCTGTATACGGTGTATCCGTCGACCTCTTTAAGGGCGATAAACTTGGATGTATCCGTATCCCGCATCTCGTAAAACTTAAGGGTGCCGTTACCATCGGTGCATTCCATAAACACCTTTTCGGGATTAACCTGTGTGGGTCCGTATCCGTCGGGACATTCCACATAAGTAATGCCCGTTTCCGTATCCGTAACCTTTGCCCAAACCTTTTCCGCCTTGTGGGGCGGCTCTTCTTTTTCACAGCCCGGTATATACAGAATGCCGTATATTATACCGAATGCGGCAACAAGTACGCCGAGGATACCAAGTGCTTCCCTAAGCTTGCCGCCTTTTTTAGTGCTTTTATTTTCGCTCATATAATTCTTAATAACCTATCTTGCCCAAGCTGTCATCGTCTTCTATCCAGCTGCTTACCTCGTAAACGCTGTAGTTGTCGCCGTCTTCCAGCACAACAACCTTTTCTATCCCTGCGTTTATAACCAAACGCTTGCACATTTGGCAACAGCAGGTGCCGCCTACAGATTCGCCCGTCTTAGGGTCAACACAGGCAAGGTAAAGGGTTGCGCCAAGCATCCTGTCACGGGATGCGGCGATAATTGCGTTAGCTTCCGCATGGACAGAACGGCAAAGCTCGTACCTTTCCCCACGGGGAATATTCATCTTATCCCTAAGGCAAAAATTAAGGTCACAGCAGTTAACACGCCCTCTGGGCGCACCTGCATAGCCCGTAGACACAATAACGTCGTCCTTAACAATAATTGCACCGAACTTGCGGCGCAAACAGGTACCGCGCATGGCAACGGTTTTTGCTATTTCAAGATAATAGTTGGCCTTGCTTATTCTGCTCATAACAACAGCTCCTTATAAATTAGGTGCAAGCTCCTTTAAAAACTCACGGAAAGCCTCGCCCGTTTCGGGGTGCTTAAGTCCTTGCTCTACATTTGCCATCAAAAGACCAAGCTTAGAGCCCATGTCGTAGCGCTTGCCCTCAAATTCACAAGCGGTCATGCCCTTGGTTACCGCCAGCTCCCTCATGGCGTCGGTAAGCTGTATCTCGTTACCTGCGCCTCTGGGAGTATGCTCTAAAATATCAAATATCTCGGGGGGCAGTACCACACGGCCCAATATGGAAAGCAAGGAGAATATCTTATCGGGAGAGGGTTTCTCTATCATATCGCTGACCTTGTAGGTGTTACCTTCAAGATGGTCCACCTTAAGGGAGCAATACTTAACAATCTGCTCTTTAGTTACGCTTTTAACGCCTGCAACACCCAAACCGTACTTGTAGTACACGTCGGTCAGCTGTTTAACAACGGGCGTTTCCGAAATTATAACGTCATCCCCGTAAAGCACGGCAAAGGGTTCGTCCCCTATAAAGCTTTTGGCGCAGTATACGGCGTGCCCCAAGCCCTTTGCTTCCTTCTGACGCAAAAAGTTTATGTTTGCCAGGTCGGCAATAGCGTTAAGCTCCTGCATCAAATGCTCTTTCCCGGTGGAAATAAGCTTATTGTTATATTCTATGTTGTAATCAAAATAGTCCTCAATAGCTTCCTTTCCGCGACCGGTGATTATAAGTATATCCGTAATGCCGGATGCTGCCGCCTCTTCAACCAAATGGTGTATACAAGGCTTGTCCACTATGGGCAACATCTCCTTCGGTATACCCTTAGCAACGGGAAGCATGCGTGTGCCAAGCCCTGCGGCAGGGATAACGGCTTTTGTTATCTTTTTCATAAATCAATTTCCTCGTTCCTTTTTTTGTTGTGGGACAGGGGGAAAGAAATATTTATCTCTTTTTGCTTGTTGCAAATATAACGCATACCAAGGCTACTGCTGCAACGGCAAGGATTATCCAAAGCCAAGGGCCGTCTTCGCCTGTTGCAGGCGTTGCACCCTCAACAGCCGCTGCCTGAAGGGTGAAAAACATAGAAGTTATAAAGGCAAGAAGTAAAGACAATGCTTTTTTCATAGTAAATTATCTCCTTTCGGTATTACGATAAAGCAAGCTGTGCGCATATATAAACGCACAGTTTCATTATATAACGCAAACGGTCTTTTGTCAAGCCCAAAGCGCAGCCCTTAAAATTTTCGCTTATTAATATGCAAGGCTTTTATAATTAAAATATACCCCAAAGGTTAAACAATATCACCATGTTTAACCTTTGGGGTACTTCAAAGCATATAATTTTTGTTATTAATATGGCTGTAGTCTTTATTCCGCTATAACCGTAACGGTATCGTTTTTTATCTCTGCAAACACGCCGTTTGTGTCCATGCTGTGGGTCACGCCGTCTTTTGTATATTGCAGCTTGCCGTGGGCAAGCAACACAAGGGCGGTGGGGTGTCCTCGGCGCACGCCCAAACTGCCGTCAACCGCCGCCAGCCTTACGGATTTCGCCGCTGTGTCCAACAATGTACCGTGAGGTGACAGTACGCAAAGCCTTAAGGGGTTGTTACTGTCTGTCATAGCTCTTTGCTCCTTGCGTAAACGCTGTCAATATCGCCGCAGAGCATAAATGCCTCTTCGCGTATATTGTCGCAGTCACCGCCTATAATGGCATCACAGCCTTTTACGGTTGCATCGGGAGCTACAAACACACCCTTTACGCCCGTAAACGCTTCCGCAACGTGGAAGGGTTGGCTCATAAACCTTTGCAAACGTCTTGCACGGCGCACCGTAAGCTTATCCTCGGGGGAAAGTTCGTCCATACCGAGTATTGCTATTATGTCCTGCAGTTCGTTATATTTTTGCAGATAGCGCTGTACTTCCTTTGCGGTGTTGTAATGATGTTCGCCAACCACCTCGGGGGCAAGCATACGGGATCCCGACTCCAGTGGGCTTACCGCAGGGTAAATGCCCAACTCTACCACACTTCTGGAGAGCACCGTGGTGGCATCCAAATGGCTGAAGGTAGCGGCAGGTGCAGGGTCGGTAAGGTCATCTGCAGGTACGTAAACCGCCTGCACAGAGGTAATAGAGCCGTTTTTTGTGGAAACGATTCGCTCTTGTAATTTACCCATCTCACTTGCCAAGGTGGGCTGATATCCAACTGCCGAGGGCATGCGTCCAAGCAGAGCCGAAACCTCAGAGCCTGCCTGCGTAAATCTGAATATGTTGTCTATAAACAAAAGCACGTCCTGTCGGTCTGCTTCGCGAAAATGCTCTGCAATGGTAAGCCCTGCCAAGGGCACTCTAAGTCTTGCGCCTGCAGGCTCGTTCATCTGACCGAAAACAAGGGCGGTTTTATCAAGCACGCCCGATTGCTTCATTTCGTTCCAAAGGTCGTTTCCTTCTCGGGAACGCTCGCCAACTCCCGCAAAAACGGAATATCCGTTATGTTCTGCGGCTATGTTGCGTATAAGCTCCATAATAAGCACGGTCTTGCCCACGCCCGCACCGCCGAAAAGACCTATCTTGCCGCCTCTGGCATAGGGGGTCATCAGATCTATAACTTTTATACCGGTTTCCAAGGTGCTGCCGTGGGGTACAATGTCCGTAAAAGGCGGCGCATTGCGATGTATAGGGTGATACTCCTTTGTATTTATTGCGCCCATATCGTCAATAGGGTCGCCCGTTACGTTAAGCATTCTGCCAAGAGTGCCGTTACCTACGGGGACGGATATGGGCCTGCCCGTATTTATCGCCTCCACCCCTCGGGACAAGCCGTCCGTAGGGTGCATGGAAATACACCGCACCACGTTGTCGCCCAAGTGCTGCAAGGTTTCAAGTATAACCCTCTCCTCGCCTATGTGTACCTCAAGGGCTGTAAATATATCGGGTATGGATTCCCCTTGGGGAAAACGCACGTCCACAACAGGACCTCTTATCGTTACAACCGAACCTTTAGCTTTGTTTTCCATAATCGGTTTTCCCCTTCCTTAAGAATAAAAATTGTCGCCTAAGCCTGCCGCACTTTCAAGCACGTCGGTGGTTAGCTCGTTTTGACGGATACGGTTAAGTGCCGTTTCTGTTTTAAGTGCTTCCTCTGCTGCGTTGTCTGCGGCGTTGCGCATGGTCATAAGGGTTGCCGCCTGTACACCTGTTGCCGCTTCTATCATAACGCCGTAAATCCTTGCCCTTAAGCACAGTACTGCAAGGGGCATCTCGGCTTCCTCTCTGCTTGGAAAGAACAAAACGTCCTCGGTATTACAGCCGCTATCTGCAGGTAAAAGTTGTGATACCGTTGGGATTTGCGTCATTATATTTTTAAAATTGCGGTACACCAGCTTAACTGTGCCGTATTTAGGGTGTTCTGCCGCAATAAGCTCATACAGTCTGCCCGCATCGGTATAGCTCGGCATGTCGGGTATATCAAAGCTAACGGCTTTTATTCCCTTGGCGCGGCATAGCTCCGCACCCTTTTTACCGCAGACTACAAGCTTGTGCTTTTCTTCTTTTTCAAGCTCCTCAAAAAACGTGCAAAGCTCGCTGTTATAGCCGCCGCACAGCCCTTTGTTGCCCGTAAACAAAATATATAAGCAACCGTCGCCGCCGCGGATATCTCCAAACAGCGCCTCGTTGCCGAAATCTTTAAGTATTTCGCCGCAACGGATGGAATACTCCTGTATGTCGCTGTTTATGGCAGAAAGTCTGGAAAATTTTGCCGTTGCCACTGTCTTCATGGCGTTTGCCAGCTTTCCCGTGGTCTGTATACCAATCAGGTGCTTTTTTAAATCACGCTGTCCTGCCATATACAAACCTCTTCGCAAATTCGTCTATCTCTGCCTTAAGGCGTTCTTTTTGCTTATCGTCAAGCTTGGCACCCAGGTTAAGCATTGCCATGGTGTTTTGCTTGCGTTCTTTAAACTCTTTAATAAGTTCTTTTTCAAACTCTGCCATTCTTTCAAGCGCTACATCTGCTGCAAACCCTTCGCTTACGGCAAAGAGTACAAGCGCAGTTTCACCGTCGGTAAGAGGAGCATAACGGGGCTGTTTAAGCGCCGCCATCATCCTTTCGCCGCTGCTAAGTGCTGTCTTGGTGCTGTCGTCTACGTCCGCACCGAATTGGGCAAAGGTGGAAAGCTCTCTGTATTGGGCAAGTATCATCCTAAGGTTACCGGATACCTGTTTCATCAGCTTGGTCTGCGCCGCACCGCCCACACGGGATACGGAAAGACCTACATTTATTGCAGGGCGTTGCCCTTCATTAAACAAATCGGTCTCCAGGAATATCTGACCGTCCGTAATGGAAATGGCGTTGGTAGGAATATATGCGGATATATCACCTGATTGAGTCTCTATAATCGGCAAAGCGGTCATAGAACCGCCGCCCAACTCGTCGGCAAGTCTTGCACTACGCTCTAACAAGCGAGAGTGCAGGTAAAATACGTCGCCGGGATAAGCTTCTCTGCCTGAGGGCCTGTGCAGAAGCAGTGACAGCTCTCTGTAAGCTACCGCATGCTTGGAAAGGTCGTCGTAAACGATAAGCACGTCCTTGCCTGCGTACATGAAATACTCACCCATAGCGGTGCCGGAAAAAGGCGCTATATACTGTATGGAGGCAGAGCAAGAGGCGTTGGCACAGATAATGGTGGTGTAGCTCATGGCTCCTTCTGCCTTAAGCTTTTCGTATATCTCTGCCACCGTAGTATCCTTTTGACCTATGGCAACGTAGATGCACACGGTGTTTTTACCCTTTTGGTTGATGATGGCGTCCAAAGCGATGGCGGTTTTGCCTGTCTGCCTGTCGCCTATAATAAGCTCTCTTTGCCCTTTGCCTATGGGTATAAGGGCATCAATTGCTTTAATGCCCGTATGCATAGGTGCACAAACGGATTTGCGGGCGGTAATACCGGGCGCTTTAAATTCAATGGGGCGTGTTTCCTCTGCCCAGATGGTGCCAAGCCCGTCGATGGGCTTGCCCAAGGGGTCAACAACCCTGCCCAAAAGCTTGTCGCCAACAGGCACGCTTGCCATTTTGCCCACACGGCGCACGCGGGTACCGCTTTCTATATACTCATATCTGTCAAAAATTACACAGCCTATCCTGCCGGGCTCTATATCCTGTATCATGCCCTCGGTGCCGCCTTCAAACTCTATAATCTCGCCGTACATAATGTCTGCAAGACCGTCCAGCCAGCATATACCGTCGGATATGCTTACAACTCTGCCCAATTGATATTTGTCAATGGAGGGCGCATATTTTTCAAGTCCCTCCATAAGCTTTTCTTCTACCGATGAAACGGAGTCTGCGCTGTCCAAAGGATAATCCTTAAGCTTTTTAATCATCTGCTCAAGGCTGTTGGAAACGGTGCCGTCGTAAACGGTATCGCCTATTCTAAGCTTCAATCCGCCTATGCACTTATCGTCCGTAAGCACCCAAAGGGAAGGCTTGCCGTTTACCTCGTCAAGCATTTTTGTCACTTTATCTTCAACCAACTTAACAAGCTCCTCTTCCAAAGGAAAAGCGGAGGTAAGGGTTACGTAAAGCACATCGTGGTGCACCAGATAAGAACGGTCGCCGGGGGTAAGGCAAATTGTGTCAAGTATCTTTTCAAGTATAGCTTTTTCGTGTTTTCTGAATTCTGCCGCTATGCTTTTTTCGGACATAAGTGCAATGACTTGGCAATGCAAAGCCTCCAAGGTAAGGTCGCGGCTTCTGTCTAAAACATCCTTGCGCAAAGACTCCGCCTCGGAAGCTAAAAGAAGCTTGTACCTATCAAGGCTTTGGGCGTTTTCTTTAGACAATTCTGCGCTTCGGTCGGCAATAATTCGCTTTGCTTCTTGCTCCAAATCTGCTTCAGCGTTGGCAATATAATTATCCTCCGCCTCTTCTTCGACTGCGTTAAGCACAGCCTCAGCCTCGTCAAGGGAGGACTCTATGCGTTCTCTTCTGTCCTTAAAAATGCGCAAAACTATCTTTCTTCCGGCAAAAAACAAAATTACCGCAAGAAGCGCAAAGTTTATCAGCGCATAAATCAAATGCTCCATAAATTAAAGCCCCTTTTCCAAAAGACTTTGTACAACCTTGTCAGATAAAGCGGGCAAGGCTTTTGCCAGGGTTTCCTTAAGTGCCGCTTCGTCCTCTTTAAGGGCGGCGTTTTTCTTAGCGGCGCATTCTGCCTGCTGCTTTTCGCCGTCGATACGGTCCTTGCGGCATTCCTCTTTTGCTGCTGCAACACCGCTTTCCACCTTTTCCTTAAGCAGGCGGTCCTTGGCGGCGATAAAGGCGGCTTTTTCCTCCGCTTTTGCCTTAAGCTTCGCCTGTTTTTCGGCAACAGCAGTCTTGCCCTGCTCTATTTTGGCGTTTCTTTCGTCCATAAATTTAAGCATAGGCTTAAATAAAAGAAAATTGAGCACCAAGTAAAGCAGGACAAAATTAATTATTGTCCATATAACAACAGAAATCTGTATCGTCATAGGTTTACTGTACCTTACCAACAAGCATCAAAGCTATAAGCAAGCCATAGATGGTAAGCGCTTCTATAAGCGCCATGGATATAATAAGGGTAGAACGTATGTCTTTTGCGGCATCGGGCTGTCTGGCAATGCTTTCCATAGCCTTAGCGGCAGTTTTACCCTGTGCAATAGCGGGACAAATTGTGCTTATTGCAATTGCAATAGCGGCGGCGATAGCGATAATTGCGTTTTCCATAAATGTAAATCTCCTTTTATTCTTCTATCTCTGTAGCTTCTTCAAGATAAATTGCGGTAAGCATTGTAAATACCACAGCCTGTATAGCGCAGAACAGCAACGAAAGCCCCATCATAAGCATAGGCGCAACAATGGGTATAAGCCCGTAAAGCTCTTCGGTTACTGTTTCCTCGCCGAATATATTACCAAACAAACGCATGGCAAGGGACGCAGGCTTAATAAACTCGTCCAAAATCAAAAGGGGCAGCATAAAAGCGACCGGTGATATAAAGCGCTTAAAATAATGGCGTGCACCTATTCTGAAAGCGTAGTACTGCAATGCCGCAAAGGATACTACACCCAAGCCCAAGGTGACGGAAAATGACGATGTGGGCGCCTTGAAGTAACGGAATATTCCTGCGCCGGGGATAAGGCCTGCGTAGTTTGAAAAAATTATAAATACAAACAGCGTGGCCAGAAAAGGAAAATATCTTCTGCTCCTTTTTTCGCCCAGAATACCGCCGAAAAAGTTTTGCAAATATTCCACACCCGTTTCAATAAGGTTTTGAAACCCTCTCGGACGTTCTTTCATATTATGGGTGGCAATAAGGCTTATTATGGCAATAAGAGCAATAATGCCCCACATTGTAACCACCTCGGCTGTAACATCCAGCCCGAAAAGTGTAAACAGCACTTCAGAAGCTTTTCCCATTTTCGCCGCTTAACCTCCTGTTTTTATCTCTGTTTGGCGTATGTCCTATGGCAACGCCGAATACCTGCTTTGCACCGCAGGCTTTAAGTATACGGGCGCATTCGCCCATGGTGTTTCCTGTTGTAACTATATCGTCTGCCAGCAATATTCGCTTATGGGGCAGCTTGCCGTCGTGCAGGGCAAGCTTGTTTATCTCAAACCGTGTTTTTGCCGCAAACCCACGGTACAGTCTGCTAAGGCGCTTCTGTTCGCCCCTGACACCTGTATGCAGAAGCAAGCTTTGGCAGGGAACGCCGAATTGTTTTGCCAGGGCATTACCCAAAAGTTTTGCGTGGTCAAAGCCGTATTTTAATATCCCCTTTTTATTGCGGGGAACATAGCAAACGCAGTCAAACTTAACATCGCCCGAGACGTTTTGTATGCGCTCTTTAAGTCTCCTTGCAATAAGTATAAAATCAACAGGTGCGGCGGCACGTTTAAGACGGTATATTATATCCTTTGCGGTGTCGCCCTCGTACTCAAAAAGTCTGTAAAACTTTATGCACGGATTTACTTCTATACAGTTGCAGTCCTTAATTTGCTTACCGCATTCTCTGCAGGGAGCGCTTATAAGCTTACTGTAAAAGCTGCTGCAGTTCTCACAAAAAGGATACCCCGCCGACGCTACGGCATTACGGCATACCAAACAACGAGGAACGGGTTTTACCAGTAGTCTAAACACATTTTTTGTGTTACCCACGTCTATCTCCTTTTTTATAGATTACAGTGTATCACTTTGCTTTTTAAAAGTCAAGGTTTTGAAAAAAATAAAAAAATATATTGACAAACATTTGTTCTGAGGTGTATAATAAACACCACAAGAACAAATGTTTGGTAGAGGGCTATGGAAAGAGTAATATTACATTCAGATGCAAACAGCTTTTTTGCATCGGTGGAAGCGGCGCTTGACCCGTCACTTAAGAACAAAGCGGTGGCGGTCTGCGGTGCGGTGGAGGAGCGTCACGGAATAGTGCTGGCGCAAAGCATAAAGGCACGGCGCGCGGGGGTAAGGACCGGTATGACTGTGTCAGAGGCTAAAAAGTGCTTGCCGCAGCTTATAATAGTTAAGCCTCATTACGATATGTACGTCAAATATTCCGCTGAGCTGCGGCGCATATATAACGACTATGCCTTTAATGTAGAGCCATTTGGGTTGGACGAATGTTGGCTTGATTTAAGCACGGGTATAAAAAATTTTAAGGACGGAGTTTTTGTGGCGGAAACTCTTAAAGAGCAGGTAAAGAAGGAACTGGATATTACCGTAAGCGTGGGGGTGTCCTTCAACAAGATTTTTGCAAAGCTTGGCTCTGACCTTAAAAAGCCCGATGCCGTTACCCTTATAAGTCCGCAGAATTATAAGGAAAAGATTTTTCCCTTGCCCGTAAATGCTTTATTCGGAGTTGGCAGATCTACAGCCGCCGTCCTTAAAAAATACGGCATAAGCACGGTGGGTGCGTTGGCGGAATGCAACCCCGATTTTTTAAAAAACACCTTGGGAAAAACAGGGCATACCCTTTGGGTCTATGCCAACGGATTGGAGTGTTCTCCCGTGATTAACGAGACAGAACGCCCACCCGTAAAAAGCGTAGGCAACGGAATGACACCGCCTGCCGACCTTAAAACCGCCGAAGAGGTGCATGACTTTATACTGTGGCTGTCTTTGGAGGTGGGCAGAAGGCTAAGGCAATGCGGACTTGTTTGCGGCGGAGTAAGTCTTTCCTTAAGGGATACAAAGCTTAGGGTAAAGCAGTACCAGATATTGTTAAGCCAAGCAACCGACGATAGCGGCAATATCGCCAACGCTGCTTATGCCTTGTTTTCGGGCAGGGCGGGGGCACCCTTGCCCTTGCGCTCTCTTACCGTTACCGCCATTGATTTAAATGCTGTAAGCGCACCGTTGCAAACGGATTTCTTTTATGACCCCGGACGTGAAGAAAAAAAGCGTGCTCTTAACAGTGCCGTAGACGCAATTTGCGGCAGATACGGCAATGATGCATTGCTACCAGCAAGCCTTTGCGGCAGAGGCTTTGTGCCCCATTGCACCCGTCCCTTTGCAGCAGTAACCCCGTAGGCCCTGCCAACGCTTTGCGGCAAGGGCAAAATCGGGAAAATCACCCCAAGAAGTTGTTAGACTTCTCGGGGCCCCCGACAATCGAACCAAAGGCTTTTCGGCGCATGCCGAAAAGCCTTTGGTTATTTATTGGTTTTAAGAAAGGAGCTTAAAACTCGGTAATAAGCTGTGCGTCGTATTTTAAAATCTGCGCCGCATCCAGGCTGTTAACCGTGCCGTCACCGTTAACGTCGGCTGCCGCAAGCCCCTCACCCTCAAGGGTGATAAGCTCTGCGTCGTGCTTAAGCACCTGCGCTCCGTCAAGGCTGTTTACGGTGCCGTCAGCATTAACATCGCCTGTTATAGTTGTCACGGGCTCATCCTCACTACCGAGATCGTCAGCGCTTATTTCTTCACTGCTCGGGTCGTCAACGCTTATGTCTTCGCTGCTGGGATCGTGGGCGCTTTCTTCTTCGCTACTCGGGTCGTCTTCGCTTATTTCTTCACTGCTCGGTTCGTTAACGCTTTCTTCTTCGCTGCTCGGCTCGTCAGCACTTTCCACATCGCTTACGTACTCACTGCTATAGTCGTCAGAGATTTCCACATCGCTTACGTACTCACTGCTATAGTCGTCAGCGCTTATATCTTCGCTGCCAAAGTCATCGAAGCTCTCCTCTACGTCAGGAAAACTCTCTTCTTCTACGTAGTAGTGTATATCCGTAGTGGTATCATCCCTTGCCATAGCGATTATCTCAGCCTTGCTTGCTTCCAAAATAAGCGTTGACGTGTAGTTACTGAAATACAAAATTGTTCGCGAAGAGTCTATGAGCCTATCTACAAACTCTTGATTAAAATTTGTATAAGCCTCTCTTATTATCGAGCGATGTACAGAACTTGAGTAACTCCACGCTTCTGATATTGCGGCTTTACCTTCAAGGCTGTCTTCGTCAAGGCTGCCCGGTTCAAGCCCCAACTCCTCTTCTTTAGCGGATAGAAAAGATGCTAAAAAGAGCTGCTGCTCTTCAGACCCGTCTGAACGTATGCCACTGTAACTAAATCCCGTTATCTCCTTAAATCTTTCTTCTATGGGGATATCTAAGCTTTTGCGGAAAACCCAAACTTCCATAATGTCATCATCCGACATTGCATCAAGCATTTGTAAGGTTTCTTCGTCAAGCTTACGTCTCCACGCTTCGTCTTCGCTTGCAATTTCTTTGGGAGATATACCAGCCGCTACGGCTGGCAACACCACAAGCGCAAGCAAAAGAAGCACTAAAACCGATGTTCTTAAAATAGTCTTCATAATAAATCCCTCCTTGTTGGTTATATATTATTGTAAAACCACAGATTCGCCGGAAATATATGCAGATATAAGAGTTAAATCGTCGTTATCTATAACGCCGTCCTTGTTTACGTCGGCAACAAATTCCTTTTCACCTATCAATTGAATATTATTGTTAACAAGTAAATATACGTAGACATAGTCCAAAAGCAGGACAAGACGTAAACGAAAAAATGCTTCTATCCACACCTCCTTTTTAATATACCAATACTGTAATTATATTATATCTTGCGTTTTTTAGGATGTCAACAAAATTTATGCGTCAAAAATCGTTTTTGTAGAGCTGCACTAAAAGGGGCAGGGGATTTTGTGCAGATTGCGTATTTTCGTTTAGCGGCATAAAAGTTAACACGGAGGTGAACAAAAACAGCAAAACAGGGGGCTGCAAGCGCTTTTTCCCTGATTTATCTTTAAAATTTTGCTTTCTTTTAATCGATGGCGCGGTCTCTTGCAGGTGTAAAATTTACGTTTTAGCGTATATCACGTAATTTTGGTTATGTGCACGGCTTTGGCGGAATCCCCCCGCTTTGCAGATAAATCGCTATGCTTTATTCGCAAAAAACTGCCTGAAACACAAGTTAAAGTGTTTCAGACAGTCTATTTTACGTATTATTTTGTTGTCAGCTCGTCAAGCAAAGCGTTAACGGCTTCTTCTATCTGTGCAAAGACTTTATCAAAATTGCGGGTGTACCAAGGGTCTTCCACCTCACCGCCGCCTGTGTATTCCGTCAGGGGTTTGACTTTGCCTTGAGGGTCTCCCCCTAAAATTCTAAGGGCGGCACGGTAATTTTGTTTGTCCATAACCAAAAGCAGCTCGCACTTATCATAGTCCGCTTTTGTAAGCAGGCGTGCTTGTTTTGCGCTGCAGTCTATTCCACGTGCCTCCAGCATTCGCTTGCAAACGGGGTAAACACCGTAGCCGCTGCCGTCGGGCTTTATGTTGTCGTCACCGACTGCTGCCGACTCACCAATAAAAGTGTTCTCAAGCCCTCTGCTTTTTACGGCGTCGTTAAACAAAAACTCCGCCGTGGGACTGCGGCATATATTGCCGTAGCAAATAAACAAGATGTTACGCATGGCTTATTTAGCTTGGATATAGCCTTTTCTGTAAAGCATTTCGGCTATAAGTACGGCGCCGCCTGCCGCACCTCTAAGGGTGTTGTGGGAAAGGCAAACAAACTTATAGTCAAATACAGGGTCGTTTCTGAGTCTGCCTACGGAGATGCCCATACCGTTGCCGATCATACGGTCAACGCCTGTTTGAGGATGGTCAAACTCTTCAAAATAGGTAATGAACTGAGAAGGTGCGCTGGGAAGACCTAAAATCTGAGGTTCGCCCTTGTATTCACGCCAAATATTGATTATTTCGTCAACAGAAGGCTTAATGCGGGTGAAGGAAAGGGAAACAGCCGCCAGGTGACCGTCGGATACGGGAACACGTATGCACTGTGCGGAAATCACGGGCTCTGTGTCGGGCTTGATTACGGCGCCGTCAACCTTACCCCAAATCTTAAGAGGTTCTCTTTCGGTCTTATCTTCTTCGCCGCCTATGTAGGGGATAACGTTATCGTTCATTTCGGGCCAATCCTTAAAGGTCTTGCCTGCGCCGGATATAGCCTGGAAGGTGGTAACGGTAGCCTTTGTTATACCAAATCGGCGCAAAGGAGTAACTGCAGGAACAAAGCTTTGGATAGAGCAGTTGGGCTTAACGGCAATAAAGCCGCGGGTGGTGCCCAAACGCTTCTTCTGCATAGCGATAACTTCCAAATGTTCGGGGTTGGTTTCGGGAATAACCATGGGAACGTCAGGCGTCCAACGGTTAGCGGAGTTGTTGGAAACAACAGGGGTTTCTGCCTTTGCGTAAGCTTCTTCAAGTGCCAAAATCTGGTCCTTGGGCATATTAACTGCGCAGAACACAAAGTCAACAAGTGCGCTTACCTCTTCAACCTTAGCGGCGTCCATAACAACCATGCTCTTAACCTTTTCGGGCATGGGGGCAGCAAGCTTCCAACGGTTGCCAACTGCTTCTTCGTAGGTTTTGCCTGCGCTGCCACTGCTGGCTGCAAGAACTGCTATTTCAAAATAAGGATGGTTTTCAAGTAAGGTTATAAAACGCTGACCAACCATACCGGTTGCGCCTATAATACCGCATTTTATTTTCTGGCTCATAATGTTTTCTCCTAAAATATATAATTTTGTATGCAAAGGGGGCTAAATAGCCCCCTTTATACTATTCGGTTAGTGTACGCTTTTATTCTGCTGCGCTTTCAGAAGATTCGGTAGCTTCTTCGGAGCTATCAGCAGATTCAGCAGACTCTTCAGCGCTTTCAGCAGATTCTACAGACTCTTCAGCGCTTTCAGCAGATTCGGCAGATTCTTCGAAACTTTCAGCGCTTTCGGTGGATTCTACAGACTCTTCAGAGTTTTCGGAAGACTCGCCCACGGAAACTTCTTCAGAGGAAGCTGCCTCGGAAGATTCTTCTTTAGAAGCTTCTTCCTTAGAGGACTCTTCATCCTTCTTATCTTCTTCCTTCTTGTCGTCGTCCTTCTTGTCTTCTTCTTCCTTCTTCTCGCTGTACTTCTTTATCTCGTCCTGAATTTCCTTGGGGATGCCTGTGAAGGTGGTATTGCCGAAGGTGAGGAGAGACTCCCACTTCTCTATAACCTTGTTAGTGGTGTCAACTTCCTTGTCTTCGTCTTCGTCCTTGTCGTCCTCTTCGGTTTCGGGAGTGATGGAGAAGTCACAGTTCTTAAGGGTAGCCGCATCA
>JAZSIW010000047.1:0-4541 GCA_045534025.1 Eubacteriales bacterium | reverse complement strand
TGACCCATGAATATTATGAAAAGCAGCTTAAGAGAGGCGACGCACAGGATCCCGATAGTGCAGCAGTTCTTGACGTTGTATTCGGTTCCCGCGTATTTGACCTTGGTCAGGTATTCGGTGCTAAGTGGGCTACTACCGACTTGGTTGAAGCTCTTGACACCAACATCCAGTCCCGTGTAGAAGGTCAGAAAGACATTATTGAAATGAACATTTCCATTACCGTTGATAAGGTAAAGGCAAATGCAGCTAAAAACGCTTAATTGCTTTTAGTTATTCCCTCTGTGCATAACTGCACAGAGGGAATTTTTATATGCAAAGATTTTACACACGATTTTACGGGGGATATTGACAATACAATTGTAAGATGTTATAATTTCCATAGTACAGAAATACAATATCAAAGGAGAAGCACTATGAAAAAAATTATTTGTGCTCTGTTAGCTATTGTTACTATCGTATCTTGCTTGGTTGCATGCGGTGATGAAAAAGCTAACACAAAGGATGAATCCGTCCAAAGCAACGGCGGCGCTGCCGACAATGCAGGAAATAATGGGGGAAACAACGGTAACGGAACCATAAACGGCACGGTTACCGACACAAGCGATGGTCAATCCGATGACAGCGGCATTATTTATGCTGATTTGCTTGATAACCCAACAGACATGGACGGTCGCGAGTTTTACATACTACAGCGTTGGTTTGGTTACGGTAAGCCTTCTATCGACTTCCAAGGCGAGGTTATTTGGGAAGATTCCGAAGACGGCACTATGACCAACATCAACAAGGCTAAAAAGGAAGTTCTTGATGCTGTGCAGAAGGAATACAACTGCACCATCACAGGCGAAATGAGCACTGACTCCCCTGCTGACATTCGTACAGCTCTTAACGAAGATATCCTTGGCGGCACCGCCGAATACGACTTCTGCTTTGAAACTTACTATTACTATCATGCATTTGTAGAAGACGGTCTGCTTGTTGACCTTAAAGATTTGGGCATCGACTTTAAGCAGCCTTGGTGGGACCAAAACGCAGTTGACGATCTATCCATCTGCGGTGAGCTTTACTTTGCGCTTGGCGACATTAATACCTACGACAACGACGGTACTATTGTCCTCCTCTTTAACAAGGACCTTTACGAGAGAAACGGCGGCGACGTTCAGGCGCTTTACGATATGGCTTTGAACGACAAGTGGACCTTTGAGGAATTTAAGAACATAGTTACAGGTTTTGGCTCCGATGCCAACTCTGACGGTAAGAGAGATGAGTTTGACATTTACGGTCTGCTTACCGAAAGCGCGTGCCTTTATAACCACTTCATTTCCAGCGGCAGCTTGATAGTTGACAAGAACGCTAACGACGACCCCGTATTTGACCTTGCAAGCGGTGGCGGTTATGCTGCTCTTACAGATGCAGTAAATCTTTATACCAATACTAACGACGTTTTAGTTACCGACCTCCAGGTATACCTTGACAAGTACGGCGGAACAGGTGACGGCTACTATGAACCTATTTGTAATGCTTTCAAAGAAGGCAGAGGCCTGTTCTTTATGGGCGCACTTATACACCTTCCTTTCTTTAGAGACATGAAGGATGATTTTGGCTTCCTTCCCGTTCCTAAGTATAACGTAGCTGACGACAGATACTATCACAATATGGGCGCACACACCGCCAGCGTTGTCTTTGTACCCGTTGGTGAAAACTCCAAGGGTGAAAAAGGCAAAGAACTTGGTATAATCCTTGATGCCCTGGGCGCTTACAGTAAGGATTATTTGACCCCCGAATATTACGAGAAGCAACTTAAGAGAGGCGATGCACAAGACCCCGACAGTGCTGAAGTTCTTGACGTTATATTCGGTTCCCGTGTTTACGACCTTGGTCAAGTATTCGGTAACAAATGGGCTACCACTGACATTGTTTCTGCGCTTGACACAAATATTCAATCCCGTGTTGAAGGGCAGAAAGATATAATCGAAATGAACATATCTCTCACAGTTGACAAAATCAAGGCAAACGCAGCTAAAGCCTCTGAATAGTTAAAACACTATCTAAATCCCTCTGTATTTTTAACAGAGGGATTTTTCTCAGACCAATAATAAAAGCTTTTTTTACTGCGATATTGACAGCACTTAAGCAAAGTGTTATACTTTATTCAATAAATAGTTTTTAAGGAGTAGTTTTATGAAGAAGATTGTTTGCGCAATATTGGTACTTCTTACTATTGCCACATGTTTTGTAGCCTGTGACAACGGGAAAACAAGTGAGAAGAACGAATCCAGCCAAGCTCCCCAAAACAGCGGTGGCTCTATTCAGGGCAGCGTTACCGACACAAGCGACGGACAAAACGATGACGCCGGCGTGATTTATGCTGAATTGCTTGATGACCCCACCGATATGGGCGGCCGTGAATTTTACATTCTTCAGCGTTGGTTTGGCTACGGTAAGCCTACCATCGACTTCCAGGGCGAAGTTATTTGGGAAGACTCTGAAGACGGCACCATGACTAACATAAACAAGGCAAAAAAGGAAGTTCTTGATGCTGTGCAAAAGGAGTATAACTGCACCATTACCGGCGAAATGAGCACAGACACCCCCGGAAATATCCGCACTGCACTTAACGAAGATATCCTTGGCGGCACGGCTGAATACGACTTCTGCTTTGAATCCTACTATTACTACTATGCATTTGTAGAAGACGGTCTTCTTGCCGACCTAAACGACTTAGGTGTTGATTTAAAGCAGCCTTGGTGGGATCAGAATGCCGTTGACGACCTTTCTATCTGCGGCGAGCTTTACTATGCTCTTGGCGACATTAACACCTACGACAACGACGGCACGGTTCTTTTGTTCTTTAACAAAGACCTTTATATTAAAAACGGCGGCGACCCTCAAAAGCTGTATGATTTGGCCCTTAACAACCAGTGGACCTTTGAAGCATTCGTTAACGAAGTAACAGGCTTTGGCTATGATGCAAATTCCGACGGCAAAAGGGACGAATTTGATGTATACGGCTTGCTTACCGAAACTTCCGGTATTTATAATCATTTCCTTGCCAGCGGCAACCGAATTGTTGATAAAAACGCCAACGATGAACCTATATTTGACCTTGCAAGCGGCAACGGATATGCGGCACTTACCGACGCAGTTAACCTTTATCTAAACACTAATGATGTACTTGTTGGCAACCTGCCCGAATACGTTTCTAAATACGAGGGTGAAGATGTTTTTGAAAAAACCGTTATAAACGCTTTCAAAGAAGGCAGAGGCCTGTTTTATGTTTGCGCGCCTATTCACCTCCCCTATTTCAGAGACATGAAGGATGATTACGGCTTCCTTCCCATCCCTAAGTATAACGCCGAAGATGACAGGTATTATCACAACATGGGTGCACATATCACCAGCGTTCTATTTGTTCCCGTGGGTGAAAATTCAAAGGGCGAAAAAGGCAAGCAACTTGCCGCAATCTTAGACGCCCTCGGTGCGTACAGCAAAGATTATTTAACTCCCGAGTACTATGAAAAGCAGTTAAAGAGGGCTGACTCCCGCGACCCCTACAGCGCAGAAGTTCTTGATATTGTATATGGCTCCAGAATTTATGACTTGGGTCAAGTATTCGGTGGAAAGTGGAATACTACCAGCATAATTGAAGAGCTTGATACCAATATTCAATCACGCGTTGACGGTCAGAAAGACATTATTGAAATGAACATAACCCTTACCGTTGACAAGGTAAAAGCAAATGCTGCAAAGCAATAGGCCTATGAACATAACGGTTATTGACGGACACGGCGGTATGCTTGGCGCACAGCTTGTTAAGGAAATCTCCCTTAAATACAAAGATGCAGATATTACTGCCATAGGAACAAACGCCGCCGCAACTTCCACAATGCTTAAAGCGGGTGCGAAGAATGCCGCAACCGGCGAAAACCCCGTTGTTGTCGCCTGTCGTAAATCGGATGTAATAATAGGACCGATTGGGATAGTTATTGCAGATTCACTAACAGGTGAGATAACACCGACTATGGCAATTGCTATAGCGCAATCCAAAGCAGTGCGAATACTTGTGCCCATGAACAAATGCGACAACTTGATAGCCGGCATCAGAGATATAAGTACAAGCGCACTTATTGAAGATGTAATGGCAAAGCTTGATGCATTATTTGCCCACAGGACTTGACAATATTTACTGCATTGTGTTATAATTTTTACGCTGTTCTGAAGAGCAGTTAACAAAACAGAAGTTTTGGCATTTCTTTTTACAAATACACATTATGGATACTACGAAGGTATCATTGTCTCTGCAGAGATAATGATACCTTTTGTGTTGACGCTTGGAGGGTTTATGAAGCGAAAAGAGATAAAAAACATGGTGCTTGCGGCACTGTTTTTAGCATTGGCCTTTGTTATGCCTGTTATTACAGGAGGAATTCCTGAAATAGGAGAAAAGCTTTGCCCCATGCATATACCTGTTTTGATATGCGGCTTTGTTTGCGGTTGGAAATGGGGAGGCGCTGTAGGCATCGCCGCACCTTTACTTCGTTCCG
>JAZSIW010000022.1:0-5831 GCA_045534025.1 Eubacteriales bacterium | reverse complement strand
CATAACCTGGCTTAGTATACAGCTATATATCGCTTTTCTGATAGGCAACTATGCCAATAGAGATATGTCGGGACAAGGACTGCAAATACTTCTTAGAACCACACGCAAATCCTTTTGGTTCTTAGGTAAGGTGGCGTATTGCTTTGTTAGCGTTGCTTTGTTTTATCTTACTGGGTACGCCGCTGTGTTTGTTTACTCCGTGCTTGCAGGAACTCCATCATTATCCCTCTCCGGCGAGATTTATATGTATGTGGTAGGTATTAATGCATCATTGTTTTCTGCATCAGAGCTTGCCGTAGGGCTAATATTATTACCCATACTGACATCGTTTTTGCTGTCCTTGTTACAGCTTTTAATTTCTCTGTGGGTAAAGCCCATATTCAGCTATATATTTATCGTAGCGTATACAAGCGCTTCGGCTTATTATGTCTCTTACTTTTTAATAGGCAACTATTCTATGCTTTTCAGGAACGAAAAGGTTGTAAGCTCAGATATATTTTTAAGTATAAAAGGTATAAGCGGTATAGACCAGAGAATAGCATTGGCGGTGTTGCTTGCGGCAATATTATTATCTATCGTGTTAGGATGTATATCTCTTAAAAAGTACGACTTTTTGGAAAAAGCAATTACCTGAGGAGGACACGCATATGGTATTGGAGATAAAAGATTATACAAAAGTTATAAAACACAACACTATACTGGACAACGTAAATCTAAACCTTGTGGGCGGTAACATATACGGCCTTAGAGGTGTAAACGGAAGCGGTAAAACAATGCTTATCCGTGCAATATGCGGTCTAATATACCCAAGCGCAGGAGAAGTTTCCATTAACGGCGAAATTTTAGGTAAGGATATATCTTTTCCCCGCAGCATAGGTGTGCTTATCGAAGCTCCTGCTTTTCTGCCAAATTACACGGGATATAAAAATCTAAAACTGTTAGCAGATATTAAGGGCAAGGCTACGGATGAAAGAATCGGCGAGGTTTTGGAGCTTGTAGGACTTAACAAGGATGATAAACGAACCTACAGAAAATTCTCCTTGGGAATGAAACAAAAGCTGGGCATTGCCGCCGCAATAATGGAAGAACCCGATATTGTAATACTGGACGAGCCATTTAATGCCCTTGATGCGGAAACTGCCGAAAAGGTAAAGGAGCTTATAATAAAAGAAAAACAGCGCGGAGCGTTGGTTATCCTTGCTTGCCACGATGCCGCCGCTCTTGTTGATCTGTCGGATACCGTCATTACCATCGAAAACGGCAGGATAAAGAATGTAGAGAACAAGGAGGAACAACTTAAATGAAAGCCTTTAAGATATTATGCATATCCTTGTCTTTGCTGTTTGTTTTTGGTTGCGCCTTTTCCGCTGTGCATATAAACTCATTATATCCCGAACCGACTGCACACATATACACCCTTGGGGAAGCCTTTACTTTTGACGGCTTGGAAATTACGGTCCTGGACTGCCAAATAATGCCTATAGATGCTTTTTGCGAAAAATATAATCTTAACAACCCCAATGACGAAAAAAACAATATTTACTGCTGTTACGTACAAATCAAAGCTACCAACAAAAGCGACACCCCCAAGACGCCTGAGCTATATATGGCAACCCTCGGCAATATCAACTATTCAAACGGGATGGACTTAGAGCTGTTTATGGGGCTTAACAATGACAGTGCCGAGACTTTAGGCACAGAAATATCCTCTGGGAAAAGCTATGAGATTTGGTTGCCTTATACCTTTTGGGGCACGTCTATCGGTGTAAGTAAAGGTAACCCCTTTGATAAGGAAAACTTTTATCTTACCTTTAGCTTATATCCAGAAAAACACTCTGTACTTATCAATGGGTAGACTGTTATGAAAAAAACAAAACAAATTATCACCATAGTTTTATGCTTGTTAGTGTTAGTCTTAGGTGTATATGCGCTTTTTGATAGATACGGCGGTTTTTTCAGAGCATCGTATAACGATTTGAAAAACACTATCGATGGCAAAGACGAAAGCTATAATTACAAAACCGATGAAAGCGGTAACATTATTACCGACGAGTGGGGAAAACCGATAGTAGAGGAATTTGTAAGCCGAGAACACAGCGTGCCCGAGTACACTTATAAGGATAGTCTGTCTTACGAAGATTATGAGGAGTACAGGAGACTGATCGCAGAAGCGCTTGACCCCGATATTAATGATTTCTATGACCTTGTGCAAACAACCGAGGATAACTTAAAAGCTTTGTATAACAAGGATTTTGGCAATAAACAGAAGAACGCCGTTACCGTGTCCTATCACGGGGAGCAAATTTCATATAAAATAGATAACTGCTATTCGGTAAAAAGCTTTGAGATGTTAGGTCTTTCCGATGCGTCCCAGCTTATAGTTGATAAAAACAACGTGGCATTTGACGAAGAGGGCATTCTTAAAGAGGGTTTTAGTTATATCGTTATGGAAACCACCGTAACCAATAAATCAGGGCACACTATATCGGAATACCTTTCTAACGGCTTTGGTAATATAATGTTCTTTAATGATAAAGGAGAACATTTCTGGTCGGTGCGGCCTGTTTATATATCACTTATGCCGGGAGAGGGAACAAAACTATATGTGTATAACGATTTTTTGGCAAGCCAAAGCCTTAAAAGCACGTATATATTCGCTGTGCCCGACTCCGCTTTTGCGTATTTTACCGCCTGCCTTGTATTAAACCCCGCAAACGATTCAATGTACTGGCCTCAAAACGTTTCAATGCTTGTGCTTGATGAGCTACAGAAAACAATAGTTGATTCATAAGCGCGGTTGCCACTTTTTAATGTGTTGATTTTGCCGCTGAAACATGGTATCATAAATTAAGATAAACGCCTTGGTTATCGTAAAATAATCAAGGCGTAGCGGCTTTTAATTGTAAAGGAGGGTTTGTGTAAGATGGTAAATATACTTATTGTGGAAGACGATGACAGCATCTCTCTTTTACTAAATGAAACACTGTCTATTGCAGGGTATGGTTGCCACATTTGCGCTGACGGAAAAACAGCAATGGATACAATTAAAGAAGGTGCCTTTGATTTAGCTTTGTTGGACATTATGCTACCCGAAATAGACGGTTACGAGCTGCTTGCAAAGCTAAACGAAAAACATATACCCGTTATTTTCGTTACGGCGCTTCAAAACGTTGCAGATATAGTAAAAGGGCTTAGAGCAGGGGCGGAGGACTATATAACCAAGCCTTTCAAACCCCTTGAGTTGTTGGCAAGAATAGAGGTTGTATTGCGCAGAGCCAACAAAAACTCATCTGTATTGATATACGGCGACATAGTTCTTGACACAAAGGACCACACCGTTACCAAATGTGGCGAACGCATAAAGCTAACCAATAAGGAATTTGCTCTTTTGGAGTTTTTTATAAAGAATATCAATGTGGCAGTCACCAGAGAACGCTTGCTTAACCAAATTTGGGGAGTTGATTTTATCGGCGAGACAAGAACTGTTGACATTCACATACAAACACTTAGGAAGAAAACAGGGCTTAAAGACAAAATAGTTTCTATTCCTAAGCTCGGGTACAGATTGGAAAATTTATAATGAAGTTGTGGCTTAAAGTATTTATTGCGGTGTTTTTGCTTGTCTCTATATCCTTGTCCGTAACAACACTTATGGTTGTATCCCAAAACCGTGCGGTGGCTATAGAGAACGAGGTAAACAACAACCTTCGTTTTCAAGACAAGCTTTTAGAGGAGATAGTTTTTGAGGTGAAAAGCAAAAAGCAGGAAGCACCCTTGCAGTTGCTTTCGGACTCCGCAGTTGCTGATATTATCAAAGAAAAACTAGTTCAAAACAGCTCCGAGAAAAAAGGCTTTGCCGTGTTATCAAATAATGACATAGTGTATTCCTCGGTTGACGGCTTTAGCTTTGCAGATGCCGATTACGGCAAGGCAGTAATACAATCGCAAAATGACAAAACATTATTAACAAGCGCCGTTGCCGTGAAGCTGGAGGGTGCCGAGTATTCTTTTTGGTTTGAATATGACCTTACGCCTTTGTATGACGGATGGGAGCAAAGTCTGTACAAACTGCAGGTGATTAATTACTCTATAACGTTTGTCGTAGCCCTTATTATACTTTTGCTCACCTATTATTTTTTATCGCCATTATCAAATATCAACAGTGCGTTAAACGAGATAGCAAAAGGAAAGATTGACCTTAGAATAAAGGAAAAAGGTAGTGGCGAGCTAAGAACCTTGAGCAAAAACATCAACACCACCGTTGATGCCCTTGAAAAACAAACAAATCAGTTGCAGCTTCTGTCCGACGGTAGAAAGCAATTCATAGACAATTTTTCTCACGAAATGAAAACACCGCTTACCTCTATTATAGGGTTTTCAAATCTCCTTCTAACTCTTAATGATATACCCGATGAAAAGCGGATCGAATATGCCAAGGTTATAGAAAAAGAAGCGGAGCGGCTTAAAACGCTTTCCGAAAAGCTTTTACAGCTTACAACCGCTGAGCATATTTCCTTAGACCTTCAAGAACTTAAAGCCGGGGAGCTTTTTGAGGAGGTTTCCGTAGCAATAAACCCCTTGCTTGAAACTAAAGAACTGGAATTAAGCGTTTCTTGCGACGATACCTTCTTGTGCATAGACAAAGAATTGTTTGTTTCCTTGCTTTACAATTTAATTGATAACGCCGTTAAAGCTTCATGTATAGGCGGCAGGATTTATTTGGATTGCACGTCCGCAAACGGGGCAAAAACGGTTACCGTAACCGATGAAGGTATAGGTATGAGCGAAGAGGAAATAAGCAAAGTTACGGAACCGTTCTATATGGCAGACAAGGCACGCTCAAGGAAAAATAACGGGGCAGGACTTGGCTTGACCCTATGTGCGGAAATCGCAAAGCAACACGGGGCTAACTTACAAATCAACAGCGAGAAAGATAAAGGCACAAGCGTTTCCGTAATCTGGAGGGAGGAGCAAAAATGAAAAATATAATACTTTCAACAGTTGCAGTATTGATAGCCGTGGCTATCTCCTTTGCGATTTTCCCTTTTGCTTCTCGGTACTTGCCGGATTATAAAAACAGTACTTATGAAATAGACTTTCCCTCTACAGATACTTTACAGCAAAGCTCTGCACCGTTGTTCCCTTTGGAAAGCCTCATAAATGAAAGCGGTATTCCGATAAACACAAACAGCGATGAATTGAAAAGTTCCGTTGAAAAAGCGCTTTCTATGCTTGGGTATATAACCCCGATATCCAAAATTAATTTAGACGGTTCTCTCAAAACCGATAGCCAAGGAAAATATATATTTGCGGAAAAGATAGACGTAAACTGCGGTAATACAGAGTATTACTTAAGGTTTGTATTCGAGGCAGATACAAACGAATTAGTCTACTTTGAGTGTGATGAAAAGAAATATCAAGGGGTAGGCATCGATAAAGATGCGCTTTTGTCTGCGTACGAAAAGATCGCCGACGCTGTAAAGCCCTTTACAACCGGGGTTAAATACACCGTGTTTGAAAGCAATGGGACACCTTCATTTCTGGGCCAATCGGAATTACCGCAAGAAAGCCTTCCGTTTTGGGAGTATATAACAAAGGTTTTTACAATCACAAATCAATACGACCTATTACCAAACCCATTGATTTGTTCGGTAACTCAGTCCGTTTTCGAAAACAAACTTGCAATAACCTTTTCCACCGATAGCTTTGAACTAGTAATAATTTATAACCCGGTTACACAATCAATGGTTGGGTTCTCTTTAAGTACTTGATGGTAGATTGTTGTAAACACTTCGTTTCCTTTAATCTGTTTGAAGAGTAATAACGAAAAT
>JAZSIW010000144.1:0-29157 GCA_045534025.1 Eubacteriales bacterium | reverse complement strand
CATAACGACCACATAGTCTGCCATCTCGGCAATAATGCCAAGGTCGTGGGTTATCAAAAGAATAGAGCCGTGAATTTTGGTCTTCAAATCTCTAAGCAAGTCCAAAATCTGTGCCTGAATGGAAACATCAAGGGAGGTGGTAGGCTCGTCCGCAATAATAAGACGGGGGTTGCTTACCAAAGCCATCGCTATCATAACACGCTGACGCATACCGCCGGAAAGCTCGTGGGGGAACGCGTTATAAACACGCTCCGGCATAGCAATACCGACAAGGTTAAGCATCTCCATAGATTTTGCCTTTGCCGTTTCGGGGGTGGCTTCGGGGTTATGTATAAAGCTGACCTCGTCAAGCTGCTGACCTATGGTAAACACGGGGTTAAGGGAGGTCATCGGCTCCTGGAATATCATAGCTATTTCCTTGCCCCTTATACGGTGTATCTCGTGTATGGGCATCTTTGCTATGTTGTACACTTTTTTGTTGTTACCCTCCAGAGCTGCAAAGCGGATATCACCCGAATAAATTTGTCCCTGCGGGCCTTGAATAAGGCGCATAACAGACATGCTTGTAACGGATTTACCGCAGCCCGATTCACCAACCACGCCAACGGTGGCGTTCTTGGGTACGTCAAAGGATACGCCGTTAACCGCTTTAACCACACCCTGCTCTGTAAAGAAATAGGTGTGCAGATCGTCTATCTCCAGAATGTTATTTTTGTTTTTCATTTCCGTAAGGAATTCCGCCTCTTTAGCGCGGCGGTTTTTGTATTCCTCAAGGCGCTTAATCTCTTTTTTGTTAGCCTTTGCTATGGCACGTATCTCCTTGCCCGTAAGGTAACCCTTGGGCTTGGAGTCTTTTTTATAGTTATTCTTGCTCATTCTTTATCTCCTTGCCTTCGGGTCAAGTGCATCGCGCAGACCGTCGCCCACAAAGTTAAAGCCCAAAACGGCAATAACAATGCAAACACCTGCGGGCACCCAAACGTTTAAGTAGTTCTGCATAACATCCATATCCTTGGATATTATCTCAATCATCGTACCCCAAGCGGCGTAGGGTGCCTGAACACCCAAGCCAAGGTACGAAAGGGTTGCTTCGTAAAGGATCATACTGCCCAGGCTAAGGCTCATCTGTACGATAAGCTGGGGCATTACGTTGGGAACCAAATGCTTGAATATCTTTCGGGGTGTGGAATAGCCCATAGCCTCTGCCGCAACCATATATTCCTGCTCTCTGAGAGAGAGAATCTGACCTCTTACAAGTCTTGCGGTGCCCGGCCAGGAGAACAGGGTAAGGTATATCATAAGCAAATAGATAATATATTTTTTATCTATGTCCGAGGCGGAAAGCACCGTGCTTATGATTAGCAAAATAGGTATGCCGGGAAGACAGATAAGAATATCGCATATTCTCATTATTACGTTGTCAACAACACCGCCGAAGTAGCCTGCAACACCGCCGAGAACCGTACCAAGCAATGTTATAACAAATACCGCAATGAAGCTTACGGTAAGGGAAATCCTGCCGCCGTACATAAGTCTTACAAATACGTCATAGCCCTGTTTGTCGGTGCCTAACAGATGTTCGGAGGAGGAAGGCGCCAAAGCGTTATCCTTCTTCCAGTTTTCTCTTACCTGTTCTACCTTGTATTCAACGCCGTCAACGGTGTAGGTTCTTTCTGCGGCTTCGTAGTCTATTTTGCCGCTTTCGTCCAGCTCTGTCTCGCCCCAAGCGTCGTAGATGACAGGCCCTACAAAGCTGAACAAGAACAAACCCACAACCATTACAAGGCCTATAATGCTAAGCTTGGAACGGAAAAATCTGCGTACCACCATACGGGTGGGAGACATAAGGCGTAAATTTTTATCCAAAGGGGCTTCGGTATCAGCCGCTTTGTTCTGAAGTTTTTTGTCTTTAAGTTCTTCCATTGTTTACGCCTCCTCACTCAAGTTTTACTCTCGGGTCAACAATTGCGTACATAAGGTCTGCAAGCAGAACGCCTAAAACGCTAAGCAACGCCAAGAACATATTGTAGCCCATTATAAAAGGTATGTCACCGCGTTGCATTGCGGTAAGGGCTATATTACCTATACCGGGCAGGTCAAATACCTGCTCGGTAATAATTGCGCCGGAGAAAAGGGAGGGAAGCAAGCCTGCCAAAGAGGTCACCAAGGGGATTAATGTGTTGCGGAAGGCGTGTTTATTTATAACCTTGCTTTCACTAAGCCCCTTAGCCCTCGCCGTTCTTATGTAATCGGAGTTCATAACCTCCAGCATGGTGGTTCTTGTCATCCTCATTCTTGCACCGATGCTAAGTATTACAATGGTAAATATGGGGATGAAAGCGTGGCTTACATACTGACCCAGCATACCGAGGGCGGTATAGTCGGATGTGGCGTCCACCAAGCCCGAAGCCGGGAACCATCCCAGCTTCAAGGCTAAAACCTCTTTAAGTATCTGCCCAAAGAAGAAGGAGGGCAGGGATATACCTATCATAACAAGCACGGTAACCACATAGTCACGAAGCTTGTACTGATGGGTAGCGGCGGTTATACCCAAGGGTATAGCAATCATAAATTCAAATATAGTCGCAATAAGGGCGATAATAAAGGATACGCCCATGTGTTCAACAATAACGTCCGCTACGGGCGTATTGTAAACAAAGCTGGTGCCCAGGTCAAAACGCGCCAAAGCGCCAAGCCAGCCGAAATAGCCGGAAAGTATGCCTTTAAAGCTGTTGTCGCCAATACCGTAGGTTTTGTAAAGAGCATCAACGGTTTCCTGACTTACGGTGGCGCCGCCTTGGTTTATGGCGTTTATTTTATCTTGCACAAAGTCAACGGGCATAAGTCGGATAAGAAAATATATTATCATTGACACGCCCAGCAGTATAAGAAGCGCAAGCCCCAAGCGTTTTAGAATATATTTTAACATAAATACACTCCTGAATTCAGTAGCTTAAAAAGCAAATCTAATTTCCCAAATACGGTCGAGGGGAGAGGAGTAGGGGTTAATGTCGGAAGGTATGCTGTCGGAAGCTATAACCTTAGAGTTGTAAGCGTAAAGAACGTCACGTTGATAAACGGGAAGCTCTACTGCCAAGTCAAGTATAAGGCCCATTGCTTCTTTGTAAAGCTCGCTGCGTACAGCGGTGTCATTGGTGGAGCGTGCGTCTTCTATAAGCTGGCTAAGCTCGTCAAGTATTGCAAGTTCTTCGTTGGTGCCGCTGTTTTTGATATAGTCATAACCCCAAGCTTTTGTACTTGTTGCGGAGGAGTTCTTGTGGTAAACCTGATAAAGGTCAGGGTCAAGAGCAGAGGACCAAGCAGCAGCCCATACTGCAAGAGAGCCGGTGTTTATCTTGGTAAGCGCCTGAATATCGCAAACTACTTCTATATCCCAACCAAGACTTTCAAGAAGCGCTTCTGCGTCTCTGAATACCTTGTAGGTGGGGTGGTCCTGCAGGTTAGAGCCTGCAATTGTGAAGGTTACTTTAAGCTTGCTGTCGCCTGCGCTTACGCCTGCCTGTTGCATATACTTGGTTATAAGTGCCTTTGCAGTATCGTTGTTCCAAGTACCTATCTGAGGATAATCTTTACCGTTGTCGTCGATAAAGTTGCCGCTTCCGTCCTTAGGATAAGCCCAGCTTACCTTGGACATGGGCCAAAATACTCTGTCTGCGGTACCTGCGCGGTAGTAGTCAAGTGCAAGGGAGGTGTTCATTGCGCACATAATAGCCTTGCGCAGATAGATGTTGTTAATCTTTTTTGCGTTAACGCCTATATAACCGTAGCCCAATTGGTCGGTGGTAAGGGTAACCATACCCTTGTCCTTAAGGCCGCTGAGTCTGTCATAGTTGTTGGAGGTAAGAGAGGGGGAGATATAGTGAACAGTGCCCTTCTCCAATGCATCTATGGCGTTGTTAGAGCTTACTATCTGATAACGAACCTTATCAATCTTAGGATTTTCTATTCCTGTACCAACGGTGTTAAAGTTGTTGTTGGCTTTAAAGTATACAACGTTGTTGGTATAGAATGCTGTTTGGCTGGGTGTGTCGCTGTTGGAACTGTCGGTAGCCTTATAAGCACCTGCGCCCATGGGAAGCTTAATGTTTCTTACAGATTGAACCACGTCTGCCATAAAGTCAAAGCTTGCATATTCAACGCCGAACTTGTTGTTTGCGATATCAACGCCTACCTTGCTGCCTTCGCCGTAGTAATGCTGGGGTGCAACGGGTATTGCAAAGTTCCAAATTGCCTTGGGGTCAACGCCTTCTATGGTTATCTGAAGCACGTCGTATTCGTCAGCGTTGGTAACGGTACCGTCGCTGTTGTGACCGGAAGCTACGGTGTATTCGGTGCCGTTAACGGTAATTTTTGTACCTGCGGCATCGGTATGTCCTAAGGAAACTATACCTTCGATGTTGCTTATCAAAAGTTCGCCGTCCTTAGAGTTTTCCTTAAGGATAACCTCTTTTGCTTTTGCGGTGTATTCGTTAAGCAACGTTGTGGCGGTTGCCCAAAGTGTAAGGATTTCGTCAAGATTAGACTGGATTTTGCTGGTATAAACGTAATTGATAGCTTCTTCCTTATTGTTTACGTTGGAATAATTCTTGGTAAGGCTTTCAAACTTTGTTTTGTCGTCCTTGCCGTTTTCGTCCTTAGCATACTTTACGGAAACAAAGCCTTCGCTGTACATAAAGCAGAAGATTTCGTCCTTAAATTCGGGGTAGTTGCTGTAAGGTTCGTCAACGTAAGATTCTTTTGCGTTTGCATAGTCAGAGCCGAGCTCTTCTTTGAAAAGCTTAAGGGCGTAGTCGTAGTCAGCCTTCAGGTTGGCGCTTGTAACATCGGAGGGGTTGTTGGATATAGCGCTTTTATAGCCGGAGCTTACAGACCATGCATTTATAGCTTCAACCATTTCGTCATAACTTACCTCGCTTGTTGAGGATTTGTCTCTGAGCGAGGTGTAAAGATTGATAAGTTCAAAAAGTCTTGCTTCGGCTCTGCTTGTTGCCTGGGAAGTAATAAGGTCGTCACCGTTGCCGGTGCCGCTGCTCACGGTCTGGGTTCTGTACTCGGTAAGACCTTTGATTTTTGTGGAATAAAGGGTGTTAGAGCCCGTATAAACAGGGTCAAGATACACGTAAAGGTTAAAAAGCACGTCCTCCATTGTCAGGGGATGACCGTCGGAGAAGAGAATGCCGTTTTTAAGAACAAAATTGTAGGTAACGCTGTCGTCGGCGTTGGTTACAACTTCGTAATCTTTAACAACAACAGCTTCGTTGTCGCCGTATGCAACCTTAACCTCGCCGTTTTCAAAAGCAGAGGAAAGCATACCTATTTGCGTCATGCTGACAATAGTACCGTCAGCAGCAGAGGTGGAGAAGAAGGGGTTAAACAATCCGTCCAATTGGTCGGTCATTATAACCAAAGCGTCGGGATTTTGTGTGGCCTCTTCATCCTTGGAGCCACCGCATGCAGCAAAGCTTAAGCACATAGCCGCACATAAAATCAGGGATAAAACTCTTTTCATTTTTTTGCTCCTTTTATATGTTGTTTTGTTTATTTAGCAATTTTCTCACCGGAAGACTTTTCGTTTCTTTAGTCATCGCTAAAGACAAGGTGAACCGCGTCCTCAATTAATTCAATACTAAACAGCGGTTCTCCGCCTTCCGTTGCAGTGCAAGTTACACCGGAGTAGTCAACGCTGTGTTCGCCGTAGCCGCTTATAAGACCGATGCTGAAATCCTGAGTGAGGAATTTTACATCGTGGGCAATAGCCAATGTGCTGTTTGTAAATTCAACATTTTCTATGTTACTGCTGTTTATTGTACCTGCAAGAACACCTAAACTAATGGGCTTACGTGCTCCTTTTGCAATTGTAAGGTTCACGTTATCAAACTTTAAATTGCTTATGGAGGCGGTTTCGTCCAGCTTGCCAAACAAGCCAAAGCTTGATGCGTCGTTGCCGTTATAAGCAATGCTGACATTGCTTATTGTGTGACCGTTACCATCAATGCTTCCGCTAAAGCTATTTGTCGTGAAGCCGTCGGGCCAAAAACTGCCCTCAAAATCCAGGTCGGAATAAAGCACATATTTTGCGGTGGGAGAGTAATTGGCATTAAGCTGTTCGGGTGTATATATGCGGTATTCTTGATCCCATTCTACATACACATTCATTGTTGTATCGCCCGTAATTTCCCCCGTCTCAATATTAACCGAGCCGGAGTGCAAGAACGTGTCACCCGTCAGCAATTCTCTGCCGTTTTCACCGTCAATATAGGCGGCCTTAAATGTGTAACCTGCTTTTGCCGGAATATCGCCAAGTTGCATTGCAGCTTCACCGTCAACCCAATAGGGCAGGGTGAAAACGGTATCCAAGGCGGGGTTTACAGGCTTTGTAGCGTAAGCTGCGTCGGTATCCGAAGCGCTTATGTCGTAAAAATTAATCTCAAATTTGGGTATCCAAGCCGCGTAAAGAGTCAAAACGGGCTCTTCGGACTTGTACTGCTTTTTGGGGTCTACCGTCAGTTTGTCGGGGCTGAAAGCGGAAGAACCGTAATTCTCGGTATCAAACTCCCACCTACCCTTATAGGTGTAATAAACTTCACCGTTTGCGTCTTTGTGTTCTATTCGCTCTTCATACCACCCAAGAAGATCAAAACCTGCCTTTTTTGCCTTAAAGCTTTGGTCTTTTTCTTCATAAGGGAGCACAAGCGGTATCTCAACCATGCCATCTGCGTTTTTTTGCATAGTGCTTATATTGTAGCAGTTGGAAACAACCCATGTGTTGCTATCCCCAAAGCTGCCTCCGTTAGCGTCAAATTTAACGCTAACGGTATAGCCGCTTTCGTTGTTAACTTGGTACTGCGTATCTTTTGCACCGCAGCTTGCCAAAGCAAATACAGCCACAGGCAAAAGTAATGTGCACAATGCTTTTTTTAAATTAAAACTCATATCATCACATCCTTAATAACTAAGCAGTAATTATTCTTCGTCTTTATCTTCAGCTTCGGCCTCAGGCGCTTCGGACGCCTTGTCCTTCTTCTTGCCTTTAACTGCGCAGATAACAGCGGTTGTAACGGCAATCAAAAGCAATGCACCGATGCTTATCAACACAGCCTTCATAGAGAAGCCGTTTGTCTTGCTCTTATCTGTGTTATCGGTATTGCTGTTTTCGTCGGAAGGAGCATCGCTCTCTTCGTCCGAAGGAGTAAGGGCAATAATTCTCTGCTCAGCAGAAACAAGTGTGGGATAATTTGTAACAAGCGCCTGCTGTTCGGTGGTAGCAACCTTGTCATAAGCGGCCCTCGCTTCTTCAACCAGCGCCTTGTCCTCGTACTTAACCTGCTCGGGCAGTCTGTTTATAGCGGCAATAGCTTCCATCGTTGTAGCGTCCGCCGCAGAAGCGCCTTCCATGCAGGTATCAAAGTACTGTCCGTAAATATAAGAGTCATAGTACAAGCCGTTAACGGGCTTAACCATAACCAGCTTGTTTTCAACTTTGCCTACGTAGTTTACAAAGTTTGCACCGTAGAACACGTTGGAATACATGCCGTCGGTAGAGTTCCACATATAGAAGGGGATAAGACCTGTACCGAAAATTTCAACTTCGTTGCCTTCATAGTCGGTATAGGTACCGAAGTTGCCCGTACCGGGTAAGTTTTCAAAGCATTCGTAATAGGTTGGGTCAAACTCCTCTTCAAGTATGGGCGCTTCGTAACTGCTGAAAACAACGGTGTTAAGCTTGTCGCAGTCGAAGAAGGCTTTGTGCCCTATTGCTTTAAGAGAGTGGGGCAGGGTTACTGTTTTAACATCGGAGCCTGCAAACGCCATAGAAGCTATGCGTACAGTGCCTTCGGCAACATTTGCAAGGTCACCTGTACCTGCGTAGGTGCAAAGTATAAGGCCTTTGTCACTAACCCAGTAAACAGAGCCGTCAATAACCTTTACCGTATCACTTATATCAAAGGTATAAACCTCAGAAGTGTAATCCGTGCCGTTAAAGCTTTCTGTTGCCGTAGATTTAAAGGGATCAATAATGCACATGGCAAAGGGGTTATCTCCAACACTTGTAAGTGCGTTTCCTAAGGTAAGTTCAAACTCGGTAGCTTCTTCCTTGATAAAGGCAAGCCTGCCAAGACTTTCCGCACCGCTTATATCTGCCTTTACAATGGCGTTGTATGCAAATGCGTAGTCGCCTATATTTTTAACATACTTAAGTCCGCTTGCTTTGTTCAACACATCACAGTAGGAGAAAGCACCTTCATCTACCTTTGCGCAATTTTTACCAAAGCTTACGGATTTTAGGTTTTTACAGTATACAAACGCATATTCGCCAACCGTCTCTGCAGCTGCAAGATTTGCGCTTGTTATTGCGGTTTCGGTAAGTGCATAGCCATCAATTGTAACAACCTTCGAAAGGTCAATCTCTTCCAACGCGATACAGCCTGCAAAAGCGTACTCGGGTATAACCGTTATCTTATCACCAAGCACTACGCTCTTAAGCTGACGGCAGTAAGAGAATGCGTTTGCGCCGATACTTTCCACAGAGGAAAGGTCAATAGACTCCAGGGCAAGACCGTGATAGTCGTAAACGTAATGACCTTCAGAGTCAACAGCGGCAACGGTCATATTCTCGTCATAGCAAACGTAATATACGTCACCGGAGAATGCATAGTCACCTATTTCGATAGCGCCCGACAAATCAATCTCCTTAAGAGAGCAGTTGTTGTAGAACGCCATATAGCCTATCTTTGCACCCTTGCCAAGAGTAACGCTTTCAAGGGAAGCGGCATTGGCAAAGGCGTTTTCGCCGATAACGGCGTTTTCACCGATAGTAAGTGATTTAAGCGAAGTGGAGAAGACGTAATAGTACATTCTGTCTTCGCCTTCCATATAATAATCTACCGTAAATACAAAATCCTTGCTGGCGTTAAAAGCGTACTTGCCAAGGGTTACGTTATCGCCTATAATAACCTCTTCCAACTTAAACAGCTCGCTGAACACGCCTTCTTCAATTGTCATACCGTCGGGTATGGTTACCTTAACAATATCGGTGGTGGAGAAAGCGTATTTGCCTATAGAGGTTTGTGCGGTAAACGCGGGAAGCTCGGTAATGCCGGTTTCAAAGAAAGCGTACTCGCCGATAGTGCTAAGTTTACCTAAAGTTACGGATTTAAGTGCGGGGTTAGAGGCAAATGCATAATCGCCAACAGAGGTAACACCGCTAAGGCTTACTGCGGTAATGGCCTGATTGTGGGAGAAAGCGCCGTCACCGATTTTACTTATCTTTGCGCCGTTTATATCGGAAGCGGAAAATTCTCCTTTAAAGGTAGGCGCAACCGCAACAAGGGTATTGCCGTCTGCGGATATAATATAGTTCTTGGTTTGTACCTTATAGGCCTTGTTGCCTTCGGAAATTTCAAAGCTGTTTATCTTTGTAGCTCTGAAAGCAAATTCGCCAATATCATTAACCTCGGGTCCTACGGTAACGCTTTCCATATTTTCGCATTCATAGAACATACCTTCGGGAAGCACTGCGGCGTTAACATAGAAGGACTTTAACGCATGACAGCCGGTAAAGGCATAAGCGCCGTACTTAACCTTGCTTGCCTCTATTTTAACCTCGGAAAGGTTTTTACAGCCTGCAAATGCGTACTGACCGATGGAAAGTAAGCTGTCGGAGGTCGTAACGCCCTTAAGTTCGGTATTCCCTGCGAAAGCGTAATCGGAAATTATGCAAGCAGAGTCAAGCTTAAGCGTGCCCTGCAAATTGCAGTTTTCAAAGGCGTTTTGGTTAATTATCTTAAGGTTGTTGTCGCTGCTGAAGCTAATCTTCTTAAGAGATGTACAGCCGTAAAATGCGCCGTATTCCACAGATTCAAGAGTGGAGGGGAACACAACTTCTTCCAGGGCGGTAAGGTTAGCAAAGGCATAGCTGTTTATTTTCTTAACGCCTTCGGGTATTACAACCTTGGTTACGGTGGCGTCGCCTATATACCACATTTTAGAGGTTTCGGCGTCGTCAAAGGCAAGCTCTTCTTCCGTCTTCAAAACGTATTCAAAATTAGAGAACGCAAAGGAACCTATTTCTCTAAGCATCAAATCTTCGGGGATAATAACCGCACCGCCGTTGCCGTAATAGTGGGTAAGACTGCCGCCGTTTGTAAGATAGGGGTCCTTTACTTCAACAGTAACTGTCTGGGAGTAATAAGTGCTCTTGCCGTCCATAGTAAGCTTCACGGTTATGGATGCAAAGCCCTCAGCTACGGCGGTAACAACACCGCCCTCTGTTACGGTAACAATGGATTCGTTACCGGTTTCGTATACTACCTGGGTGTCCTTGGGGAAGTAAGCATCAAGGGTATAGTTAAGCAAAACAGATTCCGAGGGGTACATAGAAAGGCTGTAATTGCCCTCAAAGAAGCGGGTGTCGCCTGTATCGCCGATATCTTTTTCGTCGTTATCCACAACGTAGTAGGCTTTAAGGGTGTCATAGCCGTCTAAGCGGAATATGTCAGCAACAGGTTTATCGTATCTGACAAAGCCCTCGTCCTCCTCGCCGAGCACGGTTAGGGTAAACTTAACGCTCTTGCCGCTTTCGGGGTCTCTGGCCATTATCTGTGTAACGCCGGGTGCAACAGCAACAAGCTTGTTGTTAACAACCTTTGCCACGGAGGTCTTTTGGGAGGTGAACTCCAAAAGTTCTACCCATTCGCTGTTGGGGTAGCTTAAGGGTTCCAGCTTGAAAATTTCGTTGGGACTCATTGTAAGTCCGTTTTCCAAGCCCTCAAACAAAAAGTCAACATAGTTATCGGGTAAGCCGATTTCGTAGGAAGCGATGTTAAGCGCATAGTCATAACAGGTTAAAACAAAGGTCTTGCGGTTAACAAGGCTGCTGTCCTTGAACTCGTAAATATAGTCAGTAAGCTCAAAGGTCACATAGGTGGTATCGTTGAATTTGGAGTAAACGGGGGTAAGATACTGTTCAAAGGCTTTAAGCAAAGAGCTTTCGTTACCTTCTTCGTCCGTGTCCATGGTAACGTAGCCAAGCTGTGCCGCCATCGCATAATGATTGTCGTAAATGGCTGCCTTTGCGTATAAACGGTTCTTCTTTTCGGTGTTGTCGTATTCGTAGTAAAACTCTACATCTTTAAGGGTAGGTGCTTCAAAGTCTATGGTGAGGGGGAACTCAAAGGTGTTGTTCTTGTTGGTGGTAAGCGCACCGTCGCCGTAATCCATATAGCCTACAAGTTTTACGGTGTATTTGCTGTTATTTGCAAGGTTGTAATCCTTGGTGTCAAATTCTATTTCAATGTTTGCGGGGTAGATAGAGCCGCCGTCACCGTAGGATTTTCTTACGTCGTCGTCAACGCATTCAAACACAACCTTGCCTGTGGTATCGTCGGTTATACTTACCTCAATCTTTGCGGCATTTCTCAAAAGACCTGCCCAAACAAATCTAAGGGAGTGTATAGTGCCGTCTTGGTTGGAAAGTGCTATATAATCTCTGTTAGCGGAGATAACTATGTCGTTGGGGTTCTGTATAAAGTAGTAAGTGCCAAGGTAGCTTACGAAGTCATCATAAACACCGCCGATGGGACGGGTTGCGTAAGCATCTGCCATAGTTTTATCTTCAAAAGGAATAGCGTCGTCCAGCTCGTCAGCGTTGGTAGCATAGTAGTCAAGGTCAAACATAGGAGCCGCAGTCCAGTCGCCGTAGAATGCAAGGTAGGGAACACTAAGGTCTATATCCGTGCCCTCTTTTGCATCAAGGGTTATAAAGCCTTCCACATACATACCGTTTTCAAAGGACTCGTCAAGGTACTTCTTGTCACCGTCGCTAAGGGTAATAACAAGCTTGATATCGGCAGTCTCGCCGCTGTTTACGGTAATAGTAGTGCCGTTAAGGGTGCCGCCCTTTGTAAGGCTTATATCAAGCTTCGCACCGCTAAGCACGTAAGCTTCTTCGGTAATGGTGGTCTTGCCTGCGTTGGTCTTGGTTTCGCTAACGCCTTCGGTAAGCACGTGTGCGCCGATGTTGTAGCTAAGCGCTTTGTCGCCGATGTTGTTTACGGAAAAATGCATTTCGTAAACGCCGTTCTTTTCGGGGTCGTCGCCAAGCTCCAGCTTGGTGGTATCCATTTCAGCACCGTCATCATAGTAGGTGGTGATGTAGGCAGGAGTGGAAACAGAGTTGAGCAGGTTAGCAAGGCCTGCGCCCTGCTTTCTTACGGCGTAGGGCACGCCGTTGGTGTTTATTGCAATGTCTGCGGTGGACATCATAAGGCGGTTAACCATGGCGGTAACTTTTGCGCTGTCTTCTGCAATAGAGGGGAAGTTTTCAACTACATATTGGCGCAAAAGAATTGCAACGCCTGCCAAGTTGGGACAAGCCATGGAAGTGCCGGAAAGTCTGTCGTATCCGCCGCCGGTTATAGCAGAAAGAATGTCGCCGCCGTGGGCGGTAATCTCAGGCTTGATGCCAAGGTCGGGGGAGGGTCCCCAGGAAGAGAAGTCGGACATAAAAGGACCGGAGGTTTGTTCAACACTTATGCTTAACATGCCCGTACCTGCAGCTGCAAGCATTTCGCCGTCGTTTTGAGAAATGGAACAAACTGCAAGGGTAGCACTGCCGACGTTCATCTTTATATCGCCGGAAACGTTGTTGTAAATAATAATGCCGGCCGCACCTTGTTTTTGCGCAACAAAGGCTTTTTCCTCAAAAGTGGTATCGCCGCGGCGTACAAGAGCTATCTTGTCTTTAATATCAATGCCCGTATAGTCAGCGCTTCTGCCAACGCCGGGTATTGTAACATATTCTATTTCTATAGACTTCTTGTCTCCAAGTAATGTTTCAAAAAATTTGTTTTCAATGGCAGCGCCGTTGTTAGACTCGTCAAAATATATAATGGTTTCGCCGTACTTGATATAAGAGGTCTCTACACCCTTGATGGAGGCAACGGATATAACGCCTTTGTAGGTGGAAGGGGAACCAACCGTGCTGGTGTCGGGGTTGGAGGTAAGACCCAGGTTACCGTTAGCCTCAGAGCCGTAGGCAGAGCTGTAACTGTTGGAGGCAGCAGCAATAACGCTTATGCCGGCATTACGTATTTTTTCGTAAATCTCGTCCTCGTGGTCCTTGTCGCTTTCACGGCTGAAGCCGCATGCAGTACCAAGGGACATGTTAATAACGTCAACGCCCAGAACAACGCAGTCTTCCAGTGCAGAAAGTATCCATGCGCTGCGGGCGGTATCCATAACATCGGAGAATATCTTCATGGAAACAAGCTGTGCATTGGGGGCAACACCCGTAATAGTGTCATCCTTGCCCACTATAACACCCGAAACATGGGTGCCGTGCTCGTTATGAGTAGAATAAACATCGGGGTCAGCATCGGCATAGTCAAAGCCGAATGGAACTTTTTCGTTAATGTATACGTCATCAACGGAAAGCCCTTCTCTAAGGCTTGCTGCCTTTGTATCACCAATTACCTTCGCCACATCTTCATAGGTAAGTCCCAATTTTTCGGAGGTAAAGTTGTCTACCGAAAACGCAGAGTGACCGGAATCCAAGCCTGTATCCAACACAGCAACAACCATGCCGCTGCCGTCATAGCCGCAGTCGGCACTGTTGAAAATACCCGTGTCGTAAACGTTTACGGTGTTTTCAACCAACTTGGTTTCGCAAGGCTTGTACACCTCGCCCACAATGGCATCTCTGCCATTGCCAAGAGATTTACAAACCGCCTCAAAGTCACCGGCCTTAATAACAATTTCAAAGCCGGAAAGCAAAGTGTTATAGCTTTCGCCTACGGTATATCCAATACCAAGCTTGTCAAGGGCAGAAAGCACATCCGTCTTTTCTTTTGCTATATCCGCATCTATTTTTGCCGCCTTTTCGCTGTTTGTTGCGAAATTCAAAAGGCTTTCGCTTTTATCGGTTTTTTCATAAGCGTCATAAAGATTTTCTGTGCTTAAGGTAATAATAACCGAAATGTCCGTATCGTCACTTATTCCGTCGTTAAGCTGATACATAACAGAGTTGTCAAGGTAGGGCTTATAATCTACCTTAACATCATCCAAAACACGGATGTAAGAAGCGTCATAGTTTGAGGCTACAACTTTTTCGGAAACATCGGAATAATTGCACAGCAAAGTAGCTGCCGCAAGACTCGTCACTGCAAACATTTGCAGGGCTTTTTTTAGTTTTCTCTTAATCATGGAACAAACGCCTTTCATTCTCGTTTATGTGCAGACATACTTATAGCACATATCACTATATCATACTATATTTTTGTAGTAATTGCAAGTGTTTTACATAGAATATGGAAAATTTTATTACTTATTATACAAAAACAGTCATTTACTTTTTGCAAAAGCTGTGTTATAATCAAACTGTAACATTATGTGGAGGTGATATCTTATTAATACAAAAGTTCAAAAACTTATGCGCTTGTGTTTAAAGGCGCTTAATTCGCTTGCCTGTGTTGTTGTGGGCGTTTGTCTTATAGCCTCCTGTGTGGATATATATATGTCGGGCGACAAGCCCTTTTCGCCTCAGGCGGTGGCACAGCGCTTCCACGTTATTGATGTGCCTGTTTACATTTGTTTGGCGGTTATTGCTACCTGCACTGTATGGCTTCTTGTGTTGTCTCTTCTGTATCCAAGCTCCCAAAAAAGAAAAAATACGGAACGGTATACTGACGCATATATAAAAAGCCTGACCGCAAAGGCAGACCTTACAAGTTGTGACCTTGGTTTGGCATACGTGGTAAATACTCAACGCAAAAAACGTTTTATACTGTCTGCGGTGTTTTACACTCTGCTTTCGCTGGGCGCCGCTGTATTTTCTGTGTTTGCTTTTAATCCGGATAACTATCAAAGAGATGACGTTAACACTTCTGTTATAAAGCTTAGCATTGCGTGTTTTTTGTGCATTGTCCCTGTTGCCGCTATAGCTGTTGTAAGGGAGTATATTTTAAGGGGAATAAGAAAGACAGAAGGCGAGGCTCTTAAAAAAATAATCGCAGCCGGCAGTATAAAAACTGTTTCATCAACTTCTTTTTGGCAAAGGTGGCAAAATGTTATCAGACTTGCGTGCATAGTTATCGCCGTGGCACTTATAGTTATCGGCTTTTTAATGGGTGGCAGCGATGCGGTTTTAACTAAGGCGGTAAACCTTTGTATGGAATGTGTGGGATTGGGGTGATTGATATATGAGCAAATTTATAAATGCCGTAAAACGTTATACCCCCACAAAGCGTAAGCTTATTCAGCTGTATTTTGCTTTGCTTTACAATATCAACCTTAAGGGCTTCACCACGGGTAAGCTGTATAAGGGCGAAAGTAAAAGATTTTGTGTACCCGGTATAAATTGCTATTCCTGCCCCGGTGCTGTAGGGGCTTGTCCGCTTGGTTCCATGCAAGGAGCTTACGGCAACGATAAAAGCACAATGTTTTATATGGGTGGCATAATACTGCTGTTTTGCATAATGTTTGGCAGACTGATATGCGGTTACGCTTGTCCTTTTGGTTTGATGCAGGAGCTGTTTTATAAGGTAAAAACTCCAAAGGTGAAAAAAGGACCGTTTACACGTATTTTATCCTACTTGAAGTATGTTATCCTTGTGTTCTTGGCGGTTATTGTGCCTGTGATGTACGCCCTTAAAGACCAAGCGGTACCGGGCTTTTGCAAGTACATATGTCCCGCAGGCACCTTGGAGGGCGGCATAAGCCTACTTGCCAACAAGGTTAATAACAGCTATTTCTCTTCCTTGGGGCCCTTGTTTACGTGGAAGTTTGCACTTCTCGTAAGTTTCATTGTGGGCTCGGTGTTTGTGTTCCGCATCTTTTGCCGTTTCGTTTGTCCTCTCGGCGCATTGTACGGTTTATTCAATCGCTTCTCCGTGTTCGGCATTAAGCTTGAGGAAAATAAGTGCGTGCACTGCAACCTATGTATAAGCAACTGTAAGCTGGACATTAAGAAGGTGGGTGACCACGAATGTATCAGCTGTGGTGAGTGTATAAGTGTTTGCCCCACAAAGGCTATAAGCTGGAAAGGTTCTGTGTTTAAGTTGCATCCCAATCAGGTTCAAACGCAACAATACACAAAGCCTACCGCAGACAAAAAGCGCCGCACCGTTCAGATAATCAGCACAGCTGTTATGCTTGGCGTTTTGGCAGGTGCATTTTTATATTACTGGAACGATACTCCGGAGACAAAAGCGCCTGTAATTATAGACCAACAAGACGAGACGTTGCCCCCTTACGGTTCGGAGGTCGGAAGCTCTTGTATGCCTTACGAATTAGAGCTGTTTGATGTTAACGGCCTGACCGGTGAAAAAGCAGACCCTACCAAGTATGAAAAAGTTACCGTTATAAACTTTTGGGGCACATGGTGCGGGCCTTGCGTGGCGGAACTGCCTCATTTCAACAGCCTTGCAAGGGAATACGGTGATAAAATAGCTGTGGTGGCTATTCATTCCGATAACGGCTTTGCTACAGCGCCGTCCTTTGTTTCTAAAAATTACGGCGATAGCCTTATGATTTTTGCGAAAGACTCTGCACACGAGGTGTATCATACGGATTATCTTGGGTGCGGCGACGCTTATCCCGTAACCTTTGTTTTGAACAGCAAGGGCGTAATAACAGACAAGTTTGTAAGCTCTGTAACGGAAGAAGAACTGCGTTCGGCTATAGAGGACGCATTGGCAAACAACTGAATTAACGCAAAAACAAAGCCTATGGAACTCGGGTTCCATAGGCTTTCAAGCTGATGACAAACCTTGTCATCAGCTTGGCAGACTGCTGAGAAAGAGCGCAGACAAGACGAACCGAGGCGAAAGCTGTACTTAGTACTGTGAGCCGAGGTTCGTTTTGAATGGAAAAATATGATAAATTGCAGAAAGTTCGGGGAAGTTGTCCCCGAACTTTCTTCTTTACTGTAATGTTTTCTTGCTTTTTCGTGTTCTGTGCCTTTGTTAGCGGTCTGGGAGCCTATGGAACTCAGGTTCCATAGGCTTTTTTAATCAGCGCTGCGTTCTTATAAAGCGTTATTCAGCTGAAGAGACTACAATTGTAATCTCTGTGCTATCCTCAAAATAGGTGTATTCTTCTGTACCTGCAATACATGCTTTGTAAGCGCCTTCCTCTTTTTGGAAAACAACAACGCCTTCTGCGTCAGTAGTTGAGGGAAGGAAGCATGCACTTTCGCTGCAAAGCTGAACGCTTGCGCCTGCAACGGGGTTACCCTCTGCGTCCACAACCTTTACGGTATAATCCACCAAGCCGGAATCGTAAACAATTGTAATCTCCGTGCCATCTTCAAAATAGGTGTATTCTTCTGTACCTGCGATGCATGCTTTGTAAGTGCCTTCCTCTTTTTGGAAAACAACAACGCCTTCTGCGTCAGTAGTTGAGGGAAGGAAGCATGCACTTTCGCTGCAAAGCTGAACGCTTGCGCCTGCAACGGGGTTACCCTCTGCGTCTACAACCTTTACGGTGTAGTCGATCAAAGCAGGAGCTTCCTCGTCGGAAGACTCTGCAACAGCAGGGGTAGATTCTTCGGTTGAGTTATCAAGATCTTCGCTGTTGTTTTGCGCATCGGAGCTTGCGGTGCTTGCAGATTCAACCTTGCCGTTTTCCTTTTCGGCATCATCACCGCACGCGGCAAAGCAGATAACGGTAACAAGTGCAAGCACAACTAAAAATGTGCGTTTAATAATAGCCATATTGTTTCTCCTAAATATAAGTTTTAGCCTAAGTAGCAACACATAAACAGCCAAGCATTTTCTGCATTAATGTTTAAGTTCGGGTTGCCGTTCCTGTCAATGAAGATATAACCGGAGCTGGTAGAATCCCACCAACCTACGTATTCGCCGCGCTGTTTTATTATGTATTCCAAATCCTTTGTAAGGGGATAAACGCCTTTTTCTTCATCGGCGCATTCAATATATTCAAGCAAGCAGTTGGAATAGTTTTCCTTTTTAGTGCAGTTGCCGTCTTCGTCAAAGAAGTATCTGCTTACGCCGGAACGGTCAAGAATTGTATTGAAGCATGCCATGTAAGTGGGGTCTACGGTAAGATAAACGTAAACGATGGGACCGTCTGCAGTATTAAGATGGTAAAACTTGTCGTCATCGTTAAAGACAAGGTTGTATGCGGTATCGGCTGTTAAATCAAAGTTTATAAGATTTGCGCCGGCAGGCACTGTGTACGGAGCAAGGGTTACGGTAGTTTCGTAAATATCCCAAGGCATATCTGCAATTGTAAGCTGCGCATCGCCGGTGCGGATTATTGAAAGCACGCAAAGCTCAATATCTTCCTCAGCGTTAATGCCCAAAACAAACTGTGTTGTGCCTGCGCCGGTGGTGCTGATGCCGGATGCACTTACGGAAAGGGTAAGGGTGTTGTTTATTACTTCACCGATATTGTTGCTTTGTACAAAGTGAGGACCGCCGTAGTAGCCGATGGTTGCATTATCCGCGGAGGGCTTAAAGTCGTATGTACCTGCTACTGTGGGGGTAAATACAAAGTAATTCATGCCTGCGGTAAGCGAAACAACCGTCTGTCCTGCGGGAACATCGTATGCGTTAAATTCGTCACCTGCAACATACAAAGTAAACGCTTCGCCGTCAAGGCTGTTACACAACTCAATGGTAAGTGTGCTGTCTGTGCCGCTTAGTGTCAAATCGGTCTGTCCATAATAGAACTCTTCCCCTGTAAACGCAAGTTCTACAGTATAGTCGCCTGTGGGCAAAGTTTTTGCGGCCACACCGTTGGAGTTGGGCACCTGCATCGCTGCCTGCTCGTCTCCTTGCATAAATTTAACCACAATACCGGAGGTGCAAGGCGTGCCGTCAGGAGCTTTTACGGTAACCGCATATTCGGTTTCCGCAGGCAGTTCCTCACTGCTTTCAGCTTCAGAACTTTCCTCTACGCTTTCGGATATTTCCACACTGCTTTCAATATCGGAGCTTTCGGATATTTCCTCGCTGCTTTCAATATCGGAGCTTTCGGAAGTTTCTTCACTGCTTTCAATATCGGAGCTTTCTTCTACGCTTTCGGACAGGCTTCCTTCAGCTACGGAACTTGCCGCATCAGCAGAGGAGCCTTCTTCCTCCTTGCTGCCGCAGCTACCAAGAGTGGCGCTCAAAGCAAGCAATGCGGCTAACAATATCACTAAACCTTTTCTTTTCATTGCTGTTTTCTCCTAAATGTTGTATTAGCCCAAATAGTTGTAATAGTAGCAAACCTTAAGCCAAGAGTTTTCTACGTTTTCAAAGGTGTACTTATCCATAAGGAGTTGCAAAAGCCCGGCCAGCTCTTCGTCAACGGGAACGCAACCGTCTTTAACAGAACCGTCTTTTATAAGCTTTTCGGTGTAAACGCTTATCTCTTCGGTAAGGTCTTCACCGTCACCGTGATATATTCCCGCAAGTACATCTTCAATCTTGTAGCCATCTGCATAATCGTCATAGCTGTCACCCCACATCTTCTTAAGATATTCGCGGGTGGCATCAACATCGTTATTGTTAAGCTTCAAATATCCCAAAATGTAAAGGTCGTCTTCGGTTTTGCTAAAGTCAAAGCCACCAAGCGCTATCATACCGTCAACAACAACGGGGTTGCCGGATTCGTCTTTGATAATATTGCCGTCATCGTCGTAAGCGTATCCGCTGCTTATGGGTTTATCGAATATAGCCGTAACGCCGGTAAAATCTGCATAAATCATGCTGCCGTAAAGCTGGTTACCGTTCTCGTCAAGTCCTAAATCGTGATAGTAGAAGCCGTCATCCTTAAGTATGGGCTTAATGCCTCCGCTAATGGTGTAATACATCTCGTTGCCGGCTGCGTTGGAATCGTAAGTGAAGAACCCGGGGGAAGCTGCTTCAAACAGATCGTAGCTTGCGCCAAGGTATTCAACGTCAAAATAGATATAACCAACTTCGTAAATGTCCCAAAATGCAATGTTTATAAAATATTCTTTGCCTGCTTCCATATAGTATACCATGGAAACCTCGCCGTCCTCAACAAAGGTTCTTTCACCACCTTCGTAGGTGTATATAGGTTCCTTGCTGATGCCGTCAAAGATCCAACCGTCAACACCGTTTATGGATTCATTATGGGAAACTATACGGTAAACGCCGCTGTTTTCGGGCACAAACTTTCTAAACATGCCTCTGGGCATAATTGCTCTGTCATAATAGAAAACATTTTCTTCCTTGTTAACGCCTATTACAGCCTCGGGGGCGGCAAAGGTTGCTACGCCTTGGATGGGGTCAACAAGCTGTTCGTCGCAACCGTAAGCTTCATAATAGGTGCAAGCCTTAAGCCATTCGTTTTCATTGTCTTCAAATCCTACCGCATCAGCAACAACCTTAAGATGTTCCGCAAGCTGCGCATTAACGGTGCAAACACCTTGAAGGGCAGAGTTGGAAGCGTAAGAGAAATAATCAACCATGGCGTCATAGTAATTTTTGCCGTCAACCATTACGTCGCCTTCATAAAGAACATCCCAAAGGGCTTTCTCTTCGTTAAGTTGGTTTTCCCCCATAAGATTTGCTAAAAGAAGGGGTCCGTCTGCGCTGCCAACGTGGTAATAGTTGTCGTTTTCGTTAAGGAAGATTTCTACATAGTTGTAGGTTAATCCGTCATCGGAAAGAGTCGCTGCATTACGGGGAATATAGGTGGGAACGTCAATATCAGCCGCATCAATAGCACGCATATCCTTAATGTAAACCGTATCATCACCTTCGTTAGTGTCGGAATCCTTAAGGTAGCACAGCGCCAATTCATATACGCCGTCCTCTTCTGCGATCCAAGGATAGCAGGGCTTCCATCCATCGGTATTTTCGTTGCCGGATATCTGATAAATATCGTTGTCGTTAACTATAACGTAAAGTATGTCGGAATACTTTTCGGTGGAGGAAAGATAGTCAAAGCCTATAGCCTGTCCTGCTTTAAGTGTGATATCTGCATAAAGAATAGCAAAGCTGCCTTCATAGCCCTTGTTTGTGGCATAAATGCATTTTTCACCGTTCTTTTCGGCGGTAGCAAAGGGCCATGAATATTCCCAATTGTCGTCCTCGGTTTCGGGACGGTATGTAACTTCTATATCGCCCTTGTTTATGGCGTTTGCAACCGCTTCAGAACCTTCAAATTCCACATTGGGCTTAACTTCTGCAATAAGATCGCCGATGCCTGTGCAAAGCTTCTGTTTGTAATCCTCGGCTGTAAAATGCTCAAAAGCAGAAACAAAGGGTCTGTTTGTGGTAATGGCACCCGCTTCTATCAGGCAAACCACGCCGTAGCGGTCAATAAATACAGATGTAGGGTAGCCTGTAACAGCAAAGGTGTTTGCCCATGCCGCAGGACAGTCTGCCATTCTGAAGTTGTAGCCGTATTGCTGTGCGAAGACTTTAACTGCATTGGCACCGTCCTGAGGGTTAAGCGCAATAATTTCAACATTGTCGCTGTACTGCGTATAAACCTCGTTCATAACGGGGAACTCTTGAAGACACCAGGAGCAGGTTGTGTACCAAAAGTTAAGCACAACAAGGTCTTTTTCCTTTAAGAGCTCGGAAAGTGTAACAGTTTCGCCGTCAGCGTCGGTAACGGTAAAATCGTACATAACGTCGCCAAGCTCCATGGTGGTTTCGGAAAGGCTCTTGCCGCTTACGGGCGCAGAGCTTACAACTACCTCGGTAGAAGTGCCGCTGAAGCTGTAATATTCTTCAACAATATAACCTTCGGGAAGCCCCGTAAAGGTTATTGCCATATCCTTTGTGTCTTTTGTTATCTTAAGACTTGCAACACCCTCGTCATTGGTTTGACCGAACTGCACAAGGTCGGAAAGGCTGTTGTCTTCGTATACCAATACGTCAATACCGGACAAGGTAAGTCCGCCTGCACTCTTAAGACTTATGGTGTAAGTCCCTTCTTCCGTTACGGGTGCAGAAGCATCGTTGTTTTCGGGCGTAGAAGAATCAGTATCGGTGCTTTCGTTACTGTCTGCGCCATCACTTGTCTTGTCACCGCTTTCTGTCTTGCTTTCGGTCTTTTCGTTTGCCTTTTCATCGCCGCAAGCGGTGAAGGTGGCAAGAAGCATAAGCACGGCAATAAGTAAACATAAAACTCTCTTAAATTTGCTCATTTTGCTCTCCTGTTAAATAGCTATACAAAGCCGATTAGAACTTTTTTGCAAAAGCCCAAATAATATAATAGCATAGTTTTGCCTATGTGTCAACAAGCAAAACTATGCTATTTAAGCCTTAATATTTGGCGTTTATTACCTTGTTACGGTGCCGTCTATGTCAATCGCTGAATCGAGAGGAGCCTGAGACCAGTCATAGTCAGTGTAGTTGAAAGCTTCTACAGTGTAGCCGTCACCAAGGTATTCCCCGAACCATTCAGCAATTATAGCGTCATCTTCGTAACCGATGGTGCCGATGTCAAAGGTAGCAGCGAAAGCGTCTTCTGCGGTTCTGAAACCGGAGGTTTGAACCGCCTGAGTAAGGGTGTAAATTTCAATGGATTCACCTGCTTTAAGAGCAAAATCGTTATCTGCGTCAGCCTTGATCATGAAGCTGCCGAGAGACTTAACGGATTCGCCTGCGGGAAGGATGGCGTTTTCAAGACCTGCTACTGCATAGTCAAATATACCTATGGTGTAAACCGTCCATTGACCGGTAGTCTTATCAGTAACTTGAATTTGCAGCCAGTCATCAACGCCGTTGTCGGGCTGATTCCATGCATTGCAGCTTTCACCGTCAGCACAGCTGCAGTTGAAGTGCAACTTGAGGTCTGCTCCCATATCATAAGTATCTTCAACGGCGATAATGGTACGAATATAAGCGTCCGACTCGCCAATGTTGGTAACGGTAATTTCTTTCTTTACTTCAATGCCGGGCATAATGGAGGCTGAGTTATCAAAAACCTCGGTTTGTTCAATATCAACATTTCCTACCTGCAACACATCGGAGGTGAAATCGGTGTTCCAAAACTTGTTCATTTCGCATGCAACATATGCTTCTAAAGCGTCTTTAAATCCAAGGGAAGAAACTGCAAAAGCCTGAACCGTTATAGTTTTTCCTCTATATGCTGAAAGCGCACTATTGTCAATGTAGCCTGCGATGGAAAATCTTTCAAAAACAACAATGTCTTCACCTGCAGAGACAGTGGTTTTGTATATGTAGATGTTTTCGCTTCCGTTGAACAATATCCAGCCGTTTGCCTTCATCTGTGACGCAACAGTACCACTCATTGCCTCAATGTCTTCAATTTCGTTTTCAAGCTTTACAAAAACCCAGCAGTCTTTACCTTCGATAACGTGAATGGTAGGGTCTTTGTCATAAGTTTTTCCGGGGATAAGATTGTAATTGTTGTTGGTAACGCGGTCAGCGCCCTCAATAGCCTTGCCGTTATCTGCAACAAGCGCCTCGTCTAAGGTGATTTTAACGTTTTCTCCAACAAAGATATTTTCAACTTTGTTGTCATCAGCCGACTCGTCATTGCTTTCGTCAGTCGACACGACGTTGCTATTATCAACCGATTCAACATCGCTGTCTGCGCTTGATTCCTTATCGGCTTTGTTTACTTTTTTGTTGGTCTTGCTATTTCCGCAAGCGGCAAAAGAGCTTATAAGCATAAGCATAACCAAGGTGAAACATAAAAACTTTTTCATAATACATCCTCGCTGTAATTTTTTATATCCGTAACGGTAAGTGTGCCGTCCTTCACTTTGAAAAATATTTCTTGTTTTCCGAAATAAAAGCCGTATATTCGCTCCTCGTCCTCCTGATAAGAGGGGCGTGGGTCCTCGGAAAGCAGCTTAACAAGGGCTAGTCTTTTGTTTTCGGGCACCCTTGCGGCAAGCTCCTCGGGCAGAACTACCTCAAGGGAATAGTCAAATTTTTCTTCTGCAAATCCGCCTGTGGCATACTCCTTGCTGTCTGCAAAGGGCAGGTATGGCTTAACGTCATATATGGGCGTGCCGTCCATCAGATCAGCACCACCAATGCGTAGCACCGTGCCGTGCATGGGGTCTTTCTCTATTGCTAACAGCTTAACGCAGGAAAGCCCCAATGGGTTGGGACGGTAGGGCGAGCGTGTAGCAAACACCCCCATTCGCTTATTGCCCCCCAGTCGTGGCGGGCGCACCGTGGGGGACCAATCCTGCCTTACGGCTTCTGAAAACTGCCATATAAGCCAAATATGACTGTATCCCTCAAGTCCTCGAAATGCCTCCTCGCGGCTGTACTCAGGCAAAAAAACTATCCTTCCTTCCAGCTCTTCTACCAAACCGCTTTGTCGCGGAATCCCAAACTTGGTGGGGAAATCGGTATGTATATGACCTATAATCTTAAGTAAATGTTCCATAAAAAGCTCTTAATCTTTTAATATTGCTTGGTTAAAACCAAAACATCATCTTCGTCAAAGTCGGTTGTTGATTCTTCAAGCTCGCCGTTTTTAAAAATTTCAGCTTTGACGGGTGTTAGCGTAAGTTCGTTTTCGTGTATAATATACTTTAAGGTTATTATAATTTTATAGGTACCGGTACTGCCGCTACTACCGTGTGTCGTAAGCGTTAAAGTGTTGCCATCTGTTTCGTATTCGAATTTTGAAGGAGAAGGAGAATAAGTATCGGTATCTCCACCCCAGTTTTCTGACTTATAAAAAATTTTACCCTCGCAAATGCCGTTATCAAAAAATTCGTAGCTATATATTGTTTTTTCATAACCGTCTTCTTTGGTAACACTCCATTTTCCAAGCAAATCTTTATCGTTTCCTCCTGTCAGTAACAGAATTAACACTATAGCAATGGTTAAAAGAGCTACACCGCTGACAATAAGCCAAAGCACTTTGGGCTTTTTAGTAGTTTCCGTATTTTCATCTACAGGCTGTCCAAAAAAGTCATAGTTGGTTTGTTTGTAGTTAACGGAGTCCTCTGCTGAATCTATCTTAACTCCGCATACATTACAAAAAGCGCTTCCTTCGGGGAGTTGTGCACCGCAATTTTGACAAAACATAATATACCTCCTACTCAAATTATATATGCTTATTCTAACGCAAAAAACGCATTCTGTCAACGGGATATGCGTATTGTCTTGACTTTTCGCCAAAAGGGTAGTAAAATTAACCTAGAATTTTTTGGAGGACCTATTATGGAATATAACGCACTTAAAACAGAACAGATAAATGAGAAGAGCTTGCATATCGACGAGATGGATACCCTCTCTATGGTAAAGCTTATAAACGAAGAGGACAAAAAGGTTGCCCTTGCTGTTGAAGAGGCGGCAGAAGCCCTTGCAAAAGCAATAGATTTAACAGCGGCACGCCTTAAGGAAGGCGGCAGACTATTTTATGTGGGCGCAGGCACCTCCGGCAGACTCGGAGTACTTGACGCCTCCGAATGTCCGCCCACCTACGGTACCCCTTATGAGATGGTACAAGGGCTTATTGCAGGCGGTAAGGAGGCGGCGTTCCGTGCGGCGGAAGGTGCAGAGGACAACGCAGAGGCCATGGTTGCTCAGCTTAAGGAGCAAGACTTTTGCGGCAAGGACGTGTGTGTTGCCATATCTGCCAGCGGCAGTGCCCCCTGCGTTCACGGTTCTTTGGAGTATGCACGCAGTCTTGGCGCTTTGGCAATATCCGTACAGTGTAATAAAAACAGCACCGCCATCCCTCTCTCCGATGTGGCAATAGTTGCCGAGGTTGGCCCCGAGGTAATAAACGGCAGTACCCGTATGAAGGCAGGCACCGCCACAAAGCTTATACTTAACACTCTGTCTACAGGCGTAATGGTACGTCTTGGCAGGGTAAAGGGCAACAGCATGGTATATATGCGCCCCACCAATAAAAAGCTTATGGATAGGGCTGTGCGTATGGTTATGAATCAAACGGGCAAGGATTATGACACCTGCAAAGCCGCCATAGAAAAAGCGGACGGCGATATAAATACCGCCGTTGCATCATTAGCTTAAAATCATATTGATAAGGGTGTTGGATACTCTGAAGCCTCTCTCCGTAAGTGCAAGAACACCGTTTTTATATACGCCAAGTCCTTGCTTTACGATAATCTGCGGCACACGGCTTTCGTCTATTTTAACGCCCTCTTTCAGTCTAAGTCCCAGCATTATTCGTTCCTCTTCAGCTTCCGTTGCATTGATAATCGGTGCGACTGCATAGTCGGTAGGGGACAGAAAACCCGCAGCGGTCTTTTCTATGTAATCGGTGACAGAAGCAGGTGTGGAAAAGCGCCGCCCCTCAAAAAATGAGTGTGCGCCTGCGCCAAAGCCAAAATAAGGTACACGCTTCCAATAGCCCGTATTGTGCCGTGCTTCTTTGCCTCTTAATGCAAAGTTAGATATTTCGTAATGAGTATATCCGGCGTTGCTTAATATTTTGCAAAGCATATCATATTGCGCCTCCTCACCCTCCTCGGTGGGGAAGGCGTATTCTTTTTTGCGCAAAAACAGCGGAGTACCTTCTTCAATGCTAAGCCCGTAAACGGAAATATGCTCCGGCTTCAAAGAGCTCAGTCTGTCTATGCTGTATTCAAGCATTTCGGGGCTTTCGTTGGGAAGGGCAAAAATCAGGTCAGCGCTTATATTATCAAAGCCCGCGTTTCTTGCGCTGGCGAAACAGGCCTCAAAATCTGCCGCTGTGTGGGCACGGTTAAGCAGCTTCAAAGTGCTGTCGTTAAAGGATTGCGCTCCTAAGGAAAGCCTGTTAAAGCCGTTTGCCCTTAAAAGCTTAAGTCCGTCTTCGTCTATTGTTTTCGGATTAGCCTCTAATGTTATTTCGGCATCTTCATAAAGCCGAAAAGCTACCTTTACCGCATTAAGCACTCGGCATAGCCTTTCAGCACCCAATACGGTGGGCGTACCACCGCCGAAATAAACGGATAATACCTTGTAATCATCGCTGTTTAAAAAAGCGGCAACTTGGTTTATAAGCGCATTTGTGTAGCGGTCAAGAAGTGCATCGTCCCACTTTGGCGTTGAATAAAAGGCGCAGTATGCGCATTTGGAAATGCAAAAGGGGATATGAAAGTATAGCATCAGATCTTTAGACATAGCGTACCTCATTTTAAAAAATTAGGCGGCGGATATACCGCCGCCACAGCGTTATTCGTCCATCTTAAGAACAGCCATAAACGCTTCTTTAGAGAGCTCTACGCTACCCAAAGAGCGCATCTTCTTTTTACCTTCCTTCTGCTTTTCAAGCAGCTTCTTTTTACGGGTAATATCGCCGCCGTAGCACTTGGCAAGTACATCCTTTCGTAGCGCTCTCACGGTTTCACGGGCGATAATCTTGCCGCCGATAGCCGCCTGCACAGGCACCTCAAAAAGCTGTCTGGGGATGTTATCCTTAAGCTTTTCAACTATCCTTCTCGCTCTCGCATAGCTCTTGTCTGCGTGTACGATGAAGGAGAGCGCATCCACATTCTCACCGTTAAGCAGGAAGTCCAGCTTAATAAGCTTGGATGCCTTGTAACCGTCAGGCTCGTAATCCAAAGAAGCGTAGCCCTTGGTCTTGGATTTTAAGGAGTCGAAAAAGTCGTAAATTATCTCGTTAAGGGGCAACTCGTAGTGAAGCTCCGCTCTGTCGCCCGCAACGTACTTCATATCAATAAAGGTGCCTCGCCTGTCCTGACAAAGCTCCATTATACTGCCCACATAAGCGGTAGGAGTAATAACCGTAGCCTTTACAATGGGCTCTGCCGCTTCCTCAATTTCATCGGGGGAGGGGCAATTGGTGGGGTTGTCTATATAACGTACTTCACCCTTTTTGTCGGTTATCTTGTAAATAACGCTGGGGGCGGTGGTTATAAGGTCAAGGTTAAACTCCCTCTCAAGCCTTTCCTGTATTATTTCCATGTGAAGAAGGCCCAAGAAACCGCAACGGAATCCAAAGCCCAAAGCGGCGGATGTTTCCGGCTCAAAACCAAAGGCGCTGTCGTTAAGTCTAAGCTTTTCAAGTGCGTCCTTAAGGTCGCCGTACCTCGCACCGTCAGCAGGGTATATACCGCTGTAAACCATAGGAAGAACCTTCTTAAAACCGGGCAAGGGCTCATCGGCAGGAGAGTCAAGCAGGGTAACCGTATCACCAACCTCGGTGTCCGCAATGCTCTTTATGCTTGCGGTGAAATAGCCAACCTCACCTGCGGAAAGCACGCCCTTGGGGTTAAAGCCGAAGGCGGAAAGCGTGCCAACCTCCACAAGCTCAAAGCTTGCGCCCGTGTGCATCATCTTAACGGTGTCACCCACCTTAACGGTGCCGTCTTTCACTCTGATATAAACCACAACACCCTTGTATGAGTCGTAGTAAGAGTCAAATATCAAAGCCTTAAGGGGCGCATTTTCGTCGCCGATAGGGGCAGGAACTGCTTTTACTATCTGTTCAAGTACATCCTTGATGTTTGTGCCCATCTTTGCGGATATGGCAGGCGCATCGTCAGCAGGAATGCCCACAACCTCTTCTATCTCGTTCTTAGTTCTTTCAATATCGGCGCTGGGCAGGTCCATTTTGTTGATAACGGGTAAAATCTCCAAATCGTTATCAACGGCCAAGTATGCGTTGGCAAGAGTCTGCGCCTGAATGCCCTGTGTGGCATCAACCACGAGCAAAGCCCCCTCGCAGGATTGCAAGGAGCGTGAAACCTCATAGTTAAAGTCTACGTGGCCGGGGGTGTCTATCAGGTTAAGGTCATACAGCTCGCCGTCGTCAGCCTTGTATTTAAAGTTAACAGCCCTCGCCTTAATAGTAATGCCGCGCTCTCTTTCCAACTCCATACTGTCAAGCATTCTGTCCACAGACTCACGCTTGGAAACCGCCTCCGTATACTCAAGAAGTCGGTCGGCCAAAGTGCTTTTGCCGTGGTCAATATGGGCTATTATAGAAAAATTGCGTATTTTGGATATATCTGTCATTGTTTTCACCTAAAGCGTAAATTATTTGTCTTTTACAAAGTTCCAGCTGCTTCTGCACATATCGTCCAGCTCACGCTTTGCCTCCCAGCCAAGCTCTTCCCTTGCTTTGGCGGGGTCTGCGTAAACCACGGGAACGTCACCTGCACGTCTGGCACATCCCTTGTAGGGACCATCCTCATTGTTAACGGATGCAAAGGTGTGTATAAGGTCGTAAACGCTG